>JAEZMB010000347.1 GCA_023435825.1 Pseudomonadota bacterium | reverse complement strand
CGCGCGGACGGTCGCCATAGGGGCGGTCGCCGTAGGGACGGTCACCCTGGCGCTGGCGGTCGCCGTAGCCGCCCTGGCGGGGCGCGCCGTAGCCCTGGCGGGGGCGGGCGGCGCTGCGCGGGGCCGGAGCGGAGCGGCGGAATTCGCCGGGCTCGGGCTCGAAGCCTTCGACGCTGCGGCGGGGCAGGGGCTTTTTCATGTGGGACTCGATGGCCCGGACCATGCCCATGTCCTCGCCGGTGACGAAGGTGTGGGCCTGGCCGTCACGTTCGGCCCGGCCGGTGCGGCCGATGCGGTGGGTGTAGGCCTCGGCGGTGTCCGGGATGTCGAAATTGACCACGTGGGCGACCTGGGAAACGTCGATGCCCCGGGCGGCGATGTCCGTGGCCACCAGGATCTGGAAGGAGCCGCGGCGGAAGCCGTCCATGGCGATCTGGCGCTGGCGCTGGGACAGGTTGCCCTGCAGGCAGGTGGCCTTGTGGCCGGAGCGGCACAGCTGCTGGGCCAGGTTCTTGGCCCGGTGCTTGGTGCGGGTGAAAACGATCACCGATTCCTTGCCGGCTTCGCCCAGCAGGTGCAGCAGCAGGGGGGCCTTCTGGTTATGGGAGATCGGGTAGATGGCGTGCTCCACGGTGGACAGCGGGGCCAGTTGGCCGATGCGCACGGTGACCGGGTCGGTCAGCGTCTCGGCGGCCAGGCCGGAGATGGCCGGGGGCATGGTGGCCGAGAAGAGCAAGGTCTGGCGCTTGGCCGGCAGGGCGGCCAGGATGCGCTTGATGTCCGGCAAAAAGCCCATGTCGAACATGTGGTCGGCTTCGTCGAGGACCAGCGTCTCCAGGCCGTCGAAGCGGACGTTGCCCTGGTTCAAGTGGTCAAGCAGGCGGCCCGGGCAGGCCACGATGACGTCCACGCCCTGGCGCAGGGCGCGCACTTGCGGGAACATGCCCACGCCGCCGTAGATGACCGTGGCGCGCAGGCGGGTGCCGCGCATGAAGTCCAGGGTGGAGCGGAAAATCTGTTCGGCCAGCTCGCGGGTCGGGGCCAGGATGAGCGTACGGGGAGACCGGGTACGGGCCGGATTGGTGATGAGGCGGTGCAGGATCGGCAGCAGGAACGCGGCGGTCTTGCCGGTGCCGGTCTGGGCCAGGCCCATGAGGTCATGGCCTTCCATGACGTGGGGCACGGCTTCGGCCTGGATGGGCGTGGGGGTTTCGTATCCGGCGCGCTTGATGTTGGCGATCAGGGATTCGTGCAGGCAAAAAGAGTCGAAGCTCAAAAGGATATCCTTTGGCAGAAGTGAATCCGCGCAACAAACGGTTTCGCGCGCGGGGGCGATCGGGCGATGCGAGAAACGGAAGCTGCGGGCCGCGTCAGGATCGGAAGATCGGGGCCTTTGGCCATCGGGGGGCGTTAAGCGTTCCGGGTGGGGGCGACGGGTTTGCAGCGAGACCGCGTCGCGGGAACGGAGCCCAGGGGCCGATGTCATGCCAAGACGTCAGAATACGGACTTGCGCGGGATTGTCAACCGGGGGAATCGGAAACCGCCTTGGTTTTTTCGCCGCAAACAGATAGGCCATCGGAAACCCGGGGGTTTTGGATGCAGGATCAAAAACGGGCCACCCGCTACGGCTTGGCCACCGTGGCCATGTGGTCCACCGTGGCCTCGGCCTTCAAGTTGTCGCTTGCCCATCTCGCGCCGCTCCAGCTCCTTTTTCTGGCCAGCCTGGCCTCGTGCCTGACCCTGGCCGTGGTGCTGGCCGCCACCGGCGGATTGCGGCGGCTGGCCGCCTTTACCCCGGCCCAGTGGCGGCGCTCGGCCTTGCTTGGCGCGCTCAACCCCTTTTGCTACTACGCCATTCTCTTTGCCGCCTACGACCTGCTGCCGGCCCAGGAGGCCCAGCCGCTCAACTACACCTGGGCCGTGACGCTCTCGCTTCTGGCCGTGCCCATGCTCGGCCAGAAGCTGCGCCGCCGCGACCTGCTCGCGATCTTGATCAGCTACAGCGGCGTGGTGGTCATCTCCACCCACGGCGACATCCTCGGCATGCGCTTCGCCAGCCCCCTGGGCGTGGGGTTGGCCCTGGCCTCGACGGTCATCTGGGCGCTGTATTGGATCTGGGGGGCCAAGGACGACCGCGACCCGGTGGCCGGGCTGTTGGCCAATTTCCTGTGCGCCGTGCCGCTGTGCGGGCTGGCCATGGTCCTGGGCCCGGGTCTGCCGCCGGCCGACTGGCAAGGCTATGCCGGCGCGGCCTATGTGGGCGTGTTCGAAATGGGGCTGGCCTTTGTCACCTGGCTCACGGCGCTCAAGTGCGCCGAAAACGCCGCCAAGGTGGCGAACCTGATATTTCTCTCGCCCTTTCTGTCGCTGCTCTTGATCCACTTCTTCGTGGGCGAGGCGATCCTGCCGTCCACGGTGGTCGGGCTGGGGCTGATTCTGGCGGGGCTTGGGGTGCAGCGGGGGCGGGGGTGAGGCGGGAAAACTATTGCCAAGCGAGTAGGATAGGCGCTATACGCGCAGTATCTAGAGTGGGTTGTTTTGCATCAACAAGAAAACCAGACGGCAATGAGCAATAAGATTAAAAGCGCCTACGAACTTCAGCACTATCAAGGTGTTTCACCAGAGAGTGCAAAGTACATTTTCTGGGGAACAGATGCGAACTTTGATTCCATCTTGGGCGTGAAAGAGCAGGAGCTTGTTATAGAGTACCTTGAAGACGGACCTTCTTTTTGGAGACGCTACAAAGTTCATCATCCCTTTCTAGTCGAAGGATATAAATTCAGGGCAGGCCGTCGTTATCACAGGAGGTTTCAAGCTTTAGGATTTACACCGGAATATTCCAGCCTGATCTCGTTTGTTGACGTTTGCGGCTACTCTGAGAACGCAATGTTTAAGAGCGTTGGTAATGTTCCGAATTATTGCCTTAATTCTTTGGTTAAAAAGTGTTTGTCTCCTGGAAAGATAAATTTCATGTCAATATCCGTTTTGAAAGAGTTAATTAGACACTTGAACTGTGAACGTTCAGGTGTTTCGCTTTCTGAGTCTACCGAAAGAGGGTTGTGTGAGCTCGCAGAGTATAAGTTGGAAGACAAAGATCGAATTCCAGTTTTTGTTGGTGATGCGTTCGCAATAATACGGCATTTTCACTTTTCATCGACTTCATTTTCAAATATACGTGCTTTCTTGCTTTGTGATGTGCGTAAGGCAGTCGAAGATAAAAACTTTACAAAAGCAAATCGATTTGGTGCATTGTATATTTTTTGATCTCAAAACATGCTGACAGGCACTTTTCCCATTATAAAAAAGATGTAGGGTCCCACACTTGCCTCTGCCTCCCCAAACGCGAGTGACATGGATCGAGCCCGCCAGGCGGGGGCTAGGATATACTGCATTTGCATTCGCAACCAGACTTCCGGGCTGTTGCCGAAGGTCTTGGATAAACGAATGAACATTTCTGACGACAGGCCGGAATGGCCATTGAGCAACTATAGTGGCGCCACCCGGCGCTGTCCCCTTACTGCAAAACCACCCACCGGTCGTCAATCTTTTTGAGGCGCAGGGTCGTCTGCCTGGCCCCGCCCACGGACAGCGGGCCCAGGGCGGCCGAGGACACGATGGTGACCGTGGCTTCATAGACGCCGTCGGCCTTGCGCTCTTTCTTGTCGACCACGAAACGCTCAATGGTCACGGTGTTGCTGAGCAGGCCGAAGATGTCGTTGCGCTGGATGGCGGAGCGGAAAGCCAGCTCCACCTCGGCGTCCGTAGGCCCGCCAAGGGAGCAGGCGGCCAAGAGCGTGAGACAAGACAGGGCGATGGCGGCGGCGAGGTGTTTCATGAGTGCAGTATTGCGCCGAAGTGGGGCGGGTCGTCAACCGGATGCGCAAAGGGGGGAGGCGTCAGGTCGAAAGGGGGGGGGCCAGGTTCCCCCTGCCCACGCTCGTTTTTTACTGCGGGCGGCCGGCAAGCATCTCCCGGGGCGCGTTGTTCTCTCCTAAAACTGAAAATACAAGAAATCAGTCGCGTTCGACAGCTGCGTCACGATGACCAGAAAGAGCAGCCCGAGCATCACGGCCCAGGCCGTGGTGGGACGCCAGGACAGCCAGCCGGGCGCGGGCGCTTCGCCGGGCGACAAAAACGCTTCGATACGCGGTCGAGCCGCCGCCAGGATTTGCTGGGTGTTTGGCGCGAAAAACGCCAGCCCGGCGCAGGCCGCTAAGCCGCACCATATCGGCCAGCCGTACACCGGCCCGCCCCCCGGGCCTGCGCCGCAAAGCGCCGCGTACACCCGCCCGGCCGCGCCCAGGGTTTCGGCCCGAAAGAGCACCCAGGCCAAAAGCGTCAGCAAAAACGTGCCGCCAACCGCCAGCCAGGCCGGCAGCGGCCGGGCCGATCCCCGAAGCCGGCCGTAAGCGTGGGTGGCGGCCAGGGCCAGCCCATGCACGCCGCCCCACAACACGAAGCCGTAGCCCGCGCCGTGCCACAAGCCGCCGAGCAGCATGGTGGCCAGCAGGTTGACGTACTGGCGAAACGGTCCCTTCCGGTTGCCGCCAAAGGGAATGTAGAGACACTCGCGTAAAAACCACGACAACGTGATGTGCCAGCGCCGCCAGAACTCCACGATGGAGCGCGACTTGTACGGTGAATCAAAATTGACCGGCAGCTCAATCTTGAACAGCAGCGCCAGCCCGATGGCCATGTCGGAATAGCCGGAAAAATCGAAGTAGATTTGCACTGTGTAGGCCAGCGCCCCGGCCCAGGCCGCAGCCGCGCCAAAAGGGCCGCCCGAGGCGGCCAGACCGAAGACCTCGTTGGCCACGGGCGCGACCCGGTCGGCGATGAGCACCTTCTTGGCCAGCCCCAGCGCCAGCCAGGAAAATCCCCAGGCCAGGGTCACGCTCGATACGGCGAAAAAGGCCCGCGAAACCAGCTGGGCCAGGATGTTTTTGTACTTGATGATGGGGCCGGCGATGAGATGGGGAAAAAAGGTGGCGCAAAACACGTAGTCGAGGAAACGAAAGTCCGAGACCGCGCCGTTTTTGATGTCGCGCAGGAAAATGATCTGCTGGAAGGTGAAAAACGAGATGCCAAGGGGCAGCTCGATATGCGGGGCCGGCAAGGTGACACCCAGGGGGGCCAGCACGTCGAGAACGAAAAAGCGGGTGTACTTGTAATAGGCCAAAAGCGCCGTGTTGGCGGCCGCGCCCCAGGCGAACAGCAGGGCGCGTCGGCGCGCCGGGCCGGCGGCGATGGCCCGGGCCAGGGCGACGTTGACGCCGATGGAGCCGAGGATGACCGGCAGATCGGCCGGGTTGAACCAGCCGTAAAAGGCCAGCGAACACAGGATGACCCATATTTTGGCCGGCCGGCGGTCGTCGCGGCGGCACAGGGCGGCGAAACCGGCCCAGGCCAGCGGCAGGAAGGCAAAGAGGAAAATGTAGGAATTAAAGAGCATGACGTGTCAGGGGCGCTGGGTTGTGAGGGTTATAGCGGTGAAGGCGGCGGCGTAGTTGGTGGGGTCGGCCGGGGCAAAGGCGACGCCGGATTGGTTGAAGCGGCGGTAGTCGATGACGACCGAATTGAGGCCCACGACGCCGTCGAAGCTCAGGGAGAAGTCGTCCAACCCGGCCATCCAGGGCCGGGCCTCGGGCAGCTCCCAAGTCGCCTGCTTGCCGTTGGCCGTGACGGCGATGGTCTGGCCCGGCACGGGGTTGTTGCACTGCAGCATCAGCCGCACCCGGCGCGGCTCGTAGAGGACAAACGCCATCACCGTTTGCGGCCCCAGGCCCCAGCGCCAGACATGGCCGTCGTCGCGTTCGACGGAAAGCAGGCCCGCCGTCTTGAAGTCCAGGGGCAGGGCCTCGGGCGCGGCCACGAGATCCACGGCGAAATCCGACCGGGCGGCCAATTCCAGGTGGTGGGCATAGGCCAGCCAGGCGTGGCGCGCGCCGACGACCAGACAGGCGGCCAGGGCCAGGCCGGCGGCCAACCGGGCCAGACGCCGCGCGCGCCGCCTCCCGTCGCCCAGGGCGGCCAGGGCGGCCCGGCGTCGCCGCCCGAGCCAGGACATGACGGCCTGGAGCTGGTCGGGCAGGGTCAGGCGCAGGGTGTTGTCGTCGACGGCCAGGACGTTCCAGGCGTCCAGGACCTCCGGCGGCGGCGCGGTCTCCGGGGCCTGGGCGGCCAAGAGCCGGCGCAGATGCTGGGCCTTGGGGCCGAAACGGCCGGCCATGTCCCGGGCGGCGGCCATGTCCCCGGCGTCCAGGGCGGCCTCCAGGGCGGCGCGCAGCCGGGCCAGGGCGGCGAATTCGGCTTTGATCGTCTCGGCCAGCCGCGCCCTGGCCGTTTCCCGCTCGCGCTTCACGGTTTGCTCCCGGCGGTTACGCGGCCAAGGACCCTGTCGACGTGGGCGGCCTGATCGCGCAGGAAGGCCTCGTGTCCGGCTTCCAGCCGGGCCGGCTCGGCGGCGGCCTCGGCCGGGGTCAGCTCGCGCCCGAAGCCCGGCACGGCTTCTTCGCCGGCAATCATGCGGCGCAGCATGAGCGCGCCGACGTTGCGTTTGTAGTGAAAGGCGTCGGCGAAATATTCCAGCTCATTGCGTAGCCGGCCGTCCACCAGCACGGGCTCGACGGTGACGGCGTTGTAGCCGGAGAAATCCCACAAGGCCACACGCGGTCCCGGGCCGTCGGCGTTGACCCCGGCCACGACGTCGGCCACGGCGGTCTTCCAGGCAAGGTAGCGCTCCCACAAGCCGGCCTGGCGCAGCACGTCGAGCATGACGGCGTGGAAGGGGTTGATGAGCACGAACGTTTCGATGCCGCGCCGCCGGCAGGCGGCGAGCAGGTCGCGCAGTTCGTCCAGGGTGGAGGCCCCGGTGCGGGGATGGGTGAAGCTGTAGTTTTGGTAAAACTGGAGCACGGCCGGATAGAAGCCGACAAAGGGATTGTGTGCGGCCGGCGCAGGAGCGGTGGCTGGTTCGGGGGGGGGCGTCAGTTCAGGCGGCGTGGAGGGCGATGCGGCGGCGACCGACTCGGGAACAGTGGCCGGTTTGGGCAACGTTGGCGTCGGGGCGGCTACGGCCGGCTCGGGAGTGGCGGCCGGCGCTGGGGGCAGGGGCGGCGTGGCCGCGTCGGCCGTTTCGACCGGCTTGGGCGCTGCAGCAAGGCGGCTGTGGTGCAAGGTCTCCACGGATTTTTCCAGGGCGGCGCGGGAGAACAGCAGACGGCAGACGTCGCTGATAAGCCCGCCGGGCAGTTTGCCGGGCTGGCCGAGAAAACGCTCGGCGTCGGTCTTGTCGAAGGGGGTGTAGCCGCCGGCGTTGAAGCCGAAGAAATCCAGGGCCACGACCAGCCGGCGCAGGGGCGTGACGGCGTTTGCGTGGTCGGCCATGCGTCGACTCATGGGGAAGTCGGCGTGGGCGATGCCGCCGTTGTAGCAACGCACGTCCTGGCCGGGATAAAGGGCGGCGAGGTCGGGGCAGAAGATGTCGCGGGAGCGCGAGGAGCCGACGATGAGGGTGTCGTAGTCGCCGCGCAGCACGACGTAAGGTTTGGTGATATGGTCGGGGTGGGTTTTCTCGGTGGTCAGGCCCGGGATCGGCGGCGTGCCGAAGGCGGCGTAAGGATCGACGCCTGCGGAAAAGGCGGCGGCCAGGAATATCCCCCCGGCCGCGACGGCCAGGAAGACGGCGAGAAACCGGGCATGGGGGACCATAAATGGCGTATACAAGGGAGCGTGGCTGGCGGCAACGGCTGGAGCGGTCGCGTCGCGTCGCCTGGGCCGGCCAGGGCGAACAAAAAGCCGGGAGTGGTCCCCCACCCCCGGCTTTTTCTTATCACTTCTCTTGTCTCTTCTCTCGGTTAGCTCTTCCCTAAACCATCTCCAGCCTAATCAACCCACTCGTCATCTTCGTCGATGGGCGTGAATCCGCGACGGATGGTGTTTTCCGTCACCACGCGGGGATCGACGAACTGGAGCAGGTAATCCGGGCCGCCGGCCTTGGAGCCCACGCCCGACATCTTGGAGCCGCCAAAGGGCTGGCGCGCCACCATGGCCCCGACGCTGTTGCGGTTCAGATACAGGTTGCCCACGCGGAATTCCTTGCGCGCCTTTTCCAGATGGCGGGGGCTGCGGCTGTAGACCGCGCCGGTGAGCGCATAGCGGGTGGACATGGCCCATTCGATGGCCTCGTCGAAGCTCTTGGCCCGCATGACCGACAGCACCGGCCCGAAGATCTCTTCCTGGGCCAGACGGTGCTCGGGGCGGATGCCCTCGACCACCACCATGGGCGCGAAATAGCCCTTGGCGTCCAGGCCGCGCTCGACCAGCACCTTGCCTTCCTGGCGGGCCAGCGCCGCGTATTCGCGCACCTTGGCCTGCTGGGAGGCGTCGACCACCGGTCCCATGGCGTTGGCCGGGTCTTCGGCCGGGCCGATCTTCATGCTCTCGCAGGCTTCCTTGAGCCGCGCCGTGAAGCGCTCGTAGATGGAATCGACCACGATGACCCGCGAGCAGGCCGAGCACTTCTGGCCCTGGAACCCGAAGGCCGAGTAGGCCACGCCCAGCACCGCCTCGTCGAGGTCGGCGTCGTCGTCCACGATGATGGCGTTCTTGCCGCCCATCTCGGCGATGACCCGCTTGCAGTAGTCCTGGCCGGGATGCACCTTGGCCGCCTTTTCGATGATGCGCAGGCCCACGTCCATGGAGCCGGTAAAGGCGATGGTGGAAATGGCCGGATGCTCGACCAGATAATCGCCCATGACCGAGCCGCGGCCGGGGCAGAAGTTGAAGACGCCGTCCGGCAGGCCGGCTTCCTTGAAGATGTCGACCAAGCCGTGGCCGATAAGCGAGGCCAGGCTGGAGGGTTTGAAGACCACGGTGTTGCCGGTGACGATGGCGGCCGAGGCCATGCCGAGTGAAATGGCCAGGGGGAAGTTCCAGGGCGCGATGACGGCGGCCACGCCCTTGCCTTCGTAGAAGAGGTGGTTCTTCTCGCCCGGCTCCCGGCCCATGCGGCGCGGCGTGCCGATGCGCACGGCCTCGCGGGCGTAGTATTCCAGGAAGTCGATGGCCTCGCCCACGTCGTTGTAGGCCTGATCCCACTGCTTGCCGACTTCCAGCACCTGCACGGCGGACAGGGCCACGATCTCGCGGCGGGCGATGGCGGCAGCCTTCAGGAGCACCTCGGCCCGTTCGCGCGGGCTCTTGTCGCGCCAGGGACCGAAGGCGGCCTTGGCGGCGGCGATGGCCGCGTCCACTTCGGCAATGCCGGCCTGGCAGACATTGGCCAGCACTTCCTCGGGATTGGCCGGGTTCACGGTGGGGATGCGGTCGGCGG
Source organism: Pseudomonadota bacterium (assembly GCA_023435825.1). Lineage (GTDB taxonomy): Bacteria > Desulfobacterota > Desulfovibrionia > Desulfovibrionales > Desulfovibrionaceae > Solidesulfovibrio. The sequence continues at coordinate 8,962 of JAEZMB010000347.1, read as the reverse complement.
TCTCGATGGTCTTGCCGCCGATGGAGAGCGGAATCACCCGGCCAGCCTTGGCGTGGATGGCGGCGATGGCGGCCGGGAAGGCAGCGCGCATGTCGGCGATGGTGAAATCGGCCAGGGGTTCGCCCCGAAACGCGGTCAGTCCGTCGATGACGGCCGGCGCGGCCGGCTCCCGGGCCGGCTTCTGGGCGAGCTCGCGCTCCAGGGTCTTTTCGGGATTTTCCAGCAGCACGTCCTCGGCCTCGCCGTCGGCGAAGCTCAGGCGCAGGAAGGATTCGTTGGCGGTATTTTCCAGCAGCCGGCGCACCAGATAGGCCATGCCCGGCAGCAGTTCGCCGTAGGGGCAGTAGAGGCGCACCCGGCCGGCCACCTTGAGCAGCCCTTTGCGCACCGGCTCGGCCATGCCGTACAGCGCCTGGAACTCATACCGGTTGTCGGCCACGCCCAGTTCGGCCGCCGTCTCCATGACGCAGGCGATGGTGCGGATGTTGTGCGAGGCGCACTGGAAATAGATGAGGTCGCTGTTCTCCAGGATGATGCGCGAGAGCTTCTCGTGGGCGATGTCGGACTCGGGCTTTTTCGTCCAGACCGGCACCGGCCAGCCCATCTGCTTGGCGACCACGGTTTCGTAGTCCCAGTAGGCGCCCTTGACCAGCCGGATGCCAAAGGGCAGGCCCTGAGCCCGGCCCCATTCGATGAGCTGGTTCAGGTCGTGCTCGGTGTCGCGCAGATAGGCCTGGAGCACGATGGACAGGTGCGGGTAGTCGCGGAACTCCGGTTCGCTGCGCAGACGCTTGAACAGCTCAATGGTGATGTCCTTGTACTTGAGCTGCTCCATGTCGATGCACAGCGCCCCGCCCATGGCCACAATCTTGCGGTAGATGGGCCGCATCCGGGCCAGGATGCCTTCCACGGAACCTTCAAAGTCCATGGGCTTGGCCTGGGAAAACAGGGCCGAGGGCTTGATGGAGGCGTTGACGCGCGGCGCGCTGCCCCAGTCCAGGCCGTCGCCGGCGCCGCCAAAGGCTTTCCAGGAACCCTGCTCGGCGGCGATGGCGTCCAGGACTTCCAGATACCCGTTGCGATAGGCGTCGGATTCTTCCTCGGAGACCGTGGCCTCGCCGAGCAGATCGACGGTGAAGGCAAAGCCGTCCTTGCGGATCTTGGCGATGTTTTTCACCGCTTCTTTCGTTTTCTCGCCGACGATGAACTGCCGCGCCATGCCTTCGATGTTGGAGCGGATGGCCTTGCCCATGAGCTTGGCCGCCACGCCGCCGAACATGCCCGACTTTTCCGCGCCCCACTTGAGCACCGACGGAATGTCCCCGGCGTCGCCGCCCGAGAAATATTCCTCGATGTGGCGCGACAGGTTGTCGGAGGTGGTGAGGTAGGGCAAAACATCCACGAACCGGAACAGCTGGACCTTGAAGGCCTCGTTCTGCATGGCCCAGTCCATGACCTTGCCGGTCCAGAAGCCCTTGTTGAAAATCGAGGGCGATTCGCCGCGGATGCTGGCGAAGAAGGCTTTGCCGCGCTGGCGGATGGCGTCGTCGAGCGAGTGTTGCATCATTCCTCTCCGGGCTGGGGCAGCGATCCCAGGGGGAGCGCGCCGGTTTCCTTGACGGTTTGCAGCACCACCGTGGTATTGGTGTCGCGCACGGTGGAGAGCCGGCCGATGACCTTGAGCAGGTCGGCCAGCGACCTGGTGTCCGGGGCGCGTACCTTGATGAGGTAGGCGGCCGTGCCGGCCACATAGTGGACTTCCTGGACGCCCGGCACGGCGGCGAGCTGCTGGCCGGTGTCGATGGCCCCCACGGGCTCGTCGGTCTTGACGAAGGTGAAGGCGGTCAGGTCCAAGTCGACCTTGGACGGATCGATGCGGGCCTCGTAGCCGGTGATGACGCCTTTGCGCTCAAGCTTGCGCACGCGCTCCAGAACGGCCGACGGGGCCATGGACACGGCCCGGGCGATGTCGGCGTTGGAGGTGCGGGCGTTGTCCTGAAGGATCATCAGAATCCGGCGGTCGATTTCGTCGATCATTCTTGATTTCTCCTGATGTCGAGTTAAAAATTCGATTTGGCCTTGCTTGTCAAGTGGTTTCTTCGGTTCGGCTCCTTCTCGTGCCGAACAACCTTCGGAGGTCCAAAAAATGCCGCGATGCAAACAGGTTGTCTGCTTCCTTGGCCTGCTGCTCCTGTCCGCCTGGCCTGCCCTGGCCGGGGGCGATTTGCAGCTCACCATCCTGCACACCAACGACATCCACGCCCACCTGGCCGCCTTCGACGACTTCGGCGCGTTTTGCGACCAGGAAAAGGACGCGGCCGGCAAATGCCAGGGCGGCGTGGCCCGGCTGGCCACGGCCATCGCCCGGGAGCGGGCCAAGGGCGGCAACATCCTGCTCCTCGACGCCGGCGACCAGTTCCAGGGGACGCTTTTTTTCACCAAGTACAAGGGCGAGGCCCTGGCCTTTTTCATGAACCGCCTGGGCTACGACGCCACCACCCTGGGCAATCATGAATTCGACGATGGGCAAGCCACTCTGGCGAATTTTATTCGGGCGCTCAAGTTCCCGATGACAGCCGCGAATTTCGAGGCCGAGGCCTCTTCCGTGCTGCATGGCCTGGTCGTGCCGTACATCGTTCGGGAAATGGGCGGCAGGAAGGTGGGGATCATCGGCGTGGCCCAGGTCAAGACGCCGCAGATGTCCAGCCCCGGCCCGGGCGTCCGTTTTTCCGCGCCGGGGGAGGCTGTCAAAAAAGTCGCCTCCGAGCTGCGCAAAAGGGGCGTGGACATCCTCATTGCGCTGAGCCACGCGGGCTTTAGCGGAGACAAGAAGCTGGCCGACAAGGTCCCGGACCTCGACGTCATCGTCGGCGGCCACAGCCATGTGCTGCTGGCCAACGGCGTTCCTGAAGCTGTCGGCCCCAGCCCGTACGTGGTGGAGCACCCGGACGGCGGCAAGACGCTTATCGTCACCGCCGGCTACTGGGGCCGCTACCTCGGCGACTTGCACGCCACCTTCGACGCCGCCGGCCGCGTTACGGCCTATGAAGGCAACCCCATCCGCCTCGACGGGGCCGTGCCCGAGGACCCGGCCACCCGGGCCGAGGTGGAACGCTTCGCCAAGCCCCTGGCCGCCTTCCGCGAGACCGTGGTCAGCCACGCCCCCGCCCCCATCGGCGCGGCCATGTGCCGCCAGGAGGAATGCGCCGCCGGCGACCTCATGGCCGAAGCGCTCCTGGCCGCCGGCCGCCGCTACAACGCGACCATGGCCGTCGCCAACGGCGGCGGCATCCGGGCCGGCATCGCCCCGGGCAACATCACCCTGGGCGACGTGCTGACCGCCTTCCCCTTCCCCAACACCCTCACCGTCGTCACGCTGACCGGCGCCGACATCAAGGCCGCCCTGGAGCACGGCGTAGGCAACGTCGGCCTCACCGACGGCACCGGCCGGTTCCTGCAGGTCGCCGGGCTGCGCTACGCCTACAATCCAGCCAAGCCGGCCGGTTCGCGCGTCACCCGCGTCGAGGCCGCCGACGCCGCCGGCCGCTTCACGCCGCTTGCGCCCGAAGCCGACTACCGCGTCGCCATGGCCGATTTCCTCTACCGAGGCGGCGACGGCTACGCGCTTTTTGCCAAGGCCGGCCGCGACGTCGAACAGGACGGCACGCCCGTGGCCGACCTCCTGGCCGACTGGCTGCGCCGCCATGACCCGGTGAAGCTGGAACTGGACGGACGCATCACGACGACGCCGTAGGGGCAGGGGGAAGGGAGAGGGAGACAAAGGCGAATCGGGCGCTGCCCGAACCCGCCGGGGGCCTTAGGCCCCCGGACCCCCAAAAGGGGTAAAGGACAAAACCATGCGCGTACTCATCGTGGAAGACGACCTGGACGCCGCCGCCTATCTGGTCAAGGGACTCAAGGAATCGGGCTATGTGGTGGACCATGTGGCCGACGGCCGCGAGGCCCTCTACCGCGTGGCCGCCGAAACCTACGACGCCTGCGTGGTCGACCGGATGCTGCCCGGCGTCGACGGGCTGACCATCGTCAAAACCATGCGCTCGGCCGGCAACGCCGCCCCGGTGCTCATTCTTTCGGCCCTGGGCGACGTGGACGACCGGGTCAAGGGCTTAAAAGCCGGCGGCGACGACTATCTGGTCAAGCCCTACGCCTTCGCCGAACTCCTGGCCCGGTTGGAGGCCCTGCTGCGCCGAGGCCGCTCCGACGCCCCGGACACCATGCTCAAGGTGGCCGACCTGGAAATGGATCTGGTCGGGCGCACCGTGCGCCGGGCCGGCCGGCCCATCGAACTCAAGCCCAAGGAATTCGCCCTGCTCGAATACCTCATGCGCCACGCCGGCCATGTGGTCACCCGCACCATGCTGCTGGAAAACGTCTGGGACTATTCCTTCGATCCCCAGACCAACGTCATCGACGTCCATGTGAGCCGGCTGCGCCAGAAGATCGACAAGGGCCACGACAAGCCGCTTCTCTCCACCATCCGCGGCGCCGGGTACAGCTTGCGTGATAGCCACTAAGATCCTGCGTTCCTCCACCCTGCGCCTGTCCATCCTGCACATGGCCGCCTTCGGCCTGTCGGTGCTGGTGCTGTTGTGGTTCATCTATTCGTCCACGGCCGGCTTCATGGAACGCCAGACCGACGAGACCATCAACGCCGAGATCCAGGGCCTGGCCGAACAGTACAGCCAACTCGGGCTCACGGGCCTCATCCGCGTCATCAAGTCGCGCGTGGCCAAGGACAAGGCCGGATCGAGCGTCTATCTGCTCACCGACTGGAAGTTCAATCCCCTGGCCGGCAACCTGCCCGACTGGCCCAAGTTCAAGGACACCGGCTCGGGCTGGTTCGACGCCACCCTGGAAGACACCGAGAACTTCGAGCCACGCCGGGTGCGGATGCGCTACTTCCTGCTGCCCGGCAACTTCCATCTGGTGGTCGGCCGCGACGTGTCCGAGCGGGTCAAGGTCGAGCGGCTCATCGTCGACGCGCTCATCTGGGGCATGCTCCTCACCGTCGTTCTCGGCGGGGCCGGGGGCGTGTTGACCAGCCGTTGGATGCTCAAGCGCATCGACGTCATCACCAAGGCCAGCCGCGAAATCATGAACGGCGACCTGACCCGCCGCATCCCCACCCGGGGGGCCGGCGACGAATTCGACCGCCTGGCCGAGAACCTAAACGCCATGCTCGACCAGATCGGCCGGCTCATGGACGGCGTCAAGCAGGTCTCCAACAACATCGCCCACGACCTGCGCGGTCCCCTGAACCGCATCCGTTCGGGGCTGGAGATCACCCTGTCCCGCCCCCTGGAGCCCGAGACCTGCCGCCAGGCCCTGGAACGGGCCATCACCGAGATCGACGGCCTGCTCCAGACCTTCAACGCCCTGCTCACCATCGCCCAGGCCGAATCCGGGGCCCGCCGCCAGGATTTCACCGACATCGACCTGACCAGCCTGGCCGCCGACGCCGCCGAACTCTACGAACCCGTAGCCGAGGAGGCCGGCCTGTCCCTGGAAGTGGACCTCGCCCCCCAGGTGACCGTGCCCGGCAACCGCCACCTGCTCTCCCAGGCCCTGGCCAACCTCCTGGACAACGCCGTCAAATACACCCCCGACGGCGGCCGGGTGACCCTGTCGCTCTCTGCCGGCCCGGCCGGCCCGGAACTCGTCGTGGCCGACACCGGCCCGGGCATCCCGCCCGAGCACCGCGAATTCGTCCTGGAGCGCTTCACCCGCCTGGAATCGAGCCGCAACACCCCGGGCAGCGGCCTGGGCCTGTCCCTGGTCGCCGCCGCCGCCGGCCTGCACCAGGCCGAGCTGCGCCTGGGCGACAACAGCCCCGGCCTGCGCGTCACCCTGGCCTTCCCGGCCGCACGGCCAAAAGTTAAATTATAGTTCATCCTACGGCCATTCCCACTTCACGTCCCGCTCCTATAAAGTAGCCATCGAACGAGGCGGAAACGCCCGGACGAGACACCCAAAGACAAAACCCTCAGCCTTGTTTCGCCATACCGGATGGCCCCTCCCATCCTCAGGCGGTCCCAAGGACGCTCTCCCCCTCCTTGAACGAAGCCCCCGCTCCCCGGCGGGGGCTTCCTTTTTTGGGCGATCGGGACACGCCGTGGCGGGCCGAAATGGCGGGGGCTTGGCACACGTCGATCGGGCCGAGAGCCCGGACCGGACGGCCCGGAAAGAACGGCCTCTGGCCGCTAGTGTCGCGTCCCTTAAAAAATACGATAGTATTTTTTAAGAAAAATAAATGGTTTTAGGTTGTTGACTACAAAGCACCATATGCGCATTTCGCGGACGCGACACTAGTGGCCTCCGGGCGCGCCGCCGGCCTCGCGCAAGGCGGCCGTCGCCTTGCCGTCAACAGCCCGCCGGCTGCCGAAAAGCGAATTCTAAGCTGGAATTCATGGAGCGGCCATGGCCGTTTCATGGGCGGGGACTATCTCTTCAATCAACGGCAGACGGCCACCCCCTCCGGCCCCTGCGATTGCCGCCAAACACACGGCCCCCGGAGCGGTCCCCTCCCGTAACCGGAAGCCTGTTCTCCCCCTCCTCGATAGCGAAACCCCCGCTCCCCGGCGGGGGTTTCCTTTTGGCCAACCCGTCGCCGAATTCATCCCCCCTCCATGCCGTTTTCAAGATCCGGCCTTATCTATGACGTGACGGCCCAGGCCACCCCTCAGGCCCGGACGTCAACGCCGCGCCGGCAGGCAACCGGCAGGCGGCGTGACCGTATATGCTCTCCTCCCTCCTTGAAAGGCCCCCGCTTCCCCGGCGGGGGCCGCTTTTTGTAAACGCCGCGGTCTGTTGTTCCCGGTCCCGCGTTGCCATGTCCTGGCCTTTCCCGTAGTGTCCAGCCAGACTTATCCTTCTCAAACCTGCGACTCCCTGCGCGAGGAGGCCTTTCGTGGCTGTACAACCTACCGGTTCCAGCGGCGCGTTTGGCGTCTTGCGCCGTTTTTCCCTCTCCTGGCGCTTTGTCCTGCTGCTGGCCCTTTTTGCCCTGTTCACGGTCGGCATGATCATCACCTTCTCCCGCGAGCTGCAGCGTCTCGAAGACCATACCGTCTCCGCCGCCCAGGCCATCATGCTGCAAGGCGAACGGCACAAGCTGGCCGTTGCGTCCAACGGCATGGCCCAGGCCATCGCGGCAGTCGTCAAGGACGTCGCGGATAAAGAAAAACGTTACGTGATCATCCGCGACATGGTGGACGCCTTCCGTTTCGAAGACGACAAATCCGGGTATTTCTTCGTCTACCAGGGCACGGTCAACATCGCCCTGCCGCCAAACAAAGCCAATCAAGGCAAGGATCTGGGCGACGTCAAAGACAAGAACAACGTCTATTTCGTCCGTGAACTCGCCAAGGCCGCCGCCACCGGCGGCTTCGTGGAATACGTCTTCCCCAAGCCCGGGGCCGGCGACCAGCCCAAGCTCGCCTACGCCGTCGGCATCCCCGGCACGGACCTGTGGCTCGGCACGGGCGTGTACATCGACAACGTCGAGCGCACCAAGGCCGCCATCAAGGCCGATAACGCCGCCCGCATCCGCGACGCCCTGACCGCCATCGCCGTGGCCTGCGGCCTGGGACTGGCCGTTCTTATCGGCCTTTGCCTCGTCATCATGGCCTCCGTCACCGGCCCCATCCGCCAGACCACCCAGGCCGCCATGCAGTGCGCCGCCGGCGACCTGTCCGTGCGCCTGGACGCCGTCGGCAACGACGAGGCCGCCCGCATGCAGGTCGCCCTCAATGCCATGGTGGCCACCCTGCGCGACAACATGGCCGCTATCGAAACCAAGACCAAGGAAGCCGAGGACAAGGCCCGGGCCGCCGAGGCCGCCACCCGGCTGGCCGAGGACGCCACCCGCAAGGCGGAGCAAGCCCGGGCCGAAGGTCTGGCCCACGCCGCCGCCCGCCTGGGCGGCGTGGTGTCCGTGGTCGAGTCCGCCTCCTCGCAACTCGCCGACCGCATCGCCGAATCCAGCCAGGGGGCCGAGGACCAGTCCCGGCGCATGGCCGAGACGGCCACGGCCATGGAAGAAATGAACGCCACCGTCCTGGAGGTCGCCAAAAACGCCTCCTCGGCCGCTGAAACCACTGACGTCGCCCGCTCCAAGGCCGTGGACGGCTCGGGCGTGGTGGAACAGGTGGTGGCCGCCATCGGCGCGGTGGAGCGCCAGGCCCAAAGCCTCAAGGCGGACATGGGGGCGCTGGGCAAACAGGCCCAGGACATCGGGGCCATCATGAACGTCATCTCCGACATCGCCGACCAGACCAACCTGCTGGCGCTCAATGCCGCCATCGAGGCCGCCCGGGCCGGCGACGCCGGACGCGGCTTCGCCGTGGTGGCCGACGAGGTGCGAAAGCTGGCCGAAAAGACCATGACCGCCACCAAGGAAGTCGGCGACGCCATACGCGGCATCCAGGACGGGGCCCGGCGCAACGTCGGCAACGTGGACGCCGCCGCCGGAGCCGTGGAAAAGGCCAACTCCCTGGCCGCCGCCGCCGGCGAGGCGCTCTCCAGCATCGTCACCCTGGTGGAAAGCGCCTCCGACCAGGTGCGCTCCATCGCCACGGCGGCCGAAGAGCAATCCGCCACCAGCGAGGAAATCAACCGCTCGGTGGAAGCCGTCAGCGCCACGGCCGAAGCCAGCTCCCGCACCCTGGCCGACGCCTCCCGGGCCGTGGCCGAACTGGCCGAACAGACCCAGGAGCTGGCCGCGCTCATGGAAGAACTCGAACGCGAAGGCCACGCCGCCCCCCGGGCGCTGACGTAACCGGCTGGGCGCTGCCCTGCACCCGCACGGGCGCTGCCCGTGACCCGCCAGGGCGCTGCCCTTGCCCCGCACGGGCGCTGCCCGTGACCCGCCAGGGCGCTGCCCTGGGCCTGGGGGGGGGGGGGGGGGGGGGGGGGGGGGGGGGGGGGGGGGGGGGGGGGGGGG
>JAEZMB010000331.1 GCA_023435825.1 Pseudomonadota bacterium | reverse complement strand
GGCCGGCCCGGTCCGGGAGAACCCCGCCGCCTCGGCCACATCCCGCGCGGCCTCCGTCGGGCAGGGGCCGGCTCGCGGCTGACCGGCCCTGGGGCCGGTTATTGGGCGCTTGTCACCCGGTTGACGTTTATGTAAGCTAATGCTCTTTTTCGCGTGCAATGCAGCAACAGGCATTGGCGCATCCGCTTTTCGCCGGCCGGCCGGCACTCCAGAGAGCGAAGGAACCTTTCGATGAAACGACCCGATTTCGCGAAGTGCGGCGGTCTCGTCCCCGCCATCGCCCAGGAAGCGTGCAGCGGCGAGGTGCTCATGCTCGCCTACATGAACGAGGAAGCCTACGACAAAACCCTGGCTACCGGCGAAGTCCATTACTTCAGCCGCAGCCGCCAGAAGATCTGGCATAAGGGCGGCACCTCCGGCCATGTGCAAAAGGTCCATAGCGTGCGCCTCGACTGCGACGCCGACACCATCCTGGTGCTCGTCGAGCAGATCGGCGGCGCGGCCTGCCACGAAGGGTACAAGTCCTGCTTCTTCACCGAAATCACCAGCGACGGCGAACGCACCTGTTCCCCGAAAGTCTTCGACCCCAAGGAGGTCTACAAATAATGGCCGGCGACAACATGCTCAAACTCGGCATTCCCAAAGGCTCCCTCCAGGACGCCACCATCGCGCTGTTCGAGAAATCCGGCTGGAAGATCCGGATGCACCACCGCAACTATTTCCCCGAGATCAACGATCCCGAGATCACCTGCTCCATGTGCCGCGCCCAGGAAATGTCGCGTTACGTCGAGTCCGGCACCCTGGACTGCGGCCTGACCGGCAAGGACTGGATTCTGGAAAACGAGTCCGACGTGGTGGTCGTGGCCGACCTCGTGTATTCCAAGGTGAGCAACCGCCCGGCCCGCTGGGTGCTGGCCGTGGCCGCCGACTCGCCGTATAAGCGCCCCGAGGATCTGGCCGGCAAGAAGATCGCCACCGAGCTGTGCAACTTCACCAAGCAGTATTTTGCCGGCGCGGGCGTGCCCGTGGAGGTCGAATTCTCCTGGGGAGCCACCGAAGCCAAGGTGGTCGAAGGCCTGGCCGACGCCATCGTGGAAGTGACCGAGACCGGCACCACGATAAAGGCCCACGGCCTGCGCATCATCTCCGAGCTGCTTTTGACCAACACCCAGCTCATCGCCAACAAGAAGGCCTGGGAAGATCCGTTCAAGCGTCGCAAGATCGAGATCCTCAACATGATGCTGCAAGGCGCGCTGCGGGCCGAAGGCCTGGTCGGCCTCAAGATGAACGTGCCCGAGGAGAAGATGCCCGACATCATGGCCCTTCTGCCCAGCCTCACCGCCCCCACCGTGGCCAATCTCTACAACAAGGACTGGCTGTCGGTGGAAATCGTGGTCACCGAAGGCATCGTGCGCGACCTGATCCCCAAGCTCCACGACCTGGGAGCCGAGGGCATCATCGAATACGCGCTCAATAAGGTCATCTAGTCCGAACCGACGCGACGCCGAATGCGAAACGGCTGCGGGCTTGACGCTCGCAGCCGTTTTTTTGGGTCTGCCGTCGGCGCGTTGGGCGAAAGGGCTTCGGAGGGAAGACATGCTCGTGACCGATCTGGGCCGCATGGCCTTTGACGACGCCTGGAAAATCCAGGAGCAGGCCGTGGCCGAACGTCTGGCCGGCGGCCCGGACCGGCTGTTTCTGGTGGAGCACGATCCGGTCGTCACCCTGGGACGCCACGGCGGCCGGGAAAACCTGCTCGTTTCGCCCGAATCCCTGGCCGCGCGCGGCGTCACCCTGGCCCAGGCCAGCCGGGGCGGCAACATCACCTGCCATTTTCCGGGCCAGGTCGTGGCCTATCCCATCTTCAAGATCAAACCGGGCCGGGGCGGGTTGCGGGGGCTTTTCGCCGATCTGGAGGCGGTTGTCATCGCCGTCTTGGCCGGCTATGGCGTGGTCGGCGAGCGCGTGGCGGGCCGGCCCGGCGTGTTCGTGTCCGGCCGCAAGATCGCCAGCATCGGGCTGGCCGTCAGACGCTCGGTCACCGCCCACGGCCTGGCGCTCAACGTCGGCCGCGACCTCGGGGTCTTTTCCCTGGTCACCCCCTGCGGCCTGCAGGACGTGGCCCCCACGTCCCTGGTGCGGGAAATGCCGGCCGAGGCGGCCGCCAAACATCCCACCGAGGAGCATCTGCTTGGCGATGTCAAACACACTCTTGTCGCCGCCTTTGAAGACGTCTTCGGCCAGAAAGCCGTCCTGGCTGCGCCGGCCCCTGCCCCAGGGACCGGCCTTTAGCCGCACCAAGGGCCTGCTGCGCGACCTGCGCCTCAACACCGTCTGCGACGGGGCCAACTGCCCCAACCGGATGGAGTGTTACGACAAGGGCGTGGCCGCCTTTCTCATCCTCGGCCGGGTCTGCACCCGCAACTGCGCCTTTTGCGACATCCCCCCCGGGCTCCCGGAACCCGTGGACGGGCAGGAGCCGGACCGTCTGGCCCAGGCCGCGGCGCGCTTGGGACTTGGCCATGTGGTGGTCACCTCGGTCAGCCGCGACGATCTGCCCGACGGCGGGGCCGGCCATTTCGCGGCCGTGCTGCGCGCCCTGCGCCGCGACCTGCCCGGGGCGAGCCTGGAAGTGCTCATCCCGGACTTCGGCGGCGACCCGGACAGCCTGGGTACGGTGCTCGACGCCCGGCCCGACGTGCTCAACCACAATCTGGAAACCGTGCCGGCCCTCTACGAGGCCATCCGGCCCCAGGCCGTCTACGCCAGGAGCCTGGAGCTGCTGGCCCGGGCCAAGCAGGCCGCCCCGGCCGGCCTGACCAAAAGCGGCATCATGCTGGGCCTGGGCGAGACCCCGGACCAGATTCGCGGCGTGCTGGCCGATCTGGCCGCCGTTCGCTGCGACATCGTCACCATGGGCCAGTATCTGGCCCCCTCGGCCCGCCACGCGCCGGTGGTCCGCTACGCCCCGCCCGAGGAATTCGATGATTGGGCCGCCTACGGCCTGTCCCTGGGCATCCCCGCCATGCACTGCGCGCCCCTGGTGCGCAGCAGCTACAACGCCGGGCGGTTCGTCTAGCGTCGTGTCCCTTAAAAAATACAATAGTATTTTTTAAAAATACCTCATGGTTTTATTATGTTGCCTGCGAAATGCCTTGTGCGCTTTTCGTGGACGCGACACGAGGCCGGGCCACTGCGGCCCACGGCGCAACCCGCCGGCGGACAGCGGCCAAGAGGACGCCGGGGCGAGGGCCGCATGGAACAGACGCCAGGCAAGGCATGCAGGTTCGGCGCAAGCGTGCAAGGAAAACGGCCGCTGGCGAAAGCTCGCGGCCGTTTGGCGTTTTCGGGCACGCTGCCTTGCCATGGGCCGGGGCTGGGCCTAGACTGGCCGGAAAAGCGCTGCATCATTCTGGAGCCGGCCCATGATAATCGCCAACGCGAGGTCTTTGGGAAGGCGCATGGCCTGCGTCTGCCTCCTGGCCTTGACCCTCCTCGCCGCCGGGGCACGTCCGCCCCTCGCCGCCACGATCCGCCCCATCGAGACGTTCAGGAAAGCCGTTGATCCTTCTGTGATGTTCGCCAAGAACACCATTGATTTTTATGGGTCGCGGATCAGGGAGGCCAAGGAGGATGTCATCGTCTCGTACAACGGTAAGAAGGTCGCCAGCTCGCCCGCAATAAAATTCCTGCGCAAGGAGCCGTACCTCAAGGACGCGTATGTCGTGGACGATTACCCGCACCAAGGCATGCGGACGCTGTTTATCCCGACCTTTTCCGGCGGAGCCAATTGTTGCGTCGAAGACGTCATCATCACCAAAACCGACAAGAGCCTCGTCATCGCTGTCGTCCATTCCGGCAGCGGCTCCGGCGTTTCGCCGGAGGCCGTGAAAAACGACGCGCCGATTACCGTCAGCAGCGTGTGCGCCATGGAGGTCGAACTCCGCAACGTCGACAAGGAGGCTCTGGGCTGGTGCACGGCGACGGCGCCGCGTCCCGACACCGGCCTCGTTTTCGACGACGACGCCTGGCGGTTCGCCAGGCCGGGGGAAAAACCGGCGCTCTATGACGCGCTGCTGCAAAAGGAACTCGCCGCCGCCACGGATCCCGGCAACCAGCCCCGCCACGGGGAACCCCTGGACAAGGAAATCGTCTACGCCAACGCCGTCAATATCGTGTTTTATGCCCTCATGGCCGGAAGGTCCGAGGCGGAATCCTCGGATTTCCTGCATCGGGCGCTTCCAGGCCTGGACGCGGAACATCGCCGCAACTTCATCGCCAACATCAAGAAAACCATCGCCGACTGCGACGCCCTGACCAGCAAGACCATCAACCTGGACGCCCCTGGCGCAGCCCAGGCGTCTCCCGCCCCGAACGTCGCGCCTCGCGACGCCGCGTCCGCCGGCGGCCGTTTCACCCGGACGCCCTGCGGTTCCATCGCCGACGCCGCCGGCAAGCTCGAATGGTTTGTTGGACCGGATGTCGACATGAACTTCGACCAGGCCCGGAATTGGGCGAAAGCCCTGGCCGTTTGCGGCCAGGGCTGGGGCTTGCCGACCATGGCGCAACTGGCGTCGCTCCGTGATCCCCGGCAGACGGCCGGAACGGGCTTTTACGCGGGCGGCAGGCATTGGCCCGCCCATATTGATCCGCTTTTTTCCGGCATCGGCGGCGGCTCCTGGGTGTGGTCCCGGGAAGAACCCAACACTGCTACGGCCAATGCCTACAATTTCAACCAAGGCACGGAAACCCGGACCGGGAAGTCGGGCCAGGGGCTGGCCGTTCGCGCCTTTGCCGTGCGCGGCCTGCCGTCGGCCCCGTAAACGTCCCGCGTCCGCGAGTTTGCCCGTCGGGCCGAAATGTTCCCGGCCGTTGCGGCGGCGTCAGGCCGGGCGGCTTCCGGCTTTCCTCCTGCCGGCGCTCACGCGCCGCGATGCGGGTCAGGGACGCCCAGCCGCTTGACCACCACCAGGGTGACGTCGTCCTCCTGGCGGCGGGAACCGCGAAACGCCGTCAGATCGTCCAGCACGGCGGCCACGATGCCGGCGGCGGACAGGCCCGAAGCGCCGGCCACAACCTCCCGGAACCGGGCCTTGCCGTACATGTCGCCGGCCTCGTTTCTCGCTTCCCATATGCCGTCGGTGCCAAGGACCAGCACCGCGCCGGGCGTGGTGAAGGGCATGGCGTATTCGGCGTAGGCATAGTCCGGGTCGATGCCCAGCGGGATGCCCGAGCCCGGCCATTCCTCGAAGACGCCCCGGGCCGGATCGTAGCACAGGGCCGGGTCGTGGCCGGCCCGGACGTAGCGGGCGATCCCTTCGCCGGGGCGGATCTCCATGGCCAGCAAGGTCATGAACCGGCCGGAATCGCCCACGTCGCGGCACAGGAGCCGGTTGGCCCGGCGCACCCGGCCGGCTGGGGTTTCGGAGTCCTCGGTGGCCAAGAGCAGCGCCCGGGCCGTGGCCATGAGCAGGGCCGAGGGCACGCCATGGCCGGTGACGTCGCCCACGGCCGTATCCAGGCAAACCTCGCCGCCGCGCGACACCACCCGATAGTCGAAATAATCCCCGCCCGTTTCGTCGCAGGAGATCGAGGTCCCGGCCACGTCCAGGCCGTCCATGGCCGGCGGCGCGGCCGGCAGCAGGTTTTGCTGCACCTCCTGGGCCAGCTCCAGGGACCGCTGGAGCCGCACATGGTCGGCCAACACCGGCACGGTCTCGTTGAAGGCGTCGACAAGGGCTTGCCGCTCGTCACTCAATCGCTCGTCCAGGCGCACGGAAAAGTCGCCGACCCCCAGGCGCTTCCAGGCCTCGATCATGCGCACCATGGGCTGGACAAAGGCCTTGGTGCTGAAAAAGGCGGCCAGGGCCACGGCAAAAAGGGCGGCGGCCATGACCGCGCCGGACAGGCGCACGATCTGGTCCGTGGCCGAAAGAATCTCGCGGCTGCTCTGCTCGGCCATGGGATCGAGCATGGAGGTGGGCACCACGATGACCAGGGAGGCGCCGCGCATGAGCCGGGCATAGGCCCAAAACGACGGCACGCCGTCCAGGGGCAGCTCGGCCGTGCCCGAGGGGTCGCGCTCCATGGCGGCCAGCAGGGCGTCGAAGCCGGCGGCGTCGGACGAGGTCAGCGGCTCGAAATTGACGGCGCTTTTCCAGTCCCGGGTCTTGGCGTCGTCGTCCCGGCGGGCCCAGACGTAGAGGATGCGCTTGCCGGTGGCCGGATCGCGAACCGGAGCGGCCAGATAGGCGCGCATGGCCTGGGACCACTGGGAGGCGATCTCCTGTTCCTGGAGCACCCGTTCCAGGGGCACGTCCAGGCTGGCCACGCCGATAAACCGCCCGCCCGGCCCCATGACCGCCCGGGACAGGGTGAGCGTCAGGCGGCCGGTGGCCGGGTCCACGGCCGGGTCGTTCCAGACCACCTCGCGGGCGGTCGGTCGTTTGGGGTCAAAGGCGGCTTTGGCCGCCTTGTACCAGGGGCGCTGGCGCGGGTCGTAGTCGGGCGGCAGGCCCTCACGAGCAGGGAAGGTGACGGAGGTGCCGTCTTCCAGGGACACGGCCACAAAGAGCACGGTGTTGTCGAGTTCGTTTCGCAGCAGCCCGGCCGTGGAGGCCAGGCCGGCCAGACGTGACAGGGCGGCGGTATCCGGGCGCACGCCCATGGGGACGTGGACGCCCACGGACGTCGCCCCGTGCTCGTCGTGGTCCTGGCGGGGCAGCGGCGGGGCGAAGAGCAGCCGCTCGGCCTCGGCGGCGGTCATGGACAGGCTGAAATCCAGGGCGCTTTTGGAGCGGCGGATGACCAGGGAGAAGTCCTCGGCGGTCTGGCGCAGCTCGTTTTTGACCACCTCGCTGATGACGGCGTTGCCCTCGGCGGCGATGGCCCGGCCCAGGCGCTCCACCTGCCGCCGGTTGACGTGGGTGAGCACGAGCATGGGGACCAGGGCAAACCCGAGCAGAACCAAGAAGAATTTCCAGCGAAGCCGCATATATTCCCCCGTTAGGCCACTCTACGAAACCGTGGGCCACGTCGCAAGGGCAAGTCGCCCCAAGCGCGCTCCCGGCGACATGTTCCAAGGCCATGCGCCTGCTCCCTGCCATCCACGACCGCCCACTTTACCGCCAGCAGCCCAAACCCCCTTACCCTGTTTCTCCAGGAGGGGGGTCGGGGGGCCGCCGGCCCCCCGCCCCCGGGGGCGTCCCCGGGG
>JAEZMB010000167.1 GCA_023435825.1 Pseudomonadota bacterium | reverse complement strand
GGGGGGCCGGCCGGGCCACGCCCGTGGCCGAGAGGCTCCCGAACTGGGTGGTGGACAGGGCAGCCAGTTCGGTGGTGGTCAGCCCGGCCACGGCCGTGGGCGTCAGCGCCGCGATCTGGGTGGCGGTCATGGCCGCCAGCTGGGTCAGGGTCAGGCCGGCGACCTGGCTCGCGGTCAGGCCGGACACGGCCGAGGTGGACAGCTGGGCCACCTGGGTCGCGGTCAGCCCGGCGATCTGGGCGGCGGTCAGGGCGGCGGCCTGGCGCGAGGTCATGCCGCCGAGTTCGGTCCTGGACAGGGCCGCGATCTGGCTGGTGCCGAGGCTGCCGATCTGCGTCGTGGTCAGGGCGGCCATGCCCGTGGCCGAGAGGTTGGCCAACTGGGTGGTGGTCAGGGCGGCCAGGGTCGTGGTGGACAGGCCGGCCAGGGCGGTGGCGGACAGGGCGTCCATCTGGCCGGCGGACAGCGCGGCCAGCTGGTCGCCGGAAAGGCTTTCGATCTGAGCGGCGGTCAGGCCGGAAACACCGGCGTCGGCCAGGGCGGCGATCTGGGTGGTGCGCAGCGCGCCGATCTGGGTGGTGGACAGCGCGCTCACGGCCGTGGCGGTCAGTCCGGCCATCTGGGCGGCGCTCAGGTTCCGCAGCTGGCTGGTGGTCAGTCCGGCCATTTGCGTGGTGGTCAGGGTCGCCATCTGGGCGGCGGTCAGGGCGGCCAGCTGCTTGGTGGACAGCGCGTCCAGGCCGGTGGCGGTCAGACCCGGGATAGCCGTGGGGGAAAGCTTGGCGATCTGCGTGGTGGTCAGGGCGGCCAGTTGGGTTTCGTCCATGGCGGCCAGCTGGGTGGAGGTCAGCCCGGCCACTTGCGTGGCGGTCAGGGCGGCCGTCTGGGCGGCGGACAGGGCGGCCAGCTGGCTGGCGGCCAGACCGCTGATCTGGCTGGCGGTCAGGGCGGCCATCTGGGTGGCGTTAAGCGCCTGGATGCGGCTGGTCGGCAGGGCGGCCAGTTGGGTGGCGGTCAGCCCGGCCATTTGGGTGGCGGTCAGGGCGGCGAACTGGCTGGTGGAGAGCGCCGCGAACTGGCTGGCGGTCAGGCCCGTGACGGCCGTGGCGGACAGGGCCTTGGCCTGGGTGGTGGTCAGAGCGGCCAGCTGGCTGGTGGACAGGGCCGCGACCTGGCTGGAGGTCAGGCCGCCGATTTCCGTGGCGCTCAGCGCGCCGAGCTGGCTGGCGTCGAGGCTGGCCAGCTGGGTGGCGGTGAGGGCGGCCATCTGGGTTGGGGTCAGGGCGGCCAGTTGCCGGGTGCTCAGGGCGTCGAGCTGGGTTTCGCTTAAGCCCGCCAGGGCGGTGGTCCCGAGTCCGGCCATCTGGGTCACGGTCAGACTGGCGAGCTGGGTGGCGTTCAGGGCGGCCATGAAGGTGCTGGTGAGCTTGCCAAGCTGGGTGGCGTTTAAGGCCGCGAGCTGGGTGTCGGCCAGGGCGGCGATCTGGGTCGCGGTCAGCGCCTCGAAGGCGTTGGCCGAAAGGCCCCGGATCTGGCTCTGGGTCAGGGCGGCGATCTGGCTTACGGCCAGTTCGCCCATCTGGGTCTCGGACAGCGCGCCGACCTGGGTGGCGGTGAGCTGGCGCAGCTGGGTGGCGGTGAGCGCGGCCAGCTGGCTGGCGGTCAGCCCGGACACGGCATCGGTGGACAGGGCGGCGGTCTGGGTGGCCGACAGCGCCGCGAGCTGGCCGGTGGACAGGGCCGCGACCTGGGTCTCGGTCAGTCCGGCGATTTCCGTGACGGTCAAAAGCCCCATCTGGGTGGTGGTCAGCGAGGACAGCTGGGTGCCGGTCAGGGCCGCGAACTGGGTGGCGGTCAGGGCGGTCATCTGCCGGGTGGTCAGGGCGGCCAGTTGGGTCTGGGTCAGGCCGGCCACGGCGCTGGTGGACAGGCTGGCCATCTGGGCCGTGCCCAGGGCGGCCAGCTGGGTGGTGGAAAGCTGGGCCATCTCGGTGGCGGTGAGCGCCTGGATCTGGCTGGTGGCCAGGCTGGAAATCTGGGTGGCGGTGAGCGAACCGAGCTGGGTGGCGGTCAGGGCGGCCATGCCCGTGGCGTTAATAGCCCGCAGCTGGGTGGTGGTCAGGGCGGCCAGCTGGGCGGTGGTCAGGGCGGCGACCTGGCCGGCGTCAAGGCCGGCGATCTGGTCGGCGGTCAGGGCGGCCAGCTGGCTGACGGACAGCGCGGCGATCTTGGTCGGGCTGAAGCCGTCGATGCCGGCCACGGTCAGGGCGGCCAACTGGCTGGCGGACATGGCGGCCAGTTGGGTGAAGCTCAAGGCCGCGACCTGGGTGTCGCTCATGCCGCTGAGCTGGGTGGCGGTCAGGCCGGCCAGTTGGCTGGTGGACAGGGCCGCGGTCTGGGTTTCGGTCAGCGCGCCGATCTGGCTGGAGGTCAGGGCGGCGAACTGGCTGGTGGCCAGGGCGGCCAGTTCGGTGGTGGTCAGGCCGGCCACGGCCGTGGCCGACAGGGCCGCGATCTGGGTCGCGCCGAGAGCGGCCAGCTGGGTCAGGCCCAGGGCCGCGACCTGGCTGCCGGTCAGGGCGGCCACGTCGGCGGTGTCCAGGGCGGCGATCTGGTCGGCGGACAGGCTGGCCAGGCTGGTGGTGGACAGCGCCGCCACGGCCGTGGCCGTCATGGCCGCGACCTGGGTCGGGGTCAGGCCGGCCAGCTGGCCGGGAGTCAGGCCGGCGGCCTGGGTTTCGGTTATGCCGCGCAGCTGGGTGGCGGTCAGCCGGCCCCACTGGGTGGTGGTCATGGCCGCCAGCTGGCTGGTGGTGAGCGCGCCGAGCTGGGTGGCGGTCAGGGCCGCGAGCTGGCTGGTGGACAGGCCGGCCAAGGCCGTGGCCGACAGGCCGGCCAGGGCCGTGGCCGACAGGGCCGCGATCTGGGCGGGGGTCATGGCCGCGATCTGGCTTTCCGGCAGAGCGGCCAGCTGGGTGGAAGTCAGGTTGCCGACGCTGGCCGCGGACAGGGCGTTTAACTGGGTGGCGGACAGCGCGGCCAGCTGGTCGGCGCTGAAGTCGCTGATCTGGCTGGCGGACAAGCCCCGCAGCTGGGTGGTGGTGAGGCTGCCCATCTGGGTGGTGGTCATGGCCGCGATCTGGCTGTCGCTTAAGGCCGAAAGTTCCGTGGCGGTCAGGGCCGCGACCTGGCTCGGGGCCAGGGCCGCCACCTGGGTGGTGGTCAGCCCGGCCACGGCCGTGGCGGACAGGGCGGCGATCTGGCTGGTGGACAAGCCGGCCAGCTGGGTGGTGCTCATGGACCCGATCAGCACGCCGTCGAGGCCGGCCAGGGCGGCGGGGCTCAGTCCCGCCAGCTGGCTGGTGGTCAGGGCGGCCGCCTGCCGGGTGGTCAGCCCGGCGACCTGGGTGGCGGTCAGGGCGGCCAGCTGGGCGGTGCTCATGGCCGCGAACTGGCTGGTGGTCAGGCCGGCCACAGCCGTGGCGGTCATGGCCGCGATCTGGCTGGCGGACAAGGCGGAAAGCTGGGTGGTGCTCAATTGGCCAAGGCCGGTGGCGGTCAGGCCGGCCAGGGCCGTGGTGGTCAGGGCGGCCAGCTGGGCGGTGGTCAGGGCGGCCAGCTGGGATTGGTTCATGGCGCCGACCACGGTGGCGGACAGCCCCTTGATCTGGGTGGTGGTGAGCACGCCGATCTGCTCGGCGGTCATGCCGGCCAGGGCCGTGGCGGTCAGGGCCGCGAACTGGCCGGCGGTCAGGGCGGCCAGCTGGGTCGCGCCCAGTTCGGCCATGTCGTCGCTGCCAAGGCCGGCGATCTGGGCGGCCGTCAAGCTGGCCAGCTGGGTCCGGGACAGGGCGGCCATCTGGGCGGCGGACAGGGCGCTCACGTCGGCGGCCGGCAGCGCGCGCAGCTGGGTGGTGGTCAGGGCGGCCACCTGGGTGGTGGTCAGGGCGGCGGCCGTGGTGGAAGTCATGGCCGCGAGCTGGGTGGTGGTCAGGCCCTTGACCTGGGTGGCGGACAGGGAAGCGATCTGGGTGGCGGACAGGGCGGCCAGGGCCGTGGTGGACAGCGCCGCGACCTGGGTGGCGGACAGGGCGGCCAGCTGGGTCACGGTCAGGGCCCGCACGGCGGTTTCCGTGAGTCCGGCCACGGCCGAGGCGGACAGGCCGGCGATCTGGGCCGGGGTCATGACGGCGGTCTGGGTGCCGTCGAGGCCCGAGCCGGAGGTCTTGGTCAGGCTCTTGAGCTGGGCGGCGGTCAGCGCCGACAGCTGGTCGGCGGTCAGGCTGCCGATGGCATCGGTGCTCAGGGCGGCCAGTTGCGAGGCGGTCATGGCGGCCAGATCGCTGGCGGTCAGTTCGGCCATGTCGGTGCTGGAAAGGCCGGCGATCTGGGTGGCGGCCAGACTGGCCAGCTGGGTGTCGGACAGGGCGGCCATCTGCTCGCCGGAAAGGGCCGACAGGGCGGTGGAGGACAGCCGGCGCAGCTGGGCCGTGCTCAGGGCGGCCAGCTGGGTGGTGGTCAGGGCGGCGGCCGTTGTGGTGGTCAGGCCGGCCAGCTGGGCGGCGGTCAACCCGGCGAGCTGGGTGGTGGTCAGGCCGGCGATCTGGGTCGAGGACAGCCCGGCCAGGGCGGTGGCGGTGAGCGCCGCGATCTGGGTCGGGGCCAGGGCGGCCAGCTGGGTGTCGGACAGGGCGGACAGGCTGGTGGCGGTCAGGGCGGCCAGGGCGGCGGGAGTGAGCGCCGCGATCTGGGCCGGAGCCATGGCGGCCAGCTGGGTCGTGGACAAGGCCGCCGATTGCGTGGCCGAAAGCCCCTTGACCTGGCTGGCGGAGAGTCCGGCCAGCTGGGTGGCGCTCAATCCGCCCAGGGCGGTGCTGCTCAGGCCGGAGAGCTGGGTGGCGGAGAGGGCGGCCAGTTGGGTGGCGGTCAATTCGGCGGCGTCGGTTTCACTCAGGCCGGCCAGTTGTCCGGCGGACAGGGCGGCCAGCTGGGTGGCGGAAAAATTGGCCATCTGCTCGGCGGAAAGGGCCGACAGCGTGGTCGAGGACAGGCCGCGCATCTGGGTGGCGGTGAGCCCTGCCAGTTGTTGGCTGGTCAGGCCGGCGGCGGCGTCGGCGGTGATGACCACCATCTGCAGGGCCGAGAAGCGGGCCAGCTGGGTGGTGGTGAGGCTGCCGAGCTGGTCGGCGGACAGGGCGTTGACCTGCAGCAGGGTCAGGGCGGAAATCTGGGAGGTCCCCAATCCGGCCAGTTGGCTGGTGGTCAGGTTGGCGATCTGGGTGGTGGTCAGGCCGGCCACGGCGGTGGTCGACAGGGCACCTATAAAAGTCGCGTCCAGGGCGGCCAGCTGGGTTTCGTCCAGGGCGGCGGCGGCGGCGCTGCCGAGGGACCGGATCTGGGTGACGGCCAGGCTTTGGAGCTGGCTGGCCTCAAGGCCCTTGACGGTGGTGGCGGTCAGGGCCGCGACCTGGGTGGTGGACAGGGCGGCCAGCATGGTGGCGGAAAGTTCGGCGGCGTCGGCGCTGGTGAGGCCCCTCAGCTGGGTGGCGGTGAGCGCGCCGATCTGGCTGGTGGTCAGGGCGGCCATCTGGGTGGCGCTCAGGCGGCTGACGGCCGTGGCGGTCAGGGCCTTGACCTGGGTGGTGGTCAGGGCGGCCAGCTGGGTGGTGGTCAGGGCGTCCACGGCGGTCATGGACAGGCCGGCCAGCTGGGTGGCGCTCAGGCTGGCCATCTGGGCGGCGGTCATGACGGCCAGCTGGGTTTCGGTGATGGCTCCGGCCTGGGCGGCGGTCAGGGCCGCGACCTGGGTGGTGGCCAGGGCGGCGAACTGGGTGGCGGACAGTCCGGCCAGGGCCGTGGCGGAAAGCCCCCGGATCTGGGTGGTGGTCAGGGCCGCGACCTGGCTGGTGGCCAGGGAGGCGAACTGGGTTTCCGTGAGCCCGGCCAGGGCGGTGGCGGCGAGTCCCTTGATTTGGTCGGTGGACAGGACGGCCAGCTGTTCCGTGGCCAGTCCGGCCAGGGCGGTGGCG
Source organism: Pseudomonadota bacterium (assembly GCA_023435825.1). Taxonomy (GTDB): domain Bacteria; phylum Desulfobacterota; class Desulfovibrionia; order Desulfovibrionales; family Desulfovibrionaceae; genus Solidesulfovibrio. The sequence goes on along the minus strand of JAEZMB010000167.1, from coordinate 16,401 downwards.
GTCAGCGAGGCCAGCTGGGTGCTGGAGAGGCTGGCCAGCTCGGTGGCGGTGAGTTCGGCCATGTCCGCGGCGGAAAGTCCCTTGACCTGGGTGGCGGTCAGGGCGGCCAACTGGGTGGCGGTCAGGGCGGCCATCTGGTCGCTCGTCAGCGCGCTCACGGCGGCGGAGGAAAGGGCCCTCACCTGGGTGGTGGACAGGGCGGCCAGTTCCTCGGCGGTCAGTCCGGCCGCGGCGGTGGTGGTCAGGGCGGCCAGTTGGGTGGCGGTCAGGGCCTTGGCCTGAGCCAGGGACAGCGAACCGACCTGTTCGGACGACAGGCTCTTCACCTGGGTGGCGGTGAGGGCGGACAGCCGGGTGGCGTCCAGGACGGCCAGTTGGGTGACGGCCAGGCTGGCGATGACCGTGGTGGTGAGCTTGGCCATGGCGGTCGGGGTCAGGGCGGCGAACTGTTCGGTGGTCAGGGCGGCCACCTGTTCGGAAGACAGGGAGGCCGCGCCGGTGGCGCTGAGGGCGGCCAACTGGGTGGTGGAAAGGCTGGCCAGCTGGCTCTCGCTGAGTCCCTTGATCTGGGTGGTGGTCATGGCGGCCATCTGGAAGGCGCTGAGGGCGGCCAGATTGGACGTGGTGAGTTCGGCCATGTCCGTGGCCGAGAGTCCCTTGACCTGGGTGGCGGTGAGGGCGGCGATCTGGCTGTTGGACAGGCCGGCGGCCTGGGTGGCGGACAGGGCGCTCACCCAGGCGGCGCTCAGGGCCGCGATCTGGCTGGGGACGAGGCAGGCCAGCTGCTCCTGGCTCAGGGCGCCGATGGCCGTGGTGGTCAGGGCGGAAATCTGCGTGCCGGTCATGGCGGCGAGCTGGGTGGTGGTGAGGGCGGCGGCCCTGTCGCCGTCGATGGCGGCCAGTTGGGTGGTGGTGAGGCTGGCGACCTGGCTGGTGCTCAGCGACGCCAGTTGGGCCGGACTCATGGCCGCCACCGTGGCGGCCGACAGGGCCTTGATCTGGGTGGCGGCCAGGGCGGCCAGCTGGCTCGTGGACAAGCAGGCGGCCTGGGTGGTGGTGAAGGCGGCCACGCAGCTCGTGGTCATGGCGGAAAGCTGAGTGGTTTCCAGCCCCGCGATCTGGTCCTCGGTCAGGCTCTTGATCTGGGTTGCGGTCAGGCCCTTGACCTGCGTGTCGGTCAGGGCGTCGAGGCGGGTTTGGTCCAAGCCGCTTATGGCGGTTGCGGAAACGGCCTTGATCTGGGTGGCGGCCAGGGCTCCCAGTTGCGTCGCGTCCAGGGTGTTTAACTGGGTGGCGGAAAGCGCGGCCACCTGGGTGCTGGTCAGGGCGGCCAGCTGGGTGCTGGTCAGGGCAGCCATCTGGGTGGTGGTCAGCGAGGCGACCTGGGTGGCGGTGAGTTCGCGAATGTCGGAGGTGGTGAGGCCGGCCAGCTGGGTGCCGGACAGGGCGGCAATTTCGTCCTCCGCGAACACGGCGATCTGGGTCTTGGTCAGGGAGGAGAACTGGGCCGCGCTGAAGTAGACGAGCTGGTCGATGGTCAGGGCCTGGGCCTGGGCCGTGGTCAGGGAAGCCATCTGGACGGTGCTGAGCGCCTCGACCTGGGTTTCCAGGAGATCGGCGAAATCCGTGGCGGCAAGGGAGCGCAGCGCGGTCGTGGTCAGGGCGGCGATGGCTTCGGCCGAGTAGGAGGATATGGGTGCTACGCTCACGGCTTGGGACTCCTTGCGGGGGATGAAACAGCGTTCCCGGCCAACGCGGGCCGGGGGGGAAATTTTTTCCCGCTCTGTCGGCCCTGCCGCCATCATCGCAAGAAAAGCGCCAAAAAGACGCCCGTTACCGCGCTGTTCGTGAACAAGTTCACTGGTGAGGCGAAAATGGTTTATTTTGTGGTGTATCCCGGGAGCTGGGCTCGGTTCCTGCGTATGGCGGCCGGGTCGGGGGCAAGGCAGGCATGTCCTGAAGGACGGCTTGTTCGCCGTCGGTCTCCAGGACCGGTGTTGTGAGTGGTTAGTTGCGGAATATATTTCGTGTGAAATGAATTTTGTTCAATTGACGAAAATGACGGAAATTTGTTGTTGCGAATGCGGGTTGTGTAAGAGTGGGGACTTGATGAAATACAACCTTTCGCTTGATTTTTGTGATTCAGGTGCTACGTTGGATTAACGGTTTGGTTTTCGCAGTCATTGGTCAAACTACGAGGAGGAGCGTATGAAAAAGAGAGTTGCTGCCCTGTTGTTTGCTGTCGCGTGCGTGTTCGCCCTGTCCGCCGCTCCGGCCATGGCCGGCACCGCCGCCAATGTGGCCACGAGCTGGCAGTCCGCCTCCACGGCGGTGCAAAACTTCGACTACGGCAATCCGGCCGGCACCAGCGCCACCAAGCTGCCCGTCGAGACCCAGATCGCCTTGAACCTGGGCTATGTCGAAGCCTATCTCATGACGTTCCTGGTTTTCGGCAACTAGTTGCATCCAGGGCGGGGTCTTTGAGGACGGAGGCCCCGCCTTGCCATTGTCGCCAAGTCCGCTTTCCCGAGGCTTGGGCTGCCGATGCCCCTTGACGCTCGCCGCCGGACTGCGCTAGCTTGCCCACAACACCCCGGAGGATTCCCTGCCATGACCGCCAACCGCTTCCCGCTAGCTTTCCCGCATATTTCGGCTTGCGCGGTCGTAGTAGGCGTCGTTGTTACGGCGCCTTAGCGGGGACACTCACTTTTTTTCGTGAAAACCAAGCCCCCGCCGGCGCGCCGGCGGGGGCTTTTTGTTAGGGGCTTTCCGTCGTGCGTCGCGGGGCTTTACGGAGCCAGACATGACACGGACGACGGGCGCGCGCATCATCGCCGACAGCCTCACGCGCCACGGCATCAAGGCCGTGGCCGGCATTCCCGGCGGGGCCAACCTGCCCCTTTTCGACGCCATCAGCCAGACCCCGACCCGCATCGTCCTGGCCCGCCACGAGCAGGGGGCCGGATTCATCGCCCAGGGCATGGCCCGGGTCACGGGGCAGGCCCAAGTCTGCCTGGCCACCTCCGGCCCGGGCGTCATGAACCTGCTGACCGCCATCGCCGACGCCAAGGCCGATTCCGTGCCCCTGGTGTGCCTCGCCGGCCAGGTGCCCCGGGCGCTCATGGGCACCGACGCCTTCCAGGAAGTCGACGTCTACGGCCTGACCATCCCCATCGCCAAGCACAACATGGTGGCGCGCCGGGCGGCCGATCTGCCCCGGATCATGGAGGAGGCTTTCGCCATCGCCGTTTCCGGCCGACCCGGGCCGGTGGTGGTGGACGTGCCTCGGGACGTCCAGACCGAGGAATGCGATTTCACCGGCTGGCCGGCTCCGCGCTTCGGCTCCGGCCCGGCCGAGTCTCCGGGGACGCCCGGTCCGGCCGATCTGGCCTTCGCCGCCTCGCTTCTGGCCCGCTGCGAGCGTCCGGTCCTCTATTGCGGCGGCGGAGCCCGGGGAGCCGCCGCGGAAATCGCCGTCCTGGCCGAGCTGCTCGACGCCCCGGTGGTCACCACCCTCATGGGCCTGGGCCTGCTCCCCCCGGGCCATCCCCGCCTGGCCGGCATGATCGGGATGCATGGCGCGCCGGCGGCCAACCATCTGCTCACCCGCTGCGACATGCTCGTGGCCATCGGCGCGCGCTTCGACGACCGGGCCACCGGCGACGCCAAGCGCTTTTGTCCCGGGGCCTCGGTCATCCACATCGACATCGACCCGTCCGAGCACGGCAAGAACCGCGCGGCCCACGTCCCTCTGGCCGGCGACGCGGTCCGCACCCTGGGCGCGCTCATCCCCCTGGTTCCGGCCCGCTCCCGCCCGGCCTGGGCCGCCATCCGGGCGAGCCTGGGGCTGGCTCATCCCTTTGCCCTGCCGGGGCTGGACGATCCCAAAAGCCCTTACGGCGTGCTGGCTGCCGCCGCCGCGATCCTTGGCCCCGAGGCCGTGGTCGCCACCGACGTCGGCCAGAACCAGATGCGGGCCGCCCAGGCCTGGCCCTGCCACAGCCCGGGCAAGTTCCTCACCTCCGGGGGGCTGGGGACCATGGGCTTCGGCTTGCCGACGGCCATCGGCGCGGCCTTGGCCGATCCGTCGCGGCCGGTGGCCTGCGTCACCGGCGACGGGGGGTTGCTCATGAACGTCCAGGAGCTGGCCACCCTGGCCGAGCTGGGGCTGCCGGTCAAAATCCTGCTCATGGACAACGGCGTGCTCGGACTGGTGCGCCAGCAGCAGGCGCTGTTCGTGGGCGGCCGCTACACCGCCTCGACCTTCGCCGCCCGGCCCGATTTCGTGGCCCTGGCCGCTTCCTTCGGCATCGCCGCCATCGACCTCGAACCCTGCCGCGACGCCCGGGCCGCCCTGGCCGCCGTCCTGGCCGCTCCGGGACCGGCCCTGGCCCGCATCCCGGTCGATCCCGACGCCCATGTCTATCCCATGGTGCCGCCCGGCGCCGCCAACCATGAAATGATCCTGGAGAAACGCCATGACCACGCCCATTCGTGAATCACACGCTTGCGAGTCTCCCCGGGCCGAACTGGAACTGGCCACCCGGGACGCCCTTGGCGCGCTGCGCCATGTGGCCGCCTGTCTGGCCCGGCGTTCCCACGAACTGCTGGGGCTTTCCTGCCTGCCCGGACCGGCCGGCCAGGGGCGGCTCATGGTGGCCGTGGCCGACGACGGCCGGCTGGAGCGGCTGTTGGCCGAACTGCGCGCCCTGCCCGAGATCAGCGGGGCGCGGTTGTCGCGCCTGGCGGGCGTGGCCCTGACCGAGCCGGTCGCGGCCTGAGGCCGCCTGGCCGGGTGAGGCGTTAGGCCTGGAGGCGTCGTCGTTGCGTCCCGGGCCGTGCCGGGTGGCCGGGCCGGGAAGGGGGGGGCCACCCGCCCGACCCGGCCCGCCGTGGGCCAGGGATGCGGCCAAGGGGAGGCCGGACTCGCCCGGGCGACGCTTGGCCGCGTCAAGTCTCGCCATGTCCTGCTTGCCAGCGGTGTGACCGGCCGGGGCCGCCTGGGCTGACGCGTGCATTTTGGGGTTGTTTTGGCCCTTGTCGCCCCTCTGGACGGCCCAGGCCGCCTGCGTTATGCACGGTATCGCGGCTGTCGCCGTTCGGAGGTTGTTGTATGAGCGCGCGGCTTCTCCCGCTGTTTTCCGACGAGCGGTCGTCCGAGCAGGCCGTTTCTCGACAGGCCCGGCTTTTCGCCGAAAGCCCGGCCCCGGGCATTCTCGACCACCTTCCCCAGGGCGTGGCGGTCTTCAACGCCCACCGCCAGATCGTCTACGCCAACAAGGCCTTTGGCGGCCTGTCGGCCGAGGGCGGCGACGCCTCCAAGGTCGTGGGCCTGCGTCTGGGCGAGGCCTTGTCCTGCTTTGGCACCAAGATCGACAGCGGCGTGTGCGGCTCGACGGAGCTGTGCCGTTCCTGCGGCGCGGCCCGCTCCCTGGCCGCTTCCCTGAGCGGCGTCAATGCCGTCAGCGGCGATTGCTCCATCAGCCGCCAGGGCGTGGAGCATCTGGAAACCCTGGATTTCCGCATCTGGATCTGGTCCATGCGCCACGGCGAGGAGACCTTCCATGTGGCGCTTTTGGCCGACATCCGGGCGGAAAAGCGCCTCGACCTCATGGAGCGCATCTTCTACCACGACATCCTCAACCTCGTGTCCGGGATGCAGGGCGTGTGCGAACTCATGCGCGAGGAGGAAGAGGGCACGCGAAACGCCGAACTCGACCTGCTGCTTTTCGCGGTGGAGCGGGTTGGCGACCTCATCCAGGCCCAGCGCGACCTGACCTTCGCCGAGCGCGGCGACTACGAAGTGGCCGTCAACAAGATGGGGTCGCTGTCGCTTTTGACCGACATCACGGCGCTGATGCGCCGGGACAGCTCCTGCAAGGGCAAGGCTCTGGCCGTCGCGCCGGAAAGCGAGGACGTCTTTTTCGCCTCCGACCGCAAGCTGCTCACGCGCATCCTGGTCAATTTCCAGAAAAATGCGCTGGAGGCCACGCCGGCCGGCGGGGTGGTGTCCGCGGGCTGCGACCGGCAGGATGGCCAGGTGCGTTTTTGGGTGCGCAATTCGAGCCTCGTGCCCGAGGAAGCCCGGCCCCAGATCTTTCGCCGGGCCTTTTCCACCAAGGGGCGCGGCCGGGGCCTGGGCACGTATGGAGCCAAGCTTTTCGCCGAAAGCTATCTCGGCGGCACGGTGGGCTTTCGCAGCCAGGAAGGCGAGGGCACGACGTTTTTCGTGAGCCTGCCCTGCCAGGAGTAGGCGCGCCGCGACACGGACCGGCCGTTCCCAAGGCCGGCCGGGACCGGGCATCAGAGCGGCCGGGCGTTTTTTTCCGGCAGGCGCGGCCTTGCGGCCAGTCCCCCAATAAACCGTCGCATCGCGGAATGGTCGCGGCCTAGGCCGCCTCGCCGCAGGCCAGCCGCACCAGGGCCATGGCCCGTCCCATCTCGGCGGCCAAGCCCGGATCGGCCAGGGCGTCGGCCAGCGCGGCGTCGCGGATGAGAAACCGGTAGGAATGCCGCAGCGGCACGATGGTCGCCGCCTCGCCGCCCTCCAGGGCCCGGGCCAGGCCATCGGCCAGGGCCACGGCCACGGCTGTCCGGGCTTCGGCCAGCCCGCCCCCCACATCTTCCAGCTCGACCCAGCACGGTCCATGATGCAGGCGCACGGCCTGGCCGATGGCGGCCGGCAGTTCGAAGCCTTGGCACACGGCCAACCCGGCCGCGCCGTGGTGGTCTCCCCACAAGACGACTTCCTCCTCGGGCGGCCGGCTGCGGTCCAGGGCCGCGCCGGAGGGCAGAGCCAGCTTGCCCACGTCGTGCAGCAGGCCGGCGGTGTAGGCCATGGCCGGGTCGAGGCCGGGCAGGGCCGGGGCGATGCGCCGGGCCAGGACGGCCGTGGCGGCCATGTGGGCCAGCAGCGCCTGGCGCGTCGCCCGGGGCAGCCCGGCTTGGCCGCCGCCCCGTTCCAGCAGCTCGGAAAACACCAGCGCCTTCAAGTTGGCCAGACCGATGACGGCGATGGCTTTCTTAATGTCCACGAGTTGGCCGCGCAGGCCGAACAGCGGACTGTTGGCGATGGTGAGCACATGGCCGGTCAGGATCGGATCGGCCGAGACCAGGGCGGCGACCACCCCAAGCGGCGTGGCCGGATCGCTCAGGCGGGCCAGCAGGGCGCTGCCGCCGGCCAGGCCGCCCAGGCGCTCGGCGGCGGCGGCGACGGCAGGAGGGCTGGGGCGCGATTTGGCGAACATGCCGGCGCGCTCGGCCGGCAAGGGCGTGGGCTCGGCGAAAAGGCGCTCCAGGCCGAAAGCCAGGCGCTCCAGCATGTGCTCGGCCGTGGCCTCGGACAGGGCGGTCGGACCTATCGGGTCCGTCCGTCCGGCGTTGGCGGCCAAGGAGGGCGCGTCAGCCCGGCGCGCGGCGGTCTCGGTCCGGGGACAAGACGGGCCGCCGCGCCGCAGACGCGGCAGCAGCAAAGCCGCTCCCACCGCCCCGCAAGCGGCGGCCAGGAGCGCATATTCCCATTGCATGGCAAAACTAATGCGGCCAGGGCCGCGGGCTGGCGAACGGGGCGACCGGAATGGTCACGTCTCCAACAAACCGACCGAGGTTGCAAAGACGCGCCATCTGTCGGCGGTTGTCCTCGTGCCGCGTTCCTTAAAAAATACGAGCGTAATTTTTAAGAAGAACTTTTGGTTGGATTCCCTGTGCGCTTTTCGTGGACGCGACACGAGGGCTTGGCCCGTGGGAGGACGACCGTGCCCCCCGGATACCAGTCCGGCGGGGCTTGGGCAAGGGTTCTGCCGTGGGTGCAGGCCGCGACGCGCCGACCCGGCCTGGGCGACGGCCGGACCACACGACCGCCGGGACACAGGGGCAGGGCGGGCTCGGTTCAGGGCAACCGCCGGCCCCCACATCCAGCCAGGCACCGCGGGGCAAACCCCACTTCCCGCCAGGGCCTGCGGGAGTCCGGCCTGAAGTGCTGCCGGCGGTTTCCTGGGGGTTGTTCCCCATGCCCTGCGGAATCAAGCCCATCGACCCTCTCCCGCTTGGACGTTACTTGAGAAGCGTACAGGTGCCGGCCTTTGCCTGCCGTCCCTGCCCCGGGAATCGCCATGTCCGCTCCAGGCCCATCCCGTTGCCAGGGCGGCGCCAGCGCCGTGAAAATGGCCCTCGTCTTGCACGGACCGCTTCGTGTCCTTCTCCAGCATTGGACGGGCCAAGCAGGCCGGGCCGGTGCCGCAAACCGCCGAGCTGAACATGCCCCTCGTTGAACTGAAAAAATGTCCGCAATGCGGCTCCACGGCCTGGCACGAACTCGTCGACCACGGTCCGCCGACACCCTGCTATTGGCGTTGCCGGACCTGCGGCGAACGCCGGGCCGCCAGACGCATCCAACTCAGTCAGGAACATGCCCTGCACCGGGGCTCCGTGCAAAAGCCGACAAGCGCCGCCCAAGTCCAGATTCTCGACCTGAGCGTCCTGGGAGCCCGGCTGCGCCTGACCGGGGAAGAGGACTTCCCGGTGGAGCAAAAGGAGAGGCTGCTGTTTAATGCCAAACTGCAGCCGATTGGCCCGCTGGGCGTTTTCCACCAAGCCACCGTGCGCTGGGTGCAGGGAGACGAATTCGGCATAGCCTTCCAAAAGCCCTTGTACGCCAGTTCTGCCGATCTTTTATGCATGATCAAAGGGTGCTGACGTTTGGTGACGATGAAGCGCCGTCATTCATAGCTACCCAGGATTTCGACGCACCTGCGCGGGCTTCGCGCCTTTGGGAGGGGGATGTCGGGCCGGCCCCACGGGCATGGGGACAGATTCAACCCGAAAGGCGTGGAATACTTCCAGTGGGGCCGGCCCGGCCAGCGCGTGGACAGGGCCAAGGCTTTGGAGCCGCCCCGGCCGGGCAACAAGCCGGCCGGTCAGCCCGTGGACAGGGCGCGGAGGGCGTCTGGACAGGACACAAGGCGCGCCGGCGCGGCAAGCCGGCGACGACGCGCCTTGGCCAAGGGTCAGGAAGCGGCGGCCGGGGCGGTCTTTGCCGGGCGGCGGCCGCCCAGACGCCGTTTGAGCCACTCCTGGAAGGCGTCGAGATAGATATAGTAGACCGGCGTGAAATAGAGCGTGAGCAGCTGCGACACGACCAACCCGCCGACGACGCACAGGCCCAGCGGCCGGCGGGCCTCGGCCCCGGCCCCGATGCCCAGCGCGATGGGCAAGGTGCCCATGAGCGCGGCCATGGTGGTCATCATGATGGGCCGAAACCGCACCAGCGCCCCTTCGTAGATGGCCTCCCGGGCGGTCATGTCCCGGCCGCGCTGGGCCTCCAGGGCGAAGTCGATCATCATGATGGCGTTTTTCTTGACGATGCCAATGAGCATGATGATGCCGACGAAGCCGTAGATGTTGAGGTCCAGGCCAAAGAGCATGAGCGTGGCCAGGGCCCCGACGCCGGCCGAGGGCAGGCCCGAGAGAATGGTCAGGGGATGGATGAAGCTTTCATAGAGGATGCCCAGCACGATGTAGATGACCAGCACGGCCATGCCCAGCAGCACCGACAGGCCGGTCAGCGAACTCTGGAAGGCCTGGGCCTCGCCCTGGAAGCTCGTGAAGATCGAACCCGGCAGCTCGCGCCGGGCCACGCCTTCGATGGCGTCCACCACGCTGCCGAGAGACGCGCCTGGCTGGAGGTTGAACGAGATGGTCACGGCCGGTATCTGGCCGGAATGGTTGACGGAAAGCGGGCCGACCGAAACCGCGCGGGTAATGAGGGTGTCCAGCGGCACGAGCTGGCCGTCGTTGGCGCGCACGTAGAGCATGGACAGGGCCTCGGGGTTGGCCTGATAGGCCGGGGCCAGTTCCATGATGACCTGGTAGGTGTCGTCCGGGGCGTAGATGGTCGAGATCTGCTTGTTGCCGTAGGACGTGGCCAGGGCGTTTTCGATCTGGTAGGCCGAGATGCCCAGGGCCGAGGCCTTGTCGCGGTCGATGTCGACGCGCAGTTCGGGGTTTTTGATCTGCAGGTCGCTGGTCACGTCCTGGAGGCCGGGCAGGCCGCGCAGCTTTTCCTCGAAGGCCTGGGCGGCGGCAAAGAGCTCCTTGGTGTTGGTGGCCTGCAGGGTGAACTGATACTGGCCCTTGGTGGCCCGGCCGCCGATGCGGATGGCCGGCGGATTTTGCAGATAGGAGCGAAGACCGGGAACCTTGGCGAACTCGGTCCGCAGGCGTTGGAGCACCTGATCGGCGCTGTGGGCGCGTTCGTGCAGGGGTTTGAGCGCCAGCATGAGCCGGCCGTTGTTGTTGGTGTTGTTGGGGCCGCCGGCACCGACCACGGACATGTAGTTTTCCACGTCCGGGTCGTTTTTGAGGATCTCGTTTAAGCGTTTTTGCCGTTGGGTCATGACGTCGAAGGCCACGCCCTCCTCGGCCTCGGTGGTGACCAGGAGCTGGCCGGTGTCTTCGCTGGGCAAAAAGCCCTTGGGGATGGCCCCGAACAGCCAGACCGTGACGCCCAAAAGGGCCAGGGAGAAGATCATGGTGGCGGCATGGTGCTTGAGCACGAAGCGCAGGGTGGCGTCGTAGCCGTCGCGCAGGCTGTCGAAGGCGCTCTCGATGGCGTTGTAGAGCCGGCCGTGGCGCTGCTCGCCATGGGGTTTGAGCACCAGGTTGCACAGCATGGGCGTGAGCGAAATGGACACGAAGCCCGAGATGAGGATCGACACCATGATGGTGACGGCGAATTCGTGAAACAGCCGCCCGACCACGCCGCCCATGAAAAAGACCGGCAAAAACACGGCGGCCAGGGAAATGGTCATGGAGATGATGGTGAAGCTGATCTCCTTGGAACCTTCCATGGCGGCGGCAAAGGGCGATTTGCCCATTTCCATGTGGCGCACGATGTTTTCGAGCATGACGATGGCGTCGTCGACGACGAAGCCCACCGACAGCGTCAGCGCCATCAGCGAAATGTTGTCCAGGCTGAAACCCAGCTGGTACATGACGGCGAAGGTGCCGATCACGGACATGGGCAGGGCCAGGCTCGGGATGATGGTGGCCGGAATGTTGCGCAGAAACAGAAAGATCACCATGACGACCAGGGCCACGGTGAGGACCAGGGTGAACTTCACGTCGGCCACGGATTCGCGGATGGAGTTGGAGCGGTCGTAAAGGACCTTGAGGCTCACCGAGGCCGGCAGTTGGGACTGGAACTGGGGCAGCAGCCGCTTGATGGTGTCCACCACCTCCACGGTGTTGGTGCCGGGCTGGCGCTGCACGGCCAGCACCATGCCCGGGGTGCCGGAGAACCAGTTGGTGCGTCGCGTCTCCTCCACGGAGTCGGTGACCGAGGCGATTTCGGACAGACGCACGGGCGAGCCGTTTTTCCAGGCCACGATGAGCGGCCGGTAGGCGGCGGCGTCCATGAGCTTGCCGCTGGAGCGCACGGTATATTCCCGGGACGGCCCCGAGACCGTGCCCACGGGCAGGTTGACGTTGCCGCGCTTGACCGCTTCCGACGCCTCGTCCACGCCGATGCCCTTGGCGGCCATGGCCTCGGGGTCGAGCTGGACGCGCACGGCGTATTTTTTCGAGCCGTACACCGACACCTGGGCCACGCCGGGCACCATGGAGATGCGCTGGGCCATCATGTTCTCGGCGTATTCGTTGACGTCGGAAGGGCGCATGACGTCGGAGGCGATGGCCAGATAGAGGATGGGCGAGTCGGCCGGGTTGACCTTGCGAAACGACGGCGGCGTGGGCAGGTCGTCGGGCAGGTCCTTGCCGGCGGTGGTCATGGCCGACTGGACGTCCAGGGCGGCGGCGTCGATGCTGCGGCCCAGGGCGAACTGCAGGGTGACGCGGGTGGAGCCCACGGTGTTGACCGAGGTCATGGAATCCAGGCCCGCGATGGTGGAAAATTGCTTTTCCAGCGGGTTGGCAACCGAGGCGGCCATGGTTTCCGGGCTGGCCCCGGGCAGCGACACCCGCACCTCGATGGTGGGGAAGTCGACGTTGGGCAGGTCGGACACCGGCAGGCGCGTGTAGGCCATGACGCCGAAAATGAGGATGGCGGCCATGACCAGGGTGGTCATGACCGGCCGGGTGATGAAAATGGAGGCCGGATTCACGATCTGGCTCCGTCGCCGGCCGCTTTGGCGCCGGTGGGTTTGGCCTCGGCCGGTTTGGGACCGGCCGGCTGGCCGTCGGCGGGTTTGGCCCCGGCCGGCGTGGCCTGGCCCTTGTCTTCGGGGGTGGCTGGCGCCTTGATTTCGGCCTTCACGCCCGGAGCCAGGCGGATCTGGCCGTCGGTGACGACCATTTCGCCCGGCGCCAGGCCCTTGTCCACCACGGTCTCGTCCTCGACGATGGGGCCGGGGGTGATCTGCCTGGCCTCGGCCTTGCCGTCGGCCACCACGTAGACGTAGGGGCCGGACACGCCGTCCAGCACGGCCCGGGTAGGGATGACCACGGCGTTTTCCCGGGTTTCGATGGTCAGCCCCACGCGCAGGAACTGGCCGGGCCACAGGCTGTTGTCGGCGTTTCGCGCCTCGGCCTTGAGGCGGATGGCCCCGGTTTTGACGTCCACGGTGTTGTCCACGGACACGATGGGAGCCGTGACGGCCCCGGCCTCGGGCGCGCCCGGCGGGGCGGCGGTGATTTGCAGCGCGCCTTTGCGCATCCGGGCCATGATGGCGGGCAGGTAGCGTTCGGGCACGGAAAAGGCGATGTAGATGGGGCTTATCTGATTGATAATGCAGGCCGTGGCCTCGTTGGCCTTGACCACGTTGCCGGTGGTCAAGAGCACCGAGCCGACCCGGCCGGCGATGGGGGCGCGCACCTCGGCGTATTCCAGATCGAGCTTGGCCCGTTCCAGGGTGGCCTGGTTGAGCTTTATCGTGCCTTCCAGGGTCTTGGCCTGGGCAAAGGTCTCGTCGTACTGGCCCTGGGCCACCACGTCCTTGGTCTTGAGCGTGGTGTAGCGCTTGAGGTCTTCCTCGGCCTTGAACAGCAGCGCCTTGTCGCGTTCGAGCTTGGCCTGGGATTCGCGGATGGCCAGTTCGAAGGGCCGGGGGTCGATGCGGAAGAGCACGTCGCCCTTGGCCACCTTGGCCCCGTCCTGGACAAGCTGGGCCACGATGGCTCCGGCCACCTGCGGTTTGACGGCCACGGTGGCCATGGGCTCGACGTTGCCCACGGCCTTGACCGTGACAGGCACGGTTTCGGCCTTGGCCGGCACGGCGACTACCGGGGCGGGGCGGGCTTCCCGGCTGGCCTTTTGTTCCGAGCCGCTGCACGACCAGACGCAAAGCAAAAGCGCCGCGTAAGCGGCGCAACGAAAAATCGGGCGGTTCAAAGTACGTCTCCTGAGTGTGGTTCCAGTTGCGGCGGGGCAAAGTCGCTGGTTCGGTAGCCGCGAAGGCCGGCCAGGGAAAAACGGGCCACATGGGCGGCCAGGGCGTCGAGGCCGCCCAGTCCGGGGGCGCTGTCGGGATAGAGCCGGGCGATCACCGGCCGGTCGATGACGAAGTGGCGGCACTGGGCGACCACGCTCTGGGCGCAGCGGGCCACGGCCACGGCGTCGGCCCCGGGACCGAGGATGTCGGCCACGATGGCGCGCAGCACGGCGTTAGCCGGGGCCAGGCAGCGTTCCACCACCACGGCCAGTTGGGGCGTGGGTTCGGCCATCTCCCGGGCCATGAGGCGAAACAGCCAGGCATGGCGGTTTTTTTCGGTCAGCCGCAGGAGCAGGGCGCGCACATAGGCGTACAGGCGCGTTTCCGGCGAGGCGTCGGGCGGCAGGCCCAGCTCCGGCGGATACAGACGCATGGCCTCGGCGTGGGCATGTTCCAGGACAGCCAGATACAGACGGTCCTTGCTGCCGAAATGGTAGTGGATGGCGGCGACGTTGGCGCGCGCCGTTTTGGTGATCTCGCGCACGGTTGCGGCGTGAAATCCCTTGCAGGAAAATATTTCGCCGGCTGCGTCCAAAAGTCGCGCCCGGGTTTCGTCCTCACGACCGCTGCTGGTCATCTGGCCGCCTTACGTCAAACATGTGTTCAAATTGGGGATACGGGCCTTCCGGGCAAGGGTCAATACTTTCGCGCGGGGCAGGGTAAGGCTTACGGTTTTGACATGGCCTCCGGGCCGGGGCGGTTGACCCCGCTCCCTAAAGCGCCTAGCCCGGGAATATCGACAACCGAGGAGGAGTATCCCCATGGCCGAACCCGTCGTTCACGTCGTCGCCCGCTTCAAGGCCAAACCCGGCAAGGAGGCCGCCCTCAAAGCCGGCCTGACCGCCCTGGTCGCGCCCACCCAGAAAGACCCCGGCTATATCGCCTACGACCTTTTCGAGTCCGTGGAAAGCCCCGGCAGCTTCGTGCTGGTCGAGGCCTGGGAAAGCCGGGAACTCCTGGCCGCCCACCTGGACACCCCCCACCTCAACGGCTTCAAGGCCGCCGCTCCGGAGCTGCTGGCCGAGCCCATGTCCGTCAAGCTCTACGCCGAGGCCCCGGGGCTGTAGGCCGGGCCGGGCCTGACCTCCCGGCGTTAAGGCCCCGACGATCTTTTCAGGGCGCAAGCGGTCCGTCCGAGGCCGGGCTGCGCAACGCACAAGGCGCGACCGGATGTCCGGCCGCGCCTTGGTTGTTTTAAGAGCGCGAAATGCACCGTCGCGGGCTGCCGCGTGCTGCGAAGCCGGCCCGGGAGCGCTGGCCCGTAGCGGCCCGGCGTCGTTTACGACATGGCCGGCAGACTGAGGCTGGCCGGCACGAACTGCACCAGATTGGGCGCGATCAGGCTGGCCGCCATGGCGCACAGCCCGACCAGGGCCATGATCGCGCCGATAAAACCGGCCACCAGCAGCAGCTTGTGGCGCAGGGCGTTTTCCTGGGGCATGACGAAGCCGAACGAGGCCAGGGCCAGCAGCAGCCCGGTGCCGAAAAGCCCCAGCGACGTGGCCAGGGTGGTGGTCAGTTCGCCGGCCAGGGGCATGAGCCCCAGGCCCAGCCAGGCCACGCCGCCAAGGGCGAGCAGCAGGCCGCCAAAGGCGAAGCGCGCGGTCAGGCGCATGGTGAAATTGTAGTAGTCGCGCCCGAAATCGTCCCGGTCGCGCCGCCAGACCAGCCAGGCGGCGGTGTAGGCCCCGGCCAGCCCCACCGACAGCGGCAGGCCCGTGGCCAGGAAACGCCAGAAAAGGGAATTGGCGGGCGGCAGCAGGAAGGCGGCGCTGGCCGTCGGCGGCAAGGCCAGGGCCAGGGGCCGCGAGGCGGCCAGTCCGACGTAGAAGGCGGCCCACAAGAGCAGGGTGGCCGACAGGCCGATGAGCCCGTGCAGGGGCTTTTGGGTCTTGAAGCGCTGCCAGGAGCCGCGATAGGTCAAAAAGGCGGCCGCGCCGCCAAGCACCGTGGCGGCCACCGCGCCAAGGGGCAGGGGCAGGCCGAGGTAGTAGGGCGCTTTGGCCGGGGCCAGGAACCACAGCGCCGCCAGCACGGCGGCCAGGATGCAAAACAGCCATAACCCGCCAAGCAGGGCGAAGGTGGCGGCCTGCTGGCCGAACTTGTCGGTGAAGATCTTGAGGCGCTTGACCTTGCTTAAGCCCACCACCGACGTGATGGAAGGAATGGCGGCGGCGGCCAGGGCCAGGCCGAGATGCACGGCGAAAAGGACCATGACCGCCCAGAAAACGGTGATGCGGACAGTCTCGGGCATGGGGAGTCTTCTCCTTTCGGCCTGGTGGTTTCGTTGCCTGCCGGCGAGGCGCGCGCGGCACGGCGCGCAAGCGACTTTGCAGACGGCTTGTGCCCTAATTCCGCTAAAGATGCAACAAAACCGGCCGACTCCGGAGCCGGGTTCCAGAATCGGCTTGCGAAAACCGCGCCTGTCACGTAGTTTCCCTCCAAATATGAAAGGTCTTGCAGCGTTAGGATGACCACTGCGATGAAACGACGCTCCCTGTCCCTGGCGGCGTCGGCCATGATGCTGGCCGGCGGCCTGCTTGCCGGCTGCGGCCCGGGCAACACCCTGGCCGTGGGCAAGGGCAGCGACGACTTTCGCCTGCGCGCCGTGGAATCCTCCCTGCAAAAAGCCCAGGAAGAACTGAAGGCCGTCGCCGGCCGCCAGCAGCAAAACGACGGCCGTCTGGCCGAAATCCAAAAACAGATCGCCGCCATCCGGGCCAGCCTCGAAGGCCAGGGGCTCAAGGTCTCGGCCGGAGCCTCGCGCGGCAGCGCGCTCGGCCAGGGCTTTGCCCATCCCGAAGCGGCCCTGGGCGGCCCCGGCCAGGAACGGCCGGCCGAGGGGGCTTCCTCCGGCCCGTCCGACCGTGGAACCGAACCGGGCGCGCCTCCCCCGGACGCCGCCGGCATGGCCCCGGCCACGGCCCAGGCGGCTAACCACGGCGCGGAATCGGCC
>JAEZMB010000163.1 GCA_023435825.1 Pseudomonadota bacterium | reverse complement strand
TGAGGCCCCCAGACCCCCCGAATGGAGAAAGGGTAAAGGGGGTTCGACGAGGCCCCCGCTGTCGGCCAGGAAGCCAGAGAGACTTTGGAGGAGCGTGAAGGAAACCACCTCCCGGACCGGCAAGAGGGTTGGTGTGGCCAATTTGGCGGACAGCAAGGGGCGCAAGAGGAGCGAAGCCGCCTGGCCGCCCGGTCGGAAGCGGCGCTCCCGAAAGCCTCGGCAGCCTTGCGCAGCGAGGCCCTGAGGACGCCGCAGCACAAAAAAGTTTCAAAAAAAGTTGTCCCGCCCTGAAAACGCCGGACGGCCGCGCCACGAAACGTGGAATGCGGCCGCCCGGTTCGCGTTTTTGGCGAAGGTAGAAAAAAGGATGGTACTCCGGTGCGTTGCCTGTCGGATGGTCTGCCCTACTCCACGGCGCGTGGACTGGGGTCGGCCGGGGCGGCGCTGGCCAGGGTGGGGTCGGGGCCGGGAGCGGGAGCGGCGGCGGTCGGAGCCGGGGCCGCCTTGGCCTTGGCCATCACCACGGCGTGGTTGCGCAGCACCGAAGCCAGCACGTTGACCGAAAGCTTGTTGGCGGCGATGCGCGGAATGGCCGTGACCTTGGTGGTGGCCGAAACCGGGCTGTCGCCGGTGACGAACAGGTATTCGTAGCCGGCCTCGCGCAGGGCCCGGGTGTAGGACTCGCTGACCGCGCCGTACGGATAGGCGAAATACTTGGTGTCAAAACCCAGCACCTGACGGAACCGCTCGCGGCTCTTGCGCACGTCCTCGCGGGCGAACTCCTCGCTCTTGGCCAGCTTGGGCGAATGGCTGAACGAATGGTCGGCGAAAACGACCTTGGGATAGGCCCGCAGCTTTTCGATGTCCGCCTGGGACAGCGTGACCTTGCAATACGGATTGGCCGTGTAGGCCATGGGCAGAAACACGGCAAAAGGCAGGTTGCGGCGTTTCAAGACCTCGAAGGCGGCCATGACCGTAGCCCAGCCGTCGTCGATGGCGATGACCACCGCGCCGTCCGGGGGGTTTTTCCCGGCCGCGATGGTGGTGACCAGCTCATCGACGCCGATGACCTTGTTGCCGTTTTTTTCCAGAAAATCGAGCTGGGCCTCAAAGGCCGGCAGCGAGATGGACATGGAGGAGCGCACGCCGAAACTGTGGTAAACGAGAATGGTGGCGGCCCGGGCCGGCAAGGCGGCGAACAACAGGCCAAGAACCGTGAAAACGGCGCAGCACAAAGCTTTGGCGCGCATAGGCACCCCCGATCGGACGGCCCGGCGGACGCGCAATCCGCCGGCCCCAAGCCGGCGGCGCGAGGCGGGGCCGCATTATGGTTTGGTCGTACCAGAGCCGGACGCGTCACGCAAACGTCTTGCCGCGTCCATGATCGTGTTCACGTAAACCTGGCTGTGGTTGTAGCCGTAAAACACCTTGCGCATGGCCTCCTCGGACATGGGCTCCCGCCAGCCCATGGCCCGCAGGATGTTGCCCAGGCTGGCCACGGCGTCGTCGGGATCAAAGAGGTCGGCCTTGCCGTCGCCGTTGCCGTCCACGGCGTATTTGAGCGCATTGGACGGCATGAACTGGCAGATGCCGATGGCCCCGTAGATGGACCCGGGGATGGACAGCGCGTCGATGCCCTGGGCGTCGGCGTAGCGCAAAAGCGCCCGCAGCTCGCCGTAGGCCCACTCGCCTTTCTCCGTGGCCTTGGCCTTGATCCAGGCCAGGCGGTCCGGGGCAGGCTTTTCGTAGGCAAAGGCCCGGGGCAGGCGCGAGACGTCCTCGCCGGCCACCAGGCTGGCCAGATTGACCACCGCCACCTCGTCGCCGAGGTAGCGCCCCACCCGTGTCTCCACGGCCAACAGCGCCACCATGTATTCTTCGGGCACGCCGAACCGCTCCCGGGCCCGGGCCAGGGCGTCGCGGTTGCGCTGGTAAAATTCCCGGGCCTCGGCCAGCCGCTCGGGCGTGAGCACCACGTCGTGGACCTCGGCCTTGGGAAACTGCGGAAAGGTCAGATCGGCCGGGGCATGCTTGGGCGAGGCGGAGAGTTCGGCCAGGAGCGCTTCCGTGGCCGTGCCGAGCTGGGGCAGACCCTCGGCCGCCTGATAGGCCTTGATGGACCAGCGGGTCATGCGGTCGAGCTTGCCGTCGGCCGGCCCGGGATGCCAGCCCAGGGCAATAAGGCGCGTCTGGATGTCGGCCACGAGCTTCAGGCCGTACTTGCGCATGTACAGGGTCGTCAGCTTGTCGGACATGGCGTTGGGGGAAAAAGCCATCTCGGCCCGGGAAAACAGCCGGCGGATTTTCCCTTCAGGCAGGCCGTCGGCGGTCAGGCGGGCGACAAGGGCCTCAAAGGCCGGGTCCACGGTGGAGGCGGCCACCGCCCCGCCAAGGGCCAGCGCCGCCGCTCCCAGGCCCACGGCCAGGGCCAGCCAGACCATAAAACGCTTCATCGCGAGCTTCGCCATGGGACCGCGCCTCAAGCCAGCCGGGGCCGGGCCAAACCGGCCGTCAGCCGGGAAAGCGCCGCCACCACCAGCAGCGAAAAGAGCAGCCGCCCGACAAAGGTGCCCCACATGGTGGCCCCGATGAGGTACATAAGCAGCGTGTCCTCGATGAGGGCGTGGGACAGGCTCATGAGGCTGATGGCCGGAAACACGTCGCGCCGTTCCACCTTGCCCTTGTGGACGTCGTGCATGATGAGCCCGCCGCCGTAGGCCAGGCCCATGACCAGGCCGATGACCGTGATGGTGGCCGCGCCGCCGCCGATGCCCATGAGCTTCAAAAAGGGCAGCAGGGCCGCCTCGAAAAGCCGGGTGACGCCAAGAGCGTCCAGGGCCCGCATGAGCCCGACCAGACAGGCGATGACCAGGTAGATCATGCCGAGATTCTTGACTTCGCCAACGGCCCAGGTCGTCAGGCTCCCGTCGTCGGCGGCCGGAGTGAAGAGCAGCGGCGCGGGATCGGTGAAAAGCCCGAAAGCGTTGAACACGGCGTTAAGGAGCATGCCGCAGGCCATGGCGCAGACAAGGCGCAACGCGGCCTGTCCCCAGAAGCCCACGCCGCAGCGTTTGGCGATGGCCCCCTCCACGAAGAGGTTGTGGGCGATGAGCATCATGGTGGCGATGACCGTGGCCTGGGCGATGGTCAGCGGCGACATGTCCGGCACCAGGGCGGCGTGGACGGCCAGAGCGGCGTAGAGATTGTTGGCGATGGCCGTGGCCCAGGTCAGCCCGCATTCCGGCGGCAGCCCGACCAGACTCATCAGCGGAGCCAGCGGCTTGGCCAGATAGGTGATCCAGCCGAGTTCCTTGAGGATCTTGACGCCTATGAGGATCGGCACCATGACCTTGAACAGGTCCAGGCAGATCTTGGCGGCATCAACGGCAACGGCGCGCGCGGCGCGCGGCAGGGAGGAAAGCGCGATGTCCATGAGGCAAACGTCCGGTTGCAGCTCGTGCCGTCTCCTTGGCAAGGCCTGTGGCCCTACGCGGACAACACGCGCAAATTAGGAATTTTCCTGAAAACTCGCCAACATCCAGGCGCGGCCCTAGGGCAGCACCTTGCCGCCCCGGGCCATATCGACATAGGCGGCATAGGCGGCCTCGGTCATGATGCCCGAGCCGACGTAGACGGCGCGCCAGTCCTCGGTGGACAGGCTGGTGCCTTCCATGGCCGTCTGGAGCTGGATGTCGTAGACCATGATGGTGAGGTAGTCGCGGGCGGCCTGATTGCCGGCCTTGGCCTGGGCCAGGGCGACCTCGGTGGTGGCGGCGGCGTTGTGGCCGGCGGCCCAGGGCGCGACGTAGACGGTCCGGGCCAGCCGGACGTAGTCGTCGCGGGTTTCGGCCCGGGGAGCCTTGGCCTTGGCCCCGGCCACGGCGGCGCGCACCATGGCCACGGTGTCGGGGGTCAAGCTCATGGCCGCCGAAGCCTTGGCCGTCTCTTCGGTCTTGCCCTGGCCAAAGCCGGCGCAACCGCCAAGGGACAGGGCCAGGGAAAGGGTCAGGATCAGGGCGGCAAACGCCGAGTGGGCCTTCATTTTCGCCTCCGGAGGTGAAGGCCGAGACAAAACCATGTTCCGGTCCGTTTGTCCATGGCGGCGGCCCGCCGCGGCGCGCCGCCGCCATGGGTTGCGCCTATTTTTTCGAGAACGTGTCGTAGGCGTCGAGGATGCGCGACGAATAGACGAAGGCCGCGCCGGTGTTGAGGGTGATGGCCACGGCCAGGGCTTCGAGGAGTTCCTCGCGGGACGCGCCGGCTTCGGCGGCGGCCTGGGCGTGGACAGCGATGCAGGTGTCGCAGCGGGTCGTGGCGGCCACGGCCAGGCTGATGAGCTCACGCGTCTTGAGGTCCAGGGCGCCATGGGCGCTGCCAGCGCCGTCCAGGGCCTTGTATCCGTCCATGATGCCGGGATTGCCCTTGGCCAGCGCGCCAAGCGCCTTGACGGCCTCGCCCAGGGATTCCTGCCAATTCACAACCATTACAGCCTCCTGAAGTTTGCCGCCAAGGCGGCGTTGCCGGCGGCGCGGACCCCTCCGCTGCCGGATGCTTCCTTGGTGGCCGAGTTCGGGCCGCCGGTCAAGGGCGTGCCCGTGGCGGCAAGACGCAGGCGCGCCCTCGGCCTTCCCCTCTCCCCTGGAGGCCCGAGGCCATCAGCTCCTATGTGGAGAAAAGGTCCGCAAGCGCGGCGAAGACTGGCTCGCGGGAGGTCCAAGAGCCCAGAAAACTCCGGGCACGGCCGCGACGGGAAGGGGCGCTTTTCCGGTGCTATCGCCCGCCGCGCCGGGCCAGGACCTTTTCCACATAGGCCTGGGTCTCGGGAATGTCCGGCACGGTTCCGCCCTTTTTGACCCGCCCGGGGCCGGCGTTATAGGCGGCCAGGGCCAGGCGCACGTCGCCGTAGGCGTCCATCAGGGCGCGCATGTAGCGGATGCCGGCTTCCAGATTGTTCGCGCCGTCAAAGGCGTCGGCCAGTCCCAGGTCGCGCCCGGTCCCGGGCATGATCTGCATGAGGCCGGCCGCGCCCTTGGGCGACACCGCCCGCACGGCAAAGCCCGACTCCACCTCCACCATGGCCCGCACCAGCTCGGGGTCCAGGCCGTGGCGGCGGCAGTAGTAGCGGATAAAGGGATAGATCTTGGACTGGTCCGTGCCGGCCGGCAGGCGCATGTAGTCAAAGGGCTGAAACTTGTCGTCGAGCTTGCGGTTACTCAGGTGGATCGCGCCCTTGGCGTCCCGGTACTGATAGATGGCGTCGCCGGCCGGAGCCTGTCCGGCCAGACAGCACAGCAGCAGGAGCGCGGCAACAAGGACTGGCATGGGTCGATTGTGCGCACTCGGGCGGCGTTTGGCAACCCGCGTCAGCGCCGGAAGTCCAGGGAAAAATCGTAGACCGCAACCGTCTGCACCGCGCCGCCCGTGCCTTCTGTCCAGCCGAAGCGGATGACGTCCAGGCCGGTGTTGTACCGGCCGGCAAGGGTTGTCGTGTGGTCCAGAAGCGGCGATTCGGCGGCATAATCGGCGGTGACGTCGTCCAGGCCCGAAGCCTTGGGATCAATCCACACCTTGACGCGGTACGTGCCGCTGGCCGTGCCCCCGCCAGTGCGATGCAGCTCCAGGCGCAAAGCGTGGGTTTCGCCGTCCTCCAGCCAGTTGGGGCCGGAAGCGGTCTTGGCCTTGGCAACGTAGCCGGCGGAGCCAGCGGCCGGGTTTGTCCCGATGCCGTGGGCATTGTCGTCGTAGCTGGCGTTTCGTCCGGAGTCGTCGCCCCAGTAGACCACGGCGACATGATTTTCGTTTCCGCCGTCATGGCGGTTGCCGGTTTCGGTCTCTTTGCCTTTCCCCTTGTTGGGGTAGGTGTCCACCTCGATGGCCAGTTTCGGCGGGGCGATGCCGGTGCCCGAGGGGCCGGGGCCGGCGTAGCCGAGCAGTTCGCCCATGGACCCTGAAGCCGGGCCGCCCGAAGCGGTCGCCGCATTGTTGTCGGCGGAGATGACGGCAAAGGTGTAGCCGTCGGCGCAGGACGTGGAATCCTCGGAAACGTCGTAGCAGGAGAACGTGAAGCGAAAAAAGGCGCGCAGGCCCTTGCCGAGGGTGCAAGCGCCGTCCTTGCACGCCCCGCCGGGGCAAGGCGTCGCCTGGCACACACCGTAATCGCCGCCGTACCAAATGGCGCCGTTGGTGTCGTTGACGGCCCCGCCCAGGCGCACCCAGCCGCCAGCGTAGCGGCTGGCGTTGGCGGCCCACAGCGTGGCCCACTCCGATTCGGACCAACCGCTTTGGGCGTTGGGCAGATCCTTGTCAAAAACCAGGACGGCGTATTTGGAATTGGCGCTCTTACCGACGATGGGCCGGACGAAATCCTCGATGTCGTCGTCGAAGGTAATGGGTTTGGTGGATTTGCGTTTGGCGGTCAGTCGGCAATTGGCGGCCTCGTCGCAGCTGCCGAGGCTGGTGACGGTATAGTAGCCTTGGGCGTCCGGCCCGGATTGCGAGAGGGTAAACGTGCCGCCGGCCAAGGAATATGTGCCCGTCTTGCCGGCAGACCAGACATTGAGGCCGGACAAGGCGAGGTAGTAGGCGCGGGCATCCTGGACGCCGGCAAGGGAGGTGGAGAGCGTGCTGGAATAGAGTTTGGCGACGGAGGCGGTCAGAGCGGCAAGGAGCGTTATGGCCAGGATGACATAGAGCAGGGAACCGCCGTAAGCAGCACACTGTCCCTCACGTTTCCGAAAGATATGGGCAGAGGGTTGTAACGCCAAGCTGCATCACCCCAGGCGACTTGGCGTAAAATATCATAACAACGATACGAAAGCCGCCCAATTCTCGATACAGCCTTATACAAGACTTGAAAAATTAGGCAACGATATGCAACAATAGATTAGGATAGGCCTTGCTATGCGAAAAAAAGGGGTACTTGTCTACCGAAATGACAAACTTATATTGCGGAATTCTATTTGCTGCGCCGCCACGCCCGAGCCGCTGGTAAATCCCCAAAGGAAATTGGAAAATGCCGTCGCGTCGCTGGAAGAGAACGTCTTGGTGTCAGAAACGGACACGCCAGTAAGATTTTTCGATGCCGCGATATTCGCGTAATTGAAATCCGTTTTGGTATCGCTCAACGTTCCGACGTGGTTTGCAGTGGTTGTTCCGTAGATTTCATTGACGCAGCTCGTATTGAGATTATCACCCTTGCATGTTCCAACATAATTCTTGATGGTGATTGTCGAGCCGGTCTTGAGCACGTCCAGCCTTAAAAAATACGTTCTACCGACTTGAAAGTCATCAACGTATTGCAATTTGCTGCCCGAAGTGTTTGGCGCGTTATCGCCAGAACCATGCCTGACGTCTGTATACCGTTTGACGTTGCCGTTGAAACCGGAACCAGGTCCGGGACAGGTCTTGCGCAAATAGGCACTGTCCGAACCCCAATAGACAACACCCACATGATGACTTTTTGATCCAGACGTAGAATCATCCATAAAAGCATTATCATCCGTACAGCTGGATTTCTTAGACGTCGGGTTCCACTTACTACTGTCCGTCGTATTTTTGTATGTATCGATCTCTATGCCAAACTTTGGCGGATTCAAACCTTTTGTGTACCCACTTTTGTCAACATATTCCAGAATGGATGACGCAAAACCTCCATCAGTAGAATCATAAACACGGGAATCCCCGGCATATCCCAGCAAACCGCCTTCCGCTGAATCACCGCCTGACGAAAGATAATTATTCTGGGATCCATTAAGTATCGCCACGACAAAGCCGTCGCCGACAGTCGTGAGGAATTTAAACGTCATGAACATGCGTATGCCCTTGCCAAACGGGCTAACGCCATCAACGCTGTAACCAGTATTGGTGCCGGCAAACCACACATTGCCGAAGCCGTAATAGTAGTCCTTGCCGACAACGATATTCCTCGTGATGATATCGCCTGTATCTGTCCCGTCTGGGTATGTACGCTTATCATCGGCGGCGTAGGCGGCATAATTAGGGCGGTTGGAAGGATTGACGAAGTTATAGCTGCCAAGATTAGGGGGTGTCGGCGGCGGCACTGGCGGCATCCCAGAATAAGTTTTAGTTGTTTTCAAGATGCAATTCGCCTGCTTCGCAGAGCCTGAAG
Organism: Pseudomonadota bacterium; assembly: GCA_023435825.1. Classification (GTDB taxonomy): domain Bacteria; phylum Desulfobacterota; class Desulfovibrionia; order Desulfovibrionales; family Desulfovibrionaceae; genus Solidesulfovibrio. The sequence continues at coordinate 38,537 of JAEZMB010000163.1, read as the reverse complement.
CGAGCACGATACCACGCGACTGGATATTATAATCAGTTCCACTGCCTTTTGTGATTTTCAATTCAAATTGTTGTCCTGAACTGATGGCATAAGTCCCTTCAAGATACACCGGAGTCCAACCTGAGTCATCGGGATCAATCGCTTTCAAGGCCATCATTGCGACCACATAGTTAATCCCGGAAACAGCGGCGTAGTAGGCATCATCAACTCTATTTTCCTGAATCTCCGTCCCCGTACCGGAGCCATGCAGTCGCGCCAAAGCAGCGCCAATTACGCTCATAACGACGATCGCTCCAATCACCACGAACAGCACGCTGCCACGAAGCTTCCCCTCACCCCAGAAGGGACCCTTGCAAAATAACATAGCCCCTCCCCGACCCTACAAATTCTTGAGGGTGAATTGCGAAGTTAACGTCTGCGTCTTGGAACCAACGGTGACCGTCAACGTTGTCGTGACAAAGGCAAGATTGGCGACGCCAGTCGCGGACGCATCTTTTGTCATTAAAAAAGCCGAAATATTTTCGCACAGAGGAACACCATTCAAGCTCAAAACCTTGGTCGAAGAATCGTAAGACACGATATTATCCACTCCGGTCGAACCATCCAACGAAGTAAATTTATAGGGAGTGGAATAGGTTGTCGTCGTGGAGTTATCCAACACAAAAGGCTTGGCCGTCGCCGTCTTGTCGATGGTCGTCACTTCGGTAAACAGGCGATTCATGGCGATCTGCCCTTGCTGGATCGCGACATCAACGTCCTTGATGGACGAATAGAGTCGGATGAATCGAACATACCCAACAGACGCAAACGCTCCGAGGAGCCCCAGGATCACGAGGACGCAAATGATTTCGACGAGGGAAAAACCGTGCTTATTCTTCATGAGCTTACTGTGCCCGATGTGAAAAGCATGGACAAAGTTTCTCCTGTACCGGAATTTTTCAGTGTCAGGAGATAATAATTGCCACTTGTCAGCGTCGTATCCACAGTGAATGTTGTCCCGGAAATCGTGCAAAATCCAGTTTTCGTAGAATCAATGACAAATCCTGATACCAGATCATTGGTTTGGACGTCAGTTTTAAAACTCGCGAAAGTTTGCGATGGATTTGCTTGACGACGCGCAATCGCTTTTTCCATGATCGACTGCAACGTCACTTCATTACTCAAATTCTGCAAAGCCGTCGCATTCCCCTTGATCGCGCCGGAGAGCATCGGCCCGGCCAGGGACGCGAGCAGTCCGGCCAGGACCAGAGCGATGACTATCTCAATGAGCGTGAAACCGTCCGTGGCTCGACGCATGATCAACCTCATTGGGCAAAGCCCGTTTGCGCGTAAATCGTCATGGATTTTCCGGTATCGCCGGTGAACGTTACGGTCACGTTGCTTCCCAACACCGCCAACGGCGCGGTCTTCAAATATTCCGCGCCGGCCGAAGCGTTCGAACCGCCGGACGCCGCCAGACGGCCGCGATAATCGAAAATGATCTCTTTATTCCCGCCGTTGCTGACCGCGTTGCTCGACGACATGGTCACGCCACTGGACAAGGTGCGCGTGTTCGCACCAACGCCCGGCAGGATCGGATTCGTTTTCAGGTCGGGATTGTTGGTGAAAAGCGAGTAGGACAGACCATCGGCGGCAATGCTGATGCCCCAGGTGGAAATGTCGCCCATGGCGCGCTGCTGGGCATAACGCAGGCTGGCCTTGAAAACGTCGGCTTCGGTGGCGGCCGTGATGTTGTTCGTGGAATATTTGCTGATGGCGACTGCGGCCAAAATGCCAAGCAGCACCAAGACAACAACAATTTCGACAAGGGTAAACCCGCGATGGCACACGGCCCAACGCCTTGAAGCCGGCCGGCTCAGGCCAACGCTTTGACAAATCATGCTTTCTCCGCCATGCTGCAAGACGCTTCCGGCAACAATTCCAGCCAACTTAACTGAGCTATAACCATTTCCGGGTCCTATGCAAATCGAAAAGAATCCGCTCTGGCGGGCCGGGAAACACCCGCTCCTCTGGGGCTGCCTGCTGCTGACCGCCATCACCGTCCTCAACAACTGGCCCATGGCCGCCTTCGGTTTCGCCTGGGACGACCACGGCTATGTGGTCAAGAACTACCCTATACAAGACCCGGTTTCGCTCAAAAGCCTCCTGTGGTGCCTGACCGCCTTTGCCGAAGCCAACTGGCACCCCATGACCTGGTTGGCGCTGCACCTGCAATTCCAGTTCTTCGGCCTCAACCCCGGCGGCTACCACGTCACAAACCTGCTCCTGCACATCGCCAACACGCTGCTGCTCTACGCCCTGCTCTACCGCACCACCCGCGCCGTGGGCAAAAGCCTGTTCGTGGCCGCGCTTTTTGCCGTGCATCCCCTGCACATCGAGTCCGTCGCCTGGATCTCCGAAATAAAAGACGTGCTGAGCACCTTTTTCTTCCTGCTCATGCTCCATGCCTACGTCAGTTACGCCAGACGCCCCGGCCTTTGGCGCTACGGCCTCGTCGGCACCCTGCTGGCCCTGGGCCTGGCCTCCAAGCCCATGCTGGTCACCGCGCCTTTCGTCATGCTTCTGCTCGACTACTGGCCGCTCGGCCGTTGGACCGGCGGCCCTGAAGCCGTCCTCCCCGATGCGGCCGGGCCACGATACTCCGCCCGCCGGCTTATCCTGGAGAAATTGCCGTTCTTCGCCATGGTCGGGGTGGTATGCGTCCTGACCTTTCTGGCACAGCGCGAGGGAGGGGCGGTCAGCAGCTTGTCCGCAATGCCCATGCTTCTGCGAATGGGCAACGTCGTGAATTCATATATTATGTATATTTGGCGAATGGCATGGCCATGGCCACTATCTTTTTTCTACCCCTATACATCGATACCTCTCTGGAAATTCCTACTTTTCTTCATAGGATTATTATCTATTTCTATTCTTGCACTTTTTAAATCAAAAACAATGCCATATTTACTTTTTGGGTGGCTTTGGTATACAGGGACTTTGATACCCGTCATTGGAATCGTCCAGGTTGGGGCACAGGCAATGGCTGATCGCTATACCTACATACCGTCTATCGGGCTATTCACAGCAATCACATGGACTCTAGATGACATTAGAAAGCGTACACAATTAAGTGCTTTATTACCATCAGTGCTCTCGCTTGCGACAATTTTAATATTTATGTGCGTTAGCCTCGATTACTTACTTAAGTGGATCAACGAGGAAGAATTATATACTCATGGCCTGCATATTGACAAAAACAACCCAATATCACTTAACAACTACGGTATAATTCTTTTTCAAAAAAAGGACTACGACAATGCTATTAAAAGCTTTACCCAGAACATCGAGACAAATCCTTCATCTTCTGGAGCCAGAATAAATCTTGCTGGACTTTATCTAACCCAGAAAAAACCCTCAAAGGCCCTTGAAATTCTTACCCCCGCCCTACAAGCCAACCCAAACAATGGGACAATCTACTTACTGTTAGGTCAAATTTTTAATTCTGTACACGACATTGAAATTGCCGAAAGAATTTTTCGAAAAGGCTTGGCGTTTCCACAGAACACAACACAGACGGCCGCAGTTTTGGCCGATCTGCTTATACGCAATGGACGATTTAAAGAAGCTCTCGACATAACAAAGCACTACTCGCAACAAGTCTATGAGAAGGATCCCCAAAAAGCCATGTTGCTCTGGTGCGAGGGCCGGGCTCAACGGGCATTGGGGGAAACTGAAAAAAGCCGCCAAGCGTTTCTCGAAGCCCTACGACTGCAACCTGTCTTCCCCAATGTACGTCGTGAACTTGGCAGAATGGCCCTCGCTGAAAATGATCTGGCGCAAGCCAGAGCACATTTGGAACTCACTTTGCGCCAATTTCCTTGGGATCCTACGGCCTGGGCGCTTCTCGGACAAACGTCCCTCGCCCAGGGGCGCAACAGCCATGCCTATGCTCAATTCAGACGAGCATTCGATCCACGGTATATAGATATTGAAGTAGACGAGAAAATCATATCGCACTTGGAATTTGCCAAACTTTTACGTTTTTTTGGCCGCCCAGAACGTGCAGCCGAACATGTCGCTGAAGCAGAAGACCTGCGTAAACAAAGCCTTCCCCACCCCGCATTCGCTCTGCGCCAACTTCTTTTCAATACGGTAATAAGCCAATAGCCCCTGATCTATTCCCAAAAGAGAGCCGCAAATCAAAATGGCTCCGCGCATGGCATCTGCGCGGAGCCAACTGAAGTGATTGGTTATGGAATCGTAAAGACGTAGGTCATCGAAGGAGACGCGGAAGAAACGTTGCCCCACCACGCGGAAGGAGCGGCGTTGGCGACATAGCTGGTAACCTTCGCCGTAACGACACCGGCGCTGGCCGAGTAGGAACCGATGAAATCACCGACGCTGCCAGAGCCGCTGCTGCCCCAGTTGGATCCAGCGACAGTGGGAGACACCATCACAGCTGCGTGGTAATCGTTGGTCGCCAGAGTGACGATCGCCGGCAGCGCGCCCATGGCGGTCTTGATCTGCGCCTGTTTCTGCAGGTCATTGTACTTGGGAATAGCCACCGCAGCCAAAATGCCGAGAATGACCAGCACGGCGATGATTTCAATCAGGGTAAAACCCTGTTCGCCTTGCCGAAATTTCCGAGCTTTTTCCATCTGTCTCCTCCTGGTTGTTCGCCTTGTGGCGTTTTTTGCCAAGCACAAACCATGCCCTTTCCCGAATCACGGGAAAATCCAGACGAACCGAAGCTTCCAATCCCGAAAAACCGTTGTGTGGCCTAGCTTCAGTGTCTGGATACTCCAAAAAATGATGCCTTGTCCTACAAAATTTGATGACTCCCAGACGTTCACTCGCCAGCGCCGCGAAACGGCCCCACGGCAATGCCGAGCTTTTTGACCCGATGCCACAAGCTGCGTTCCTTGATCCCCAAAAGCGCCGCCGCCCGGGACTGGACGCCGCCGGTGCGCGACAGGGCCGCCTCGATCAGCGTCCGCTCGTAAGCGGCCAGACGGCTGTCCAAATCCGCCGCCTCGTCCCCGACCGCCGCCTCGGCCGGTCCTGCGCCGGAAAGCCCGGGCAGATGACGCGGCGCGATCTCATCCCCGCCGGCCAGCACCGTGGCCCGCTCCAACACGTTTTTGAGCTCCCGCACATTGCCCGGCCAGTCATGGGCCAACAGCCGCTGCAAGGCCTCGACGGAAAGCCGCGCCCCGGGCCGAAATCCCTCCAGAAACCGACCGGCCAGGAGGGGGATATCCTCTCGGCGTTCCCGAAGCGGCGGCAGACGCACCGGGAAAACGTTCAGACGATGGAAGAGATCTTCCCGGAAACGCCCCTGGCGGATCATTTCCGGCAGGTCGCGGTGGGTGGCCGCCACCACCCGGACGTCCAGGCGCAGGGGCTTGCCGCCGCCCACCCGCTCGAACTGGCGCGATTCGATGGCCCGCAGAATCTTAGCTTGGGTTTCCGGCGGCATGTCGCCGATCTCGTCAAGAAACAGCGTCCCCTGGGCAGCTTTCTCGAATTTGCCGATCTTGCGCGACACCGCGCCGGTAAAGGCTCCCCGCTCGTGGCCGAAAAGCTCGCTTTCGAGCAACCCCTCCGGGATGGCCGCGCAGTTGACCGCCACGAACGGCCCCTTGGACCGGCCGCTTTTTTCGTGGAGGCTTTGGGCCGCCAGTTCCTTGCCGACGCCGGATTCGCCAAGCAGCAACACCGTGGCGTCCGTGGCCGCCACCTTGAGGAGTTGCGAGAACACCGCCCGCATGGCCCGGCTCTCGCCCACCATGTTCGGGAAAAGCGCCCGGGCGTCCATGGCGCTGAGAAGCTCCACGACCTGGTCGAACACGCCCTCAAGCCGGTCCAACTCGTCACGCGACCGCGCCGCCGGGGCAGGCGTCTGGGCAAGAACGTCAATCTGGCGGGTTGACTGCAAAAACCGATGGATCGGCCGGCGCACCCATAAAAGCAGTCCCGTGGCCGCCAGATAGACCGCGCCGCCGGACAGAAGACTGAGGATTTCGGCGTGACGCCACCAGAAAAGACCCGGCCACAGCGACCCGGCCGTCAGGATGGGCAAGGCGGCAACGCCGCCCAGGATGCCGGGCACGAGGATGAGCAGGCTACGGCCGACAAAAGGGGGTGCCTTGTCGCGGGACGCGCCGTGATCCATGGGCTTTGGCCTGGGCACCGGCCCCTCACATCTTGGTTTGCGCCTGGGTCAGATCCCACATGGGCATGAAGATGGCCAGAGCGAAAAAACCGACCACGCCGGCCAACCCCACGATAAGCACCGGCCCCAGAGCGTCGGACAGGCGTTTGACGGCAAAGGCCACCTCGGCGTCGTAGTGTTCGCTTATCGCCGACAGCATCTCGTCAAGGTTGCCCGATTCCTCGCCCACGGCCACCATGGTCACCACCATGGGCGTGAAGTACTTGGCCCGCGACAGCGGCCCGGCCAAGCCCTGGCCGGACTTGATCATCTCCTGGATGCGGCGGAATTCCTTGGCGATGGCCGCGTTGCCGATGGTGCCGACCAGGATGTCGATGGTGGTCAGCACCGGCACGCCGCTGGCCTGCAAAATGGAGAAAATGGCCGCGAACCGCGACATGGCCGCCTTGCGCAGGAGCATCCCGACGATGGGGATGTGCAGAAAGAAAGCGTCCCGGGTCACCCTGCCGTTTTCCGTGCGAAACCACAAATACAGCGTGATTACAATGCTCAAGAAAATGCTGAGCGTGATGTACCAATATTCGCCAACGACGGTGTGCATTTGCATGGCCATGCGGGTGGGCCAGGGCAGCTCGATCTTGGCGTTGGCGAAGATGCCGGCAAAGGTCGGCACCACGAATTTGAGCAGAAAGAAAAACGCCCCGAAAAGCGCGACGACAACCGTGATGGGATATTGCAGGGCGGACTTGATGTCCGTGCGTACCTGATGCTCGTGGGAGATGATGTAGATCAGGCGCTCCAGCACCGCCGGCAGCGCGCCGGCTGCCTCGCCGGCCCGGACCATGCTGATGTAGAGCTCGTTGAACACGCCCTTCTGGGCAGCCATGGCCATGGAGATCGATGAGCCCTTTTTCACCATGTCCGACATGCGGGAACACACCCGGCGCAGCTTGGGGTTTTCCGACTGCTGCTCCAGCACCCGCAGGATTTCAAGCATGGACAGGCCGGCCCCGAGCATGGTGCGCAATTGCTTGGTGAAAAGGATCATCTCCTGGGCGCTGATGCTCGTCAGCGCGTCTTCGATGGATTCACCAAAGCCGCCGGTGGCCGCCGCCGCCACGCCCTTGCGCACGGCCACGGGGATGTAGCCCATGCCCAGAAGCCGGGTGCGCGCCGCGTCGGCGGTCTCGGCCTCAAGGACGCCCTTGACCGGATTGCCGGCCTCGTTGATGGCTTCGTAGGCGAATTGCGGCACCGTCGTCTCCCCAAGTCCCGAGCACGCCCCGATCCGGCCTGAAAGCCCGGGACGGCTCGCTGTATTTCTTTCTGTGCGACAAAGGCACGCCGGTCGTCAAGGCGGGATTGCTGTCCGCATGCAAGCAACAGGACTGGCCCAAGGACCCGGGCCTTCGCCGCGCCACGCAAGAATTCCCCGACAGGACAGTCCGAGGCGGCGGCAGCACTAGACGAGCACGGCCGAGGAGGCTTCCTCGAAGGTGGTCTTGCCTTCCAGTATCTTCAGGCGCGCGTCGTCCTGCAAAAGCTTGAGCCGTCCCGAATCCGCCGCGAAACGGGTGATCTCCCGGGAGGTGGCCCGTCGCGCCACCATCTCCTGGATCTCCTCGTCCATGACCAGGATCTCGAAAAGCCCCAGCCGGCCCCTGAAGCCGGTGTCGCCGCACATGAAGCAGCCCCGGCCGCGCATGAAGACCGAGCCGGCCGTGTCTTCAAGATTCCAGAAACGCAGCACTTCCGGGCGCGGCGTGTAGGGTTCGGCGCAGTTGGAGCACACCCGGCGCACCAGACGCTGGGCGATGGACACCATGAGGGTGGAAGATACCAGAAACGGCTCGATGCCCATGTCCATAAGGCGCATGACCGCGCCGGCGGCATCGTTGGTGTGGACGGTGGAGAGCACCTTGTGGCCGGTAAGCGCCGCTTGGGTGGCGATGGCCGCTGTTTCGGCGTCGCGGATTTCGCCCACGAGCACCACGTCCGGGTCCTGGCGCAGGGTGGAACGCAGGGCGCTGGCGAAGGTCATGCCGGCCTTGCGGTTGAGCTGCACCTGGCGCACGCCTTCCATGCGGTATTCGACCGGGTCTTCCAGGGTGATGATGTTGATGTCGGGCCGGCTGATTTCACGCAGCAAGGCGAAAAGCGTGGTGGACTTGCCGGACCCCGTGGGGCCGGTGGACAAAAACAGGCCGTAGGGCTTGTCCACCACGAGCTTGATCTTGGCCAGATCGTCGGCGGAGAGCCCCAGGTCGTGAAGGAACAGTCCGCCGCCGCTCATGTCGAGCAGGCGCAGCACGAGGTTTTCGCCGTAGATGGTCGGCAGCGTGGAGACGCGGATGTTGATCTCCTTGCGGTCGATGGCCACGGAGAACCGGCCGTCCTGGGGGATGCGGCTGACGGCGATGTCGAGGTTGCCCAGGATCTTGATGCGCGAAATGATGGGCAGGATCATGGGCTTGGGCGGCGAGGGCACGGCCTTGAGCTTGCCGTCGATACGCATACGGATCTGCACCTGATCGCGCTCGGGGCTGATGTGCACGTCGCTGGCCCCCTCGCGCACGGCCTGGGACAACAGCGAATTGACGAAGCGCACCACCGGCGCTTCCCCGGCCCGGTCCTCCAGGGAACTGAGCTGCATCTCGTCGCTGACCGCGACCGAGGGCGTTTCCTCGCCGTCGCGCATGGACTCGATGCTGTCCAGCACGCCTTCGCTGCCAAGGCCCATGCCGTAGACGGCGCTGGTCAGGTAGCCGAGCTCGCGCTCGGTGCAGATCACCGGCTCGATCTCGCAGTTCTTGTAGATCTCGATGTCTTCGATGGTGGTGATGTCCAAGGGGTCGGGCATGGCCACGCGGATGAGGTTGCCCGCCTTGGACAGGGGCACGAGCTTGGAGCGCAGGGCCATCTCGGCCGGCAGCAGCTCGGCCAGACTGGAGGTGACGGGGTAGCGTTCGGGCGTGTACTTGGCCAGCCCCATCTGGCGGCTGATGAGGTCGACGATGTCGGCCTCCTTGACCGTGCCCTCGCGCACGAGCTGCTGCCCCAGGCGCAGGCCGCTGCGTTTGCCGGCGGCCAGGGCCTGGCGCAACTGATCCTCGGTGACAAGCCCGGCGGCGACGAGCATCTCGCCCAGGCGCAAACGTCTTCTTGGCTCCATGGTCCCACTATCCTTGCCGTTGCAGGCCCTCTACGGACGTTATGGCTGGGCCTCGCGCATGGCCGTTGCGCTGTCGGCCACTTGCCGCGCCGGCGTGCGCGACGCGGATTCGGCCAACTTGGGGGCGCTGCGACGCCCGTTCCACGGACCGAGATCGGTAAACGCGATGGAGCCCGACGGGTACCGCTCGACAACCTCGGCATGTCCGGCCAGCTCGCCCGGCAATTCGGACAGCGCGGTTTCGGCCGACAAGCGGTTGGCGTACAAGGCGGCGGCCACCACGTCGAACCGCAGCCCGGACTCGGGCAGGTAGACGCAGTACAAGGCCAAGGCCGGATCGGCTCCCGGGTGGCGGGCGATGAAGGCAAGCCCCTTGTCGAGGTTGTCAAACGAGGTCACGCGCACCATGCAGGCGCCTTCGGGCAACGGCTCGGCGGCAATGGCCGGGAAAACGACGGCATCGCCGGCCCGCAGCCGTTGGAGATCCACGCCCGGATTGGCCTTGGCCAGCTTGGCCATGACGGACCGGCCGCCATTGCCGTAGACGCGGGCGGCCAGCTTGGTCGCGGCCCAGCCCGAACGCACCACGGATTGGCCCAGGGTATCAGGCGCGGCGGTCGTGGCGGCGGCCGTCTTGACCGCCGCAGCCTTGACCGGCGAAGCGGTTTCAGTGGCCACGGCCCGGTCCACGCGGCCGGCTTCGGCGGCGTGCGTCGCCATGGCCGGCTCGGTCGGCATGGCGGCGGCGGACAGCGCCAGGGAAGCGCCAAGGCCTTCCATCGCCGTCGGATTGGCGGGCGGCACATGCACCACGGAGGCGGCCCGGGGGGCGAGAGGGCTTTTGGCGGCCGGTTCGGCCGCGACGGCAACGGCCGGGCTGGGGGGTGTCTCGGAACGGGCCGGAGCCTGCGGCTCGGCGGGAACGATGCCGGCCAGTTCCGGCGCATAAAGCGCCTGGGCCTGGGAAGCCGGAGACGACGCCGGCGCGGCCGGCGGCGTGGGCGCAGCCAGCAAGGTGTCCAGGCGGCTTACGGCATCCTTGGCCACGCGGGACAGATCGGGCAAGTCGGACAGCTCGGGCAGACCGGGCAAACCGGGGCCGGCCAGGGAAAACGCCAGCACCAGGCCGGCGCAGGCCGCGCCGGCGACAGCCAGGCGGGGCAGCCGAGGCAGACGGGGCAACCGGGACAGCAGGGTCCGGCCGCCGGCCGCCTCGCGCTCGGCCCGGCCGACCAGCCACCAGCTGACCCGGGGTTTGCCGAACCCCACGGCCAGCAACATGGAAAGATGGCACAGCCGCACGATCTTGCGCGGGTGCCCGCCGGTGCGGCGATGGATGCGGCGCAGGGCGGCCGGGGTGAACACGTCGGGGGTTTCCCCCTCGGGGGCGCAGTGCGCCAGACGCGTTTCGATCATGCGCCCGGTCTCGGCGCGGTTCAAGCATTCCAGGCGATAGCGGTAGTTGACCCGGTCGTCGAGGTTGGGCCGGACGGCCAGGGTTTCCTCGAACTCGGACTGGGCGAAGATGACGATCTGCAGGAGCTTGTGCGTGGCCGTCTCGAAGTTGAGCAACTCGCGCAACAGTTCCAGGCAGTCGGGAGTGATCTTTTGGCCTTCGTCGATGATAAGGGCCACGGTGCGGCCCTGCTCGCCGCTGCGCCGGGCCAGCTCGGCCTTGACCACTTCCTTGAGGATCATGGGATCGCGCCACATGGAGGCGGCGTCGAGGCCAAACAGGGCGAGAATGGAGAGCAGAAAGTCGGTGGTGGAGCTGCAGGCCGGATCGTCCAGGAGATAGGCCTCGATGTCGCCGTCAGCCCCAAGGACCCGCGTCAGTTCCCGGGCCAGGGTGGTCTTGCCCGCGCCCACGGCCCCGAGCACCACGTTGAGCCCCCGGCGAAGCCGTACGCCGATCTCCATGTGCTGCAGACACTCCAGATGCGTCCTTGACCGGTAGAGCATGTCGGGATCGGGGGAATTGGAAAAGGGTTCCCGCGTCAGTCCCATCGCCAGATAGTAGCTCATGGCCTTCTCCTCTCGTCTGCCGTCGCGGCCGCGACCGGCTTCTTGGCCGCGCCGGGGCGTATTCCCGGCGCGGCGTCTCCCTGTTGTCGCCTACTGCGTCAAAGACCCGATTTTATCCGTCTCGGCGGCGTCGGACGGCCGGATCATGGCCACGGCCGGCGTCGGGGCTATGGGTTTTTCCTTGAGGATGGTCGGCGTCACGAAGATGTAGATCTCCTCGCGCTTGATGCTCGACGCCTTGGTCTTAAACGCCCAGCCCAGGCCCGGAATGTCGCTCAGGTAGGGCACGCCGGCCTCGTTGTCGCCCACGGTGTCGCGGGTCAGTCCCGAGATGACGATGGTGTCGCCGTCCTCGACCACGAGGTTGGACTGGGTTTCGCGCTTGTAGATAAACGGGTTGCCCTGGACGGTGTTGGTGGTGTCCACCTGGTCGTCCTTGACGATGATCTTCATGCGCAGGTTGGCGCTGTCCACCACGTGGGGCAGCATTTCGAGCTTGAGGGTGGCGTGGGCGAACTGCACGTTGGTGCCGTTTTGCGAAGTGGAGACATAGGGCACGTCCATGCCGTTCTCCACGAAGGCGGAGTTGTTCTCCATGGTGGTGATGGTCGGGCTGGACAGGATCTTCACCTTGTTGGCCGAGGCCAGGGCGGTGAGCTGGGCTTCCAGCACGTTGCCGGCGATGTTGCCAAAAAGGAAGTTGACGCCCGCGCCGGCCGCGCCCAGGCCCGAGGCCGTGGTCAGGGCCGAGGACAGGGCCGGGAAGTTCAGCCCGAAGCCCTGGCCCGAGGAACCGCCCGGGAAGGCCGGCGAGGCCGTGGCGGCCAGGGCCGAGGAACCCGTGGTGGAATTAGAGGACGTGCCGGCGCCGGACAGCAGCGCGCTGGCCGCGGCGGCGGCCAGGGCGTCCATGGCCGTGCTGGAGGTCTGGTTATTGCTGGCGGTGTCCGTGCCGCTGGTCGTGCTCGTGGTCGTGCCGCCGGTGGTGGAGGACGTCACGCCTCTGTTTGACGAGCCGGCCAGATCCTGGCTGCGGCTCCAGGAATTGTTGCCGGTGCCGTTGAGCGAACTGCTGATGTTGCCGTTGGTGGTGCTGGTGTTGCTGCCGGTGGCCCCCAGGGCGGTGGTGGTCGTCGAGGTGCCGGTCTGGGCCGGGGAGATGCGCAGGTTGGAATTTTTCAGCAGCCCGCCCCACTGCACGCCAAGCTGGCGGCCGGTCTCGCGGTCGGTCTGGACGATGAACGCCTTGAGCTTGACCTGGGGACGCGGCTTGTCGAGTTCCTCGATCAGCGCCACCAGGCGTTCGGCGTCGTTGGGCGGCCCCTGGACGATGATGGAGTTGCTGTGCTGGTCGGGCACCACGGTGCAGTTGAGCTGGCCGGGGTTGCGCATCCCGTTTTGGGCCTGGATGTTCATGGCGTCGCTGGTGGCGCTGGTGGGGGTGATGTCGCGCACGGTCTCGCCGGGCTTGGCCTGGTTGGTCTGCCCCTGGCCGCCGGCCAGGCCGCCCTGGGCCGTTGATCCGCACATGGCCGACAGGGTGGCGTAGATCTTGGGCAGCTCGGCGAAGTTGATCTCCACCCGGGCCATGACGAACGGTTCCAGCTCCTTGGCCTTGGTCTTTTCGGCCAGAAGCTTGTTGTGGGCTTCCTTGAGCTTGTTTTGCTGCTCCATGTCGGCCAGGGTCATGACGCGGATGATGTCGCCCTCCACGGCGTAGGCCAGGCCGTTGGCCGTGAGGATGCTCGTGAAGGTCTCGTCCCAGGGGGCGTCGACCACGTTGACGTTGATGCGCAGGGATTTGTCGCCGCCGGCCGCGCCCGGGATGGACGAGGACAGCACCACGTTCTGGTTGGCCGCCCGGGCCATGGCCCGCACCACGGCCACCAGATCGGTGTCGTACATGCGCAGCGTCACCTTCTGCTTGGGCAGGGCCTTGGCCGGCTTGGGCGCTTCCTTCTCCGGCTTCTCGGACTTGATGGTCGCCTTGGAGAACTCCACCTTGCGCGGCCTGGCCACCGGGGAATAGCCCTCGGACTTGTTGGCCATGGTCTCCCAGTGCTCGATGAAGGTATCCTTCTGGGGCTTTTTGACGCAGCCCACGGCCAGGGCCAGGATCATCCCCGCCGCCGTCGCCGCCATGAGGCCGCCCGCCCTTTTGTTTGTGCCCTTTGCTCGCATGGTCTTCTCCCGTCCCGGCTCGCGCCGGTTCATCGCCCCAGGGCGTCCTGCCCGTCGTAGGGAATATCCAGCCGCTGGCCGTTGGCCAGGCTTTCCAGCGTCACCTTGTCCGGGGACACGGCCAGCACCTTGTAGCCGCCGCCCTCCAGGGTGTCGCCGGCCTGGTATTCGTAGCCGTCGATGACGGCCAGCCGTCCCGAGCCCAATTCCACATAGCCCGTGAACCGGGGCACCACCGTCGGCCGGCCCGTCCCGCCCCGGGCTTCCAGGGGTTTGTCGTAGAAGACGGCGACCCGCCATGGCTTGTCCAGGGCGGCCATCAGCGCCATCTCGACGCCTCCGGGCGCAGCCTGGCGTGCCAGGGACTGGGCCGTTTCCCGGACCTGGGCGGTGGCCTGGCTCTGGACCTGGGTCGGAGCCGCCGTATGGGTCGGAGCCGCCGGGCCGGAATCCAGGAACAGATAGACCGCGGCAGCCACGCCAATCACGCCGGTTACGGCCAATATGATCTTTTCCCGCCGGGTCATGCCCCGTTCTCCTTCTGTCCGGGCCGGCCTAGCGTACGGCCAGCCAACACTTCAGGGTGAATTCGCGGCCTTCGCGGCCGTACACGGTGGCGGCCGACTCCACCTTGACCAGGGGGCCGTAGCCGCCAAGATCCAGCATGAACCGGCGGGCGGCTTCGGGGGTGCCCAGAAACGCCAGGCGCACGGCCAACAAGCCTTCGCGGGTCACCGAGGCGGCGTCCGGAGAGACGGCCGACAGCCGCAGGCCATGGGGCGAAGCCAGTTTGTCGAAAATCGCGGTGAGCCGTTCCACGTCGGCCAGGGGGAGTTTGTCCCGGCCGCCGACCTGCCCCACGTCCCGGACCTTGGCCTGGGTTTCTCCCAGGGCCTTGGCCACGGGTTCGAGCTGGGCCCGGTCGTCCAGGGTCTGGCGCAGGGCGGCCGTGCGAACGGTCAACTGCTCGATCTCGCGGTATTCCGGCAGCAGGAAGACCGCCAGGAATCCCAGGGCCACGGCCGCGCCCACGGCCAGGGTCAGCAGGGTTCGCGGCGGCAGGGAGTTACGCATGTCCGCCAGGGTCATGGCTTGATCTCCGTGAGGTTGACCGACAGCACGAAGCGCAGGCCCGTGGCGCCGCCTTCCAGGCCTTCCAATTCACTGCGCTTCACCGAAACTTCCTCCAGCAGGGGCGAACCCTCCAGGGCGACCACGTAGCTGGCCAGCATGGAATCGAACAACCGGGCGTCGCCAAGGACCACGCCCTCGATGATGAGACGGGAGACCGGGGCGTTGGGGTCCTTGCCGTCCTTGAGATTCTTGGCGGCCTGCTTGGCGGCCTGATCCAGGGGCTTGTCCGGCGGCCCGCATTCGGTGGTCATGGAGCCGATGCGCACGCCGTCGGGAGCCAGGGCCATGGCCTCCTCCCAGACGCCCACGATGTGGTTGCGGGAAGCAAAGCGTTGCATGGCCTCGACCTTGGCCCGCAGTTCCTCGGACTTGCGTGCCAGCCCGGCGGCGTCCAGGGACGCGCCGTAGCCGGACAGGCGCATGTTCAGGGCGTCGCGCTGCCCCTCCAGAGCCTGGCGCTTGGAGACCGCGGAAAACGACAGCAGGGCCATGCCGGCCAGGACCGCCGCCAGCCCCACCAGCGCCCCTTGTTCGAGCAGGCGCGAGGCGCGCTTGGCGGCGCGCTCCTTGTAGGTGACAAAAGCGCTTGGCGTGTAGTCCTCATCGGACAGGGCCAGCCCCAGGGCCTGGCTGAAAAGCGCTCCGGGCCGGCGTCCGCCAAGGTGCGTCCCGTCGGGCAGGGGGCGGCCGGCCAGGGGGTCCAGGGACTCGCAGGGCAATCCCACATGTTCCTGGATGAAATCCAAAAACAGCCGGCTGCCGCCCAGGGCTCCGGACACGGTCAGCCGGGTGACCTGTTCCTGGCCCAGGGATTCCCGGTAATGCTTGAGCGTCATCTCCACTTGCCGCACCAGCCGCGAGGCCACCGGACGCAGCATGTCCATGATGTCGTCAAGCTCCAGGCCATGGCCGGGATGGCAGTCGTCCACGGACAAGCAGCCGTAGACGACGGCGTCGAGCAGTTCGCGGGCGTGGGCGGCTTCCAGCGGCCGGACATCGTCGTCGGCTTGCGGCTCCGGGGAAGGAGCCGCGGGCGCGGGTTCGGGCGCGGCCGACCTGGCCGGAGCATCGAGTTCCAGCACCAAGCCGGCTTCGGAACGGCCGGACAGGGCGTCAAGGTCGAGGACCACCTCCTCGCGCGGCCCGGCC
Organism: Pseudomonadota bacterium; assembly: GCA_023435825.1. Taxonomy (GTDB): domain Bacteria; phylum Desulfobacterota; class Desulfovibrionia; order Desulfovibrionales; family Desulfovibrionaceae; genus Solidesulfovibrio. Next base: position 22,719 of record JAEZMB010000163.1, on the reverse strand, counting down.
GCCGGAGACGGCCCCTTGGCGGCCTTGGCCGGCTGGGCCGGGGCGGCCATGCCCCGGGATTCCAGGGCCTCGTAGATGGCCTGTTCCATGCCCGACATGGACGTCTTGATGACCCGCACGAACATGATGTTGCCGTTGCTGACGATCTCCAGACGCGACCAGTTGCTGCCCACGTGCAGGTTGGCCGTGGCCCCTTCGGTCGTGCCGTCCACGATGCGGCGGCGGTAGAGATTCTGGTGGGCGAAGGGTTCCAGGGTCAGTCCGGCCAGGGGGAATCCGGCCTGGGCGAAATCGTTTTGCAGAAGATTTATGGCCTCGCGCGGCGTGGTGTAGGCCATGGCCCCCAGGCGCGACGCGCCCTTTTCCGTGATCTCCCCCCGGCGCTCGAAATCAAAGACCACATCGGCCTCGTCAAAGCCCATGTCCTTTTTGGCGGTCCAGTAGACGGCGTTGTCCACCTGCCGGGAGGGCACCTTGGGGATGGTCAGGAATTGGATGTTGGACCGGGCGCTCTGGGCGGCCGCCCAGACCTTGGGCGTCTGGCCGAACAGGCACAGGCCGGACAGGGCCCGGCGCAGCAGGACGGCGAATTCCGGCTGTCCCGGCTCCACGCCCTGGGGCACGGGCACGGTTTCCAGGGCCAGCACCTCGAAGGCCGCGTCCTGGCCGCGCACCGCCACGCACACGAGTTCCGTGGCCGAAATGTCCACGCCCACATGGCAGGTCCGGCCGCCGGGGAACAGGGAACGCCAGTCGAAACCACGCCGTTTCCTGGGCGAATCCGCCGTCTTTGAAGCCTTGTCGGCCTGGGCGGCGATGGCCGCCAGCCCGGCGGCGGCCACGGCAGCGGGCTCGGCCATGGGAACGGAGGGCGTTTCGCCGACGGCCGGCTCGGGCGTGTGCGCCGTGTCGCTGGGGTCGGCAGCGCCGGACAGGACAGCCGTTTCGGGCGTCATGGCCGTGTCCGACGGGGCGGCGGCCGCCGACGCCGGGGTAAACAGCGTGGTCGGCGCGGCGTCGAGATCAAGGACCAGTTCGGGCAGGACGTCGGCCGGGGCGGTCGGCTCAGGTTGGGCCTCGGCCACAGCGGACGCCGCCGGCGCGGCATCGAGATTGACAATCAGCTCCGGCCCGGACTCGGACGGGACGACGGTCTCGGCCTCGGGAACGCTCCCGGCGGCAGGGGACGGCGCGGCGTCGAGATCAAGCACAAGTTCGGGCAGGGCGTCGGCCGGAGCGGTCGTCGCCGCCTCCAAAACGGACCCGGAGGGCGGGACCAACCCGGCGTCGAGGTCCAGAACCAGCTCCGGCCCGGTCTCGGCCGGGACGACGGTCTCGGCCTCGGAAACGGACCCGGCGGCAGGGGACGGCGCGGCGTTGAGATCAAGGACAAGCTCGGACAGGGCGTCGGCCGGAGCGGCCGTCACGGCCTCCGCAACAGACCCGGAAGTCGGAGCCAACCCGGCGTCGAGGTCCAGAACCAACTCCGGTCCGGACTCGGACGGGACGACGGCCTCGGCCTCGGACGGACCGGACGGAGCCGGCGCGACGTCCGCAGTCGCGTCGACAGGGGTCGCCTCGGCGGCCAGATCAACGACGGGTTCCGGCTGGGCCTGGGCCGGACCGGCGGCCGGCATCGTCAGGTCAAAGTCCGTCATGGCGGCCGGCTTGACCGGCGGAACTTCGCCAAATCCCGGCCAGCTCACGCCGCCCTGGGGCGCGGCGGAGCCAACCCTCGCACCGTAGGGATCGTACACCAGTTGCGGCTTGGCGTCGGCGGCATCGAGCCGCGAATCCGCTGCCGGCGGCGGCGTCACGGCCGCCTCTTCGACGACCGGAGCAGCCGCCCGAGCGGCCGGCGCGACAGGATCGGGCTGGGTCACAGCCTCCGTGGGAGGGCTAACCGTCGGCCGACGAACCGCCTGCCCCGCGTTGGAGGCGACAGGAGCCGCCGCCCCGGCCGCTCCCGAAGACTTGCGGATGAGCTCCAGCAAACGCTGGCTCGGCGTAATTTTGTCTTCCTTGCCCACCGACTCTCTCCCGTTATCTTGCCGCGTTCGACGCCCGGCTTAGCCCTGAAGCCGCGTCATGCGCACCACTTCGTCGTGACAAATGCGCCAGCCGCGCCCCACTTTGGCCCCGCGAAGCTCGTGCCCTTTGAGAAGCTTACGCACCGTCTGGTCGCTGCATTTGAGCAACCTTGCCACTTCCTGGACCGTGTAGGTCTCCTTCACTTCCATCTTGCGCTCGTGCATCCCGCATCACTCCTTGTCGCTACTTAACGATAGATACGATGCCGACCGGGCCAAAAAAAAACCGTCCGTCTTCCCAAACGCTCCCAACCGGAAGCCTGCGGCGGTTCACTTTCTCACCCATGGGCCAGCCTCGTTTCATTTCGTTAAACTCCAGACGACCCTTCCCGCCGCCCGATTTTCCCCCAACCGCGCCGTCAGCGGCATTCCGCCCGGCCCTTGGGAGATCCCATGCCGGGCATTCTTCAAGACCCGTGCCCAAACCGGAGCCGCCCAAGGCAATTCCAAAGCCGTCCCCTTCCGTGCTAGGTTCGCGCCCATCTGTTCGCCCAAGGAGAGGCCATGGCCCAGCTCGACGCCTTTTTTAAGATGCTCAAGGATACCGGAGCCTCGGACCTGCACCTCTCCAGCGGCTCCCAGCCCATGCTGCGCCTCAATGGCCGCCTGGAGCGCATCAAATACAAGGTGCTCGAAAACGAGGAATTAAAGACCCTGCTCTACGAGATCGCCCCCCAGCGGCTCCTGGCCGTTTTCGAGGAAACCGGCGATCTCGACTTCGCCTACGCCGCCCCGGGGCTGGGCCGGCTTCGCTGCAACTACTTTCGCCAGGAGCGCGGCGTGGCCGCCGCCTTCCGGGCCATCCCGGAAACCGTGCCGACGCTTTCCGACCTCGGCCTGCCGGACATCCTGGGCGAGCTGGCCATGCGCCCCAAGGGGCTGGTCCTGGTCACCGGCCCCACCGGTTCGGGTAAATCCACGACCCTGGCCGCCATGATCCGCCACGCCCTGGAGTCCCGGCGCGACCACGTCATCACCGTGGAAGACCCCATCGAATTCATCCACGCCTCGGCCGGCTGCCTCATCAACCAGCGCGAAGTGGGCCGCGACACCCGCTCCTTTGCCGCCGCCCTGCGCGGGGCGCTGCGCGAGGACCCGGACATCATCCTGGTCGGCGAAATGCGCGACCTCGAAACCATCGAGCTGGCCCTGGAAGCGGCCGAGACCGGCCATCTGGTGCTGTCCACCCTGCACACCGTCTCGGCGGCCAAGACCATCGACCGGGTCATCGACGTCTTCCCCGGCGACCGGCAGGCCCAGATCCGCTCGGCCCTGTCGGAATCCCTGACCGCCGTCATCTCCCAAACGCTCCTGCCCCGGGCCGACGCCCCGGGCCGGGTCATGGCCATGGAACTGCTTTTGGCCAACACCGCCGTGCGCAACCTCATCCGGGAAAACAAAATCTTCCAGATCAACTCCGTGCTGGAGACGGCCAAGGCCCAGGGGATGCGCACCCTGGACGACTCGCTGCTGGAGCTCTTGGCCGCCGGGCGCATCGAACCGGCCGACGCCCTGCGAAACGCCGTCAACAAGACCCGGTTCGAAGGCCTCGTCCCGACCCCGGCCGCATCGGCCTAGCGTTGCGCCGGGCCGCGAAATGCGGCAATGTTCGTCTGGAAAAATGGCCGGTTGCGACGCGCCCCGGCCCGGCGCGAAACCCTTTTAGCGGACAGGAACCAAGGCAAACCGTGGAGCACGCCCTTCTCGACGCCCTCGTCGGCCAGGCCCTGGCCGCCGCGCCCCGGGCCTCGGACCTGCTCTTCACCCCGGCCGGAACGGCCGGCGCGTTGGTGGACGGCGCGTTCACGCCCCTGCCGGGCCTAGGCGCGGCGGCCACGCCCCTGGCCACCGACGCCCTGGCCAGGGAACTCCTCGGCCAGGACGCCCGTCTGGCCGCCGACCTCACGCGCCTTGGCAGTTGCGACGTGTCCTACCGTCACCCTTCGGGCTGGCGTTTTCGGGCCAACATCCACCGGGCCGGCCAGGGCCTGGGACTGGTCATGCGACGCCTGCCGGCCGCGCCCGCGCCCCTGGCCGCCCTGGGGCTGCCCCCGGCGGCGTCCCGGCTGACCGAACTGGCCGAGGGGCTGGTCCTGGTGGTCGGGGCCACGGGCGCGGGCAAATCCACCACCCTGGCCGCCCTGGCCGCCGCCATCCTGGCCGCCCGGCCCGTCCACCTCATCAGCCTGGAAGACCCCATCGAATGCCTGCTGCCGCCCGGACGCGGCGTCGCCACCCAGCGCGAACGCGGCACGGATTTTCCGGATTTCGCCGAAGGCCTGCGCGCCGCCTTGCGCCAAGCGCCCCATGTCATCATCCTGGGCGAGGCCCGGGACCGCGACACCCTGGACGCGGCGCTCACCGCCGCCGAGACCGGCCATCTGGTGCTGGCCACGCTGCATACCGCCGACTGCTCCGGGGCCGTGGAGCGCGTCCTGGCCTGCTTCGGCCCGGCCGAGGAAAAGCTTGCCCGCAGCCGGCTGGCCGGCTCCCTCAAGGCCGTGCTGGCCCAGCGTCTGCTGCCCCGCATCGGCGGCGGCCGGACCGTTTCGGCCGAACTGCTCGTCACCACCCTGCGCCTTCGCGAGCGCATCGCCTCGGGCGAGGCGGCGCACCTCGGGGTCGACGACATCATCGAACAGGGCGCGCCCTACGGCATGGTGGGCTTCGACGCCTCCACGGCCGCGCTTTTCGCCGCCGGCCTTGTCACCGAGGAAACCGCCCTGGCCAGGGCCTCGGACCGGGCCGCCCTGGCCCGGGGCCTGGACGCGGTCAAGGCCGCCCGGGGCCAGGCCGTCTCGACCATCACCGGCCTGCGCCTGGAGGGCGAGTGACCAGGGCGCGCGGCCACCTGACCGCCCCTGCCGGCGACCGCCGCCCGCCCCGCCCCGGGGGCCGGGCGACCCCCCGGCGTGCGGCCGCGCCCGTTGCCCTTTTAGCCACCGGCAAGGGTGCGTGACCATGGACCGCATCACAGCGCTCCTCGTCCATCCCGATCCCGCCGTGCGCACGGCCCTTCGGACCGAGCTTTGCCGCGTCGACTTCATCCGGGTGCTGGGCGAGGCGGCCGACGCCTACGAGGCGTCCGAACTGTTGCGCGCCATCCCCTACGGCCTGCTCTTTTGCGGCGTGGACCTTGGGGGGGAAATGGGCGGCTTCGAGCTGGCCGAGGCCCTGGCCGCCGCCAAGCGCCAGCCCGGACTGGTTTTCATCGCCGCCGACGAAACTCGCGCCTTTCGCGCCTTTGAACTGGGCGCGGCCGACTATCTGCTGTGGCCGTTCACCCCCCAGCGCTTCGCCCAGACCCTGGACCGGCTGGCCCGGTTCCGGCCGGCCTTCCGCGAGGCCCCGCCGCCGGAATGGCGGGCCGCCGCCGCGCCGCGCCCGGGCCAGGACGACGACGGCGACGATGAGACAGGCGGCGAGGAGACCGTGCGCCTGCCCCTGGAAGAGGACGAGGAGGACCGGTTCCTGTCGGCCCTGCGCCAGGCCTGGGACCCGCGCCACGAACGGGCCGTGGACATCGAAAAGCTGCCCATCACCCTGGACGGGCGCACCATCCTTTTGCCCTACACCCAGATTCTTTTTATCGAGGCCTACGAGGACTATTCCTTCGTCCACACCGCCAGCCAGAAGATGCTGACCTCGTATCGCCTCAAAAACCTTGAAGAACGCTTGCGGCCCCACCGCTTTTTCCGGGTCCACCGCAAATACCTCGTCAATCTCGACCAGGTGACCGAGATCGCCACCCTGCCCGGCGGCAACTTCATGCTGCGCACCGCCGGCAAAACCCGCATCGAGCTGCCCATCGGCCGCCGCCGCATCGGCGAGCTCAAGCAGATCCTCGGTCTGTGAGGGACGACATGCCCGCCAAAGAAGGAATGCCGATGCCGCCGACGACCGGAACCCTGGACGCCCTGCTCGTGGAACAACGGGTGTTTCGCCCGGCCCCGGCCACGGTCATCGAAGCCAACATCAAACCGTCCGAGCTGGCCGAGGCCTACGCCCTGGCTGCGGCCGACCACCTGGCTTACTGGGAAAAGGCGGCTCTGGAGCTGGAATGGCGGCGCAAGTGGGACGCCGTGCTCGACGATTCGCGCCCGCCTTTTTACCGCTGGTTTCCCGGGGCCCAGGGCAACATCGCCCACAACGCCCTGGATCGGCATGTCCATGCCTGGACGAAAAACAAGCTGGCGCTCATCTGGGAGGGCGAGGCCGGGGATTGCCGCAAATTCACCTATTTCGAGCTGTACCGCGAAGTGAACCGGCTGGCCGGGGCGCTGCGGGGCCTGGGCGTGGGGCGCGGCGACCGGGTGTGCCTCTACATGCCGCCCATCCCCGAGACGGTGGTCGCCATGCTGGCGGCGGCCAAGATCGGCGCGCCCCACGTGTTCGTCTTCGCCGGCTATTCGGCCAAGGCCCTGCGCGAACGCCTAAACGACAGCCGGGCCAAGGTCGTCATTACGGCCGACGGCTTCTACCGGGGCGGCCGCATGATCGACCTCAAGGCCGTGGTGGACGAGGCCCTGCCGGGCGTGCGGCCCGAGGCGGCCGAGTCCGTGGTGGTGGTGCGCCGCACCGGCCACGACATCGACATGCAGGAGCCGCGCGACCTCTACTACCACGACCTGTTGCGCCAGGAATCGCCCGAAGCCCCCACCGAAGTCATGGAAGCCGACGAGCCGCTATTCTGGCTGCACACCTCCGGCTCCACCGGCAAGCCCAAGGCCGTGGTCCACGGCCACGCCGGCTACATGGTCGGCGCGCACCACACCTTCCGCACGGTGTTTGACGTCAAGCCGACCGACATCCATTTCTGCACCGCCGATCCCGGCTGGATCACCGGCCACACCTACGGCGTCTACGGACCGCTTTTGACCGGAGCCACGGTCATCCTCTACGAAGGCCATCCGCTCTATCCCCAAGCCGACCGGCTGCCGAGCATCATCGAGCGCTACGGGGCCACCATTTTCTACGCCACGCCCACGCTCATCCGCATGCTCATGCGCTACGGGCCGCAGTATCCCAAAAAACGCGACCTCTCGACCCTGCGACTGCTCGGCAGCGTCGGCGAGCCGCTTGGCCCCGAGGCCTGGATGTGGCTGTACAAGCATTTCGGCGGCTCCAAGTGTCCGCTGCTGGACACTTGGTGGCAGACCGAAACCGGCATGGCCATGATCGCGCCCATGCCGATCTCGGTGCTCAAGCCCGGCTCGGTGGGCAAGGCGCTGCCCGGCATCGAGGCCGAGGTGGTGGATGAGGCCGGCGCGCCCGTGGAGCCGGGCCAGGGCGGCTATCTGGTCATCAAGAAGCCCTGGCCGGCCATGTGCCTGGGCCTGGAGGGCGACCCGGCCGGCTACCGCGCCGCCTATTGGGAGCGCATCCCTGGGGCGTATTTCGCCGGGGACGTGGCCCGGCGCGACGAGGACGGCTATTTCTGGATTCAGGGCCGGGCGGACGAAGTGCTCAACATCGCCGGCCACCGGGTGGGCACGGCCGAGGTGGAGGCGGCGCTGACGGCCCACCGTTTCGTGGCCGAAGCGGCGGTCATCGGGCTGCCCGACAAGATCAAGGGCGAGGTGGCCAAGGCGTTTGTCGTGCCCGATCCGGGCTGGATCGGCGCGTTCCCCGACGCCGACGCCTTTGACGCCGAACTACGCGCCCATGTGCGGCGCGAACTGGGACCCATCGTTGTCATGCGGTCGGTGGAGCTGCGGGATACGTTGCCGAAGACGACGAGCGGGAAGATTTTAAGGCGACAGTTGAGGAAAGAGGAGTTGGGGGAGGGGTGAGGCTCGCTACGGTTTTCCAGACGCCCCTTGACTTGGTATCAATTGACAGTACCATTGGGACATGAACGCCAAGGCCCGTAAAACCCTGGCCGCCGTCTTTTCCGATCCGGTCAGATCGGATCTTGGCTGGGACGAAATTGAAGCGCTGTTTCGGGCTCTTGGGGCGGATATCCGCCAGGGACGAGGTTCACGTATTCGCATTGCACTCGCCGGACAGACAGCCGTATTCCATCGTCCCCACCCATGCCCCACGTTGCTCAAAGCCGCCGTCAAAGACCTGCGCGCCTTTCTGGCAAGCGCCGGAGTAACCCCATGAACATCATGAAATACAAGGACTTCATTGGCGAATTCGAATACGACGCCGAAGCCAAGTTCTTCCATGGCCGCGTGGTCAACATCCGCGACACCGTAACCTTCGAAGGCGCATCGGCTAGCGAACTCGAACAGGCCCTGGCCGATTCGGTGGAAGACTATCTGGAATTTTGCCGCGACCTCGGCCGCGAGCCGGACAAGCCGTTTTCCGGCAAATTCAATATCCGCCTGACGCCCCAGTCCCATCGGCTGGTGGCGACCGCCGCCAAGGCTTGCGGTAAAAGCCTCAACGCCTTCGCCGCCGAAGCCTTGGAACGCCAAGCCCGGGCCGTGCTCGGCTAGGCCGCGTCAACTGCGGCCGGCCGCTTGCCCCTGGCGCAAGGCGTCATACCCCAGGCAGGCCAAGCCGACGGTCTTGGGGATGAGCCGCTCGCCTTTGTCGTAATACGCCACCGTGCGCGGCGCGAGGCCGAGCGCCCGGGCGGCGGCGGCCAGCGTCAACCGATGCCGCCTGCGCCAGGCCTGGAACCGTTCGGCCGGCATGATCTCCCCGGCCTGCCCCAGGGCCAAAAGCCGTACATGATCCGTCGGCATCTCCAGATCGTCCCCGAAATCCAGCGTCCAGCCGTCCTCGCCCACCGCAACCTGGGCGAAACGCTCCGGCGCGACCAGGGCCGCATAAGCCGCGAAGCGCTTAATCGGCTCGGACAGATCCACCTCGGCGGCAAAGCCGTCCGCCCAGGCGACCCGCGCCCGCAACGGTTTGCTCCCGGGGGAGGCCGAGACAATGGGAATCAATAACGAAACAGCATTTTTCTTTGGCATATCAGCATCCTGCCCGTAGCGACCGCCAAGCGGCCATAATGGCGCTGCGATTTTCGGCGATCCAGGCCAACGCCAGGGCCGTCGCCGCCGACGGCTTGCCGGATTCCTCGGCCACGCACAGATCTTCAAGATGCACGCGGGCCGCATAGCCGGGGCCAAACACGTGGGCATGGGCCGGAATGTGGTCATTGGGCCACAAGACCACGCGCACGTTCCCAAACCGCTTGAGCGTCGGCATCACACCTCCCGGCTGCCCTGACGATATGCAAAGAGTGCAACATGTCAAGTCCCTCGCCCACGCCAAAAAAGCCGCGACCGGCCCCGCCTTCCCCGTGCCCAGGGAGCGCGGAACCGCTCGCGGCTCCAAAATTCACCCCACCCTTGGCGGGGTCCGGGGGAATCATCCTCCCGGCGGGGTTCGGGGCGGCGCCCCGATCATCCTCGTCGTTTTCCCTCTTCCCTTACGGCGACGACGACGTGCCGCGATAGGTCGGGGACTTCTCGATGAGGTCGGCCAGCAGCAGCACCATGGACAGGTCGCGCTTGTTGTCCGCCGTCACGGCCGAGAGCACGTAATCCTTGAGCGACGCGCCCGTGGCCGGCAAATCCTCGCCGCCGCCCTGACGGGACGTGTGCACGGATTCCATGAACGACAACAGCAGATACGGCCAGACGTCGTCATAATAGAGATGATAGTCGAGTATCTCCTTGATCTTCATGATCGCGTAAACAATGTTGTCCGTCTCGCGGTAATCCCGAGTCCAGAGGTCCCGGTCGCTGATGTGCGGTCGTCTCGGTGACAACGCCGTGTCGAGCGTTTCCCGCTGCGGCCGTACTGCTTGGCGACGTGGTTGGAATTGCAGTATTCGAGCCATACGCCTCCCTCCCTGGGGCGATGTCGTCCGGCGTTCCTGCCGAACCCTCGCGTGGTAACCTCCTTTTCGGCTGCTTCCGGAATTCCTTTAGCGTTTGGATGGATAGATTGTAATAATCATATCTCCACGAACTCATTGAAAGAAACAATTTCACCGCGCGCCATCCCCCAGGTATGGGACATGCTTCAACCCCTTTATCCCGGAGGATGCCATGAGCGACGCGGCCCACAAGGCCATATGGGAGAAACTCGACCTCGACATCGAGGCCCACGACGGACTGCTGGCGGTTTTGGGCAAATTCTACGGCGACATCTACCTGTCCCAGGAAGGACGCCTCAAGGGCGCTGAATACCTCGATTTCGTCCTGTCCGAAGTCCATGGGCTGCGCATCAAGGAAATCCAGGACGCCAAGGCCGCCGGCAAAAAAGTCGTCGGCACGTTTTGCGTCTTCGTGCCCGAGGAGCTGACCCTGGCCGCCGGCGCGATCCAGGTCGGGCTGTGCGCCGGGGCCAAGGCCGGCACGGAACTGGCCGAAACGCTGGTGCCGCGCGGCACCTGCGACCTCATCAAATCCTTTGTCGGCTTCAAGCTGGCCCGGCTGTGCCCCTACACCGAATCCTGCGACCTCATCGTGGGCGAGACCACCTGCGACGGCAAGAAAAAGGCCTATGAGGCCTTTTCCCAGCTCGCCAACATGCACATCATGGAAGTGCCCCAGTGCAAGGCCCCGTGCGACATGACGCTGTTTCGCTCGGAGCTTGTCCGCTACAAGGAAGCGCTGGAAAAGCTCACCGGCAACGCCATCACCGCCGCCTCCCTGGCCCAGGCCACCCAGGTCGTCAACGCCAAGCGCCGGGCCTTGCAGCGCCTGTCCGCCCTGCGCGCCGCCGATCCGGCCCCCATCTCCGGCCGCGACGCCCTGCTGATCAACCAGATCAGCTTCTACGACGATCCGGTGCGGTTCACGGCCAAGATCAACGAACTGTGCGACGAGATCGAGGCCCGCATCGCCAAGGGCGAGGGCGTGGCCCCGAAAAAGACCCCGCGCCTGCTGTTGGCCGGCTGTCCCATGGCCGTGCCCAACTGGAAGCTGCCCTATCTCATCGAAAGCTCGGGCGCGGTCATCGTGGGCGAGGAATCCTGCATCGGCGAGCGCAACACCCGCGACCTCACCGACGAGACCCCGGCCGACCTGGACGGCATGCTCGACGCCCTGGCCGCGCGCTACATGAAAATCGACTGCGCCTGCTTCACCCCCAATACCGAGCGTCTGGACAACATCGCCGTCCTGGCCAAACGCCTAAACGCCGACGGCGTCGTCCACTACGGCCTGCTCTTCTGCCAGCCCTACGCCCACGAGGCCATGAAGGTCGGCAAAGCCATGGAATCCGTCGGCATCCCGTATCTGGCCATCGAGACCGACTACGGCATGGAAGACGCCGGCCAGCTCAAGACCCGGGTCGAGGCCTTTGTGGAGACCCTGGCGTGAGCGAGGTCGCGGGACTGGACGTCGGCTCCCGGGCCATCAAGCTGGTGGTGCGGCGGGAGGGGGAAACCGTCCTCTCCCGACGCCTGCCCACCACCTTCGATCCGGCCGGCCAGCTGCGGGAACTCTTCGCCGATGGCGTGCCCGAGCGGTTGGCCGTCACCGGCTACGGCCGGGAGCTGGCCCGGGAGCTTTACCCAACGGCCCGGACCGTCACCGAGATCAAGGCCCACGCCCTGGGGGCCGGGAGCCTTTTCCCCCAGGCCGCGACCTTGCTGGACATCGGCGGCCAGGACACCAAGGCCATAGCGCTGTTGCCCGGCGGCCGGGTCGGCCGCTTCGAAATGAACGACCGCTGCGCCGCCGGCACGGGCAAGTTCCTGGAATACGTGGCCACGGCCTTCGGCCTGTCCGTCGCGGCTTTTGCTGCCCTGGCCCTGACCGGCGACGATCCGCCGCTTATAAGCTCCATGTGCACGGTCTTTGCCGAGACCGAGGCCACCACCCTCATGGCCCGGGGCGTGTCCCAGGCCAACATCGCCCTGGGCCTGCACAAGGCCGTGGCCGGCCGCACCCTGGCCATGCTCGGCCGGGTGGGATTGACCGCGCCCGTGGTCTTTGTCGGCGGCGTGGCCCACAACCCCTGCCTCGTGCGCTTGGTGGCCGAGGCCGTGGGCGGCGAGGTGCTGGTGCCCGAAGCCCCGGACATGACCGGGGCCCTGGGCGCGGCCCTGTGGCTGGCTTCCGAGACGGCCTGACGCTTTTGCCCGGCCTGGCTTCCCGGACCGGGCCAGATCGTAGCCGCCGTCGTCGGCCGAAACGGCCTGACGCGTTCATCCTCCCTGTCTGCTGTCCTTCTCCGCCCGCGCCGGCAACAGCCCGCAGCGCGGGCGTTTTCCGCTTGCCGGGCCGTCGGCGACCTCGCCGCATTGCCGAAATATCAACACCGAACCGGCGACGACTGATTCACCCTGCATTAGTTTCAATTAAAAATATTTTACCTTTTGTAACTTGTTTTCCCGAGGGCACAGGCATAGACCGGCCCCGTGAGCGCTTCCGGTCCGCCGCCGGAAGCCTGGGGCACGACGATGGCTGTTTGCTCGAACCCCACGTTTGATTGGAGGAAGGAAAACATGAAGACGATGAAAACTCTGGCCCTGGCCGCCGCCCTGCTTCTGGGCGCGACGACCCTGGCCCAGGCCGCCACGGAAGTGAAGATGACCGGCGACGCCCGCGTCTACGGCAACTTCTTTTCCGGCCGCAACTTCACTGGCTGGAACAAGACCGGCACCAAGACCGAGGACAACTTCGAGATCTGGGAGCGCTTCCGCCTGCGTTCCGACTTCATCGCCAACGAAGGCGTGAAGTTCCGTTTGGGCATCAAGGTGGAAGACACCTGGGGCCACGGCACCTTTACCGCGGCCAACCCGGAAACGGCCGTCCAGGTCGATCTGGCCTATCTGCAGTTCAAGATCCCGGGCTGCCAGGACATCGAGGTCACGGCCGGCTTGCAGGACGTGAACCTGCCGCAGTCCAGCATGTTCTACATGAACCCGGTGTGGTCCGATAAAATGGCCGCCCTGACCGTGAAGGCGCCGCTTATTGACAACACCCTGTCGATCATGACCGGCTTTGGCCGCCTGATCGACACCAACCGCACCTACGACGCCACCACCACCCAGGTGGCTGACGAGCTCGACGCCTACTTCCTGGCCCTGCCCGTCACCCTGGAAGGCTTCAAGGCCACGCCTTGGGGCATGGTCTCGGTGGTTGGCCGCAACGCCGACTACTCCTACAAGGACACCACCGACGTGGCCGAGTGGGGCAACAACTTCAACAACACGCTGATGTCGGCCGCCAGCTCGGTCAACAAGACCAAGGGTGCGGGCCTGGGCCGTTGGACCAATGACCAGAACCCCTACTACTGGGTCGGCGGCGCGTTCGAAGTGACTGCCCTTGATCCGGTCAAGTTCTATGCCGACGTCATCTACGGGTCGGGCGCGACGGGCGACACCAAGGCCGCCAAGCGCCAGGGCTGGATGATCGACGGCGGCGTGGAATACACCGGCTTCGACATGGTCACCCCCAAGGTGTTCGCCTTCTGGTCCACGGGCGAGGACAAGTCCACCCGCAACGGTTCCGAGCGTATGCCCTACATGCGGTCCTACTGGGGTCCGGGCAACAGCTTCCTGTTCGACAACAGCCAGGAACTGGGCAAGGGCTCGAACATGTACGTGTCGCCCGTGGGCAACTACGGCATCGGCGCGTCCCTGGACAAGATCAGCCTGATGGACAACCTGACCAACCGGCTGACCTTCGTCTACCTGCGCGGCAACAACTCGGCCCAGGCCATCCGCTACGCGCGGCTGTACCTGAGCGACAGCTACTTCTCCATGGGACACGACCTGACCACCAACGAGTACCTCATGGGCCTGAACTTGGACACCAAGTACATGATCTATGAAAACCTCGCCGCGGTCATGGAAACCGGCTGGGCCCACGGCCAGTTCCAGGAGAGCGTCTGGGGCCATCGTATGGTGAGCCAGGCCGAAAGCCTCGGCAACAACGCCTGGAAGGTGGCCTTCGGCCTGACCTACAAGTTCTAGCACACGACAAGCCATCGGCGCGCAAGGGGGGAGTCTTCGGGCTCCCCCCTTTTGCTTGGCCGTCTCGCAGGGCCGCGCCCGGCAACAAAAAAGGCGGCCCGGCCCAAGCCGAACCGCCGTCGCGGGCTGAGGCCTCACGGCCCCGGCTATTCGAACTCGATTTCCAGGTTGTCCTCGCAAAAATCGAACTTGGTGGCCTTGGCCTCGGAACCGTCGGCGTAGACCACCTTGATCCACTGTTCGCAGTCCTGGTTGTTGGTATGCTTGGCCCAGACCAGTTTGGCGGTGCGCCCGGGTTCGATCATCGTGCCAATGTCGAACGATCCCCAACTGCCGCCGGCTTCGCGCACGAGCACCTTGGTGATGCCGACATCGGACTTGTTGTGGACCTTAAACGAGTAGTCGCCTGCCACGGCGCTGCCGGCCTGGGAGAAGACGGCCAAAGCCGCGACGCCGAGCACAACGAAGAACGCCTGTTTCCACCATGCAACCATGCCGACTCCTTTTCCTGTTGCTTTGCCAAGACGTTTCGCGGCAAACGAAACGCCAAAAACCACACTACAGTGATAGTGAATATTGGACATTCCTTGGCTCACGTCAAGACATGGACGCAAAGCAACACCCCGCCATCCCTGACAGTCGTGAAATGTTGCATCACAAAACAATGGCCATTTAGCCACAATTCTTCAAATCAACTACACAAGCGTCCGTAATCCGTTGCGCCCCAACGCGGCCTCCCCACTCCTTTGCACGCCAGTGCTGCCCCTTTACGCCCCAGCGAGGCAACTGGCGACCCCTTCGCCCTCACTGGCGTCGCCAGTTGGGGCAGACGTCGCGCCGACGGCGTCCTGGCCGGATTGCCGATCCCGATGCGCCACGTACAGCCGCCACTTGCGCCCCTCGCGCCACTTGCCGCCATTTGACGCCGCTTCGGCCCCTTGCGGTTGACGCCGGGCCGTCGGCGTCGCACACTGCCCCCGGCGGCAGCCGTTTTCCAGCCGCCGCCGCAAACCCGCAAAGGAGGCCGCCATGGCCAAACAGATCGTCGTCGCCGAGGGTTCCTCGCCCCCCATCGGCCCCTACTCCCTGGGCGTGTGGGCCGGGGATCTGCTCTTCGTGTCCGGCCAGACCCCCATCGACCCGGCCACCGGAACCGTGGCCTCGGACAACGTCACCGAACAGGCCCACCAGACCATCAAGAACGTGCGCGCCATCCTCGCCGCCGCCGGCCTGACCCTGGACAACGTGGTCAAGGCCACGGTCTTCATCAAGAACATGAACGACTTCGCCGCCATAAACGACGTCTACGCCAGCTATTTCCAGAAGCCCTACCCGGCCCGGTCCTGCGTGGAAGTGGCCCGGCTGCCCCGGGACGTGCTGGTGGAGATCGAGGTGGTGGCCTCGCGCTGACCCTTGACTTTGCGGGCCTGCCCGTGGATTTTTAAAGTTTCCGTGCATTCGCGGGGAGGTTTGATGAACGAGCCCAAAAACGCCGAGAGCGGCGGGAAGCGGTTCCGGGCGGCCCGCATCTTCTCGGTGCCTGACGACGTCAAATTCCTGGACACCCTGGAGCTGACCCGGCTGTCGGAAGCCTTCTCGGCCTGGACCGCCCGGGCCGGCCGGCCCGACGTGGCCGTGTCGCGCAACCGGGTGCGCCTGATCTATCTCATGCTGCGCCACACCGGCGCGCGCCTGGGCGAGGTGCTGGCCGTCAACGACCGCACCGACGTCAACCTGGAGAGCCTGTCGGTGATGCTTGGCGGCGGCGAGGACGGCCCGGGCCGCGAGGTCCAGATTCCGGCCGAACTCGGCGAAGCCCTGGCCGCCGTCTTCGACAATCCGGCCTACGCCGGCCTGCGCGGCACGCTGTTTCGCCTGGACCAGGGCCATGTGCGCCGCAAGTTCTACGAGCGAGCCGAGGAATGCGGGTTCACCAAGGAACTCGTCAATCCGAGCACCATCCGCCGCTCCCGGGCCGTGGAACTGCTGCGCGACGACGTGCCCCTGCCCGTGGTCCAGCGCATCCTGGGCCATTCCACGGCCGATCTCACGGCCGCCTTTCTCCATCTGCCCGAGGACCAGCGGCGCAAGGTCGAACGGCAAGTGCTCACCCGGGAAACCCGGCGCACCAGCGCCCGAAACGCCTTTTTCGGCCGGGTGGCCCGCATCCAGCGCGGCGACATCCAGTCCATCGTCACGGTGGAGAGCCTGGGCGGCCATGCCGTCAATTCCATCATCACCAACGAGAGCTTAAAAAACCTCGGCATCACCGAAGGCAGCTTCGTCACCGCCGAGATCAAGGCCCCGTGGGTGGTGCTGGAGGCCTGCACGGATATGCCCCGGTCCACGGCCGGCAACCGGTTCCAGGGCGAGGTGGAGCTTTTGCGCCTGGGCGAGCTGACCAGCGAGGCCATCGTGGCCCTCACCGACGGCACGCGCCTGTGCGCCGTGGTCACCACCCAAAGCGCCCGGGATCTGGAACTGCACGAAGGGCAAAAAGTCTGGGCCCTTTTCACGGCCTTCGCCGTGGTGCTCCACATGGAGTAGGGCTTGGCCATAACACGCCGGCCAAGGTGTTTGCCCACGACAACGCCAGGGCGACGGGTTATGGGTCGCAGGGATTAGGTTTGCGCCAGAGCATGGGATAAGCCGGCCCCGGCGAGGCCGCGCCCGAAGGAGAGGCCATGAAGACGAGCATCGTGTGCCTGGACGGCTCCCAGCCGTCGCTTCGCGCCCTGGATCGGGCCCTGGACCGGGTCGGCTGCGCGCCCATGGACATCCTGGCCGTGTGCGTGGTGGAGGCGCTGTCCTTTTTCGACTGCGACGACACGGACTGCGAAATCGCCTTTGCCGCCCACCTGCGCGAACCCAAGGCCATCCTGGCCGAGGCCGAGGAAATCGCCCGGCTGCGCGGCGTGACCATCCGCACCCGCTGGGCTCCGGGCCGGCCGGCCGAGACCGTGGCCCGCATCGCCCGCGAGGAAGGGGCCGACGCCATCTATGTCGGCTCCCGGGGCAAGGACGACGTGGAAAACCTGCTTGTGGGCAGCGTGTCCACGCGGCTCGTCCAGATCGCCCCGTGCACGGTGGTGGTGGTGCGTTAGGACATCGCCCACGACCAGCGTCCCGGACGTTTCACGGGCAACCGCCATACGCCAGTATTTTTCAACAAGCGCGGGACGTTTCGGGTCAAAAGCCGAACCGCAGCCCCAGGGACAGGCCGTAGTTGGCGCGCGTGCCGCCGGCCGTGCCGTCAAACCGGGCCGCCACGGCCGCGCCGCCCGTTCCCCAAAGCCTGAGTCCCGCCCCGAACCGGGCCTGATCCCGGTCCACGGCCCCGCCCGAGGCGGCAAAGGGCGCGTCCGGCGCGCCGGCCAGGGCCGCCGCCACGGACGGGGCCGGGTCGCCGTATTCGTGCTTCCAGCCGCCGAAAACCTCCGGCGTCAGCCGCCACGCCCCGAATGCAAACGTCTTCTCCAGGCGCAGCCCGGCCACCGAGGTCAGCGACAGGCTGGTGTCGGCGGCCACCAGCAGGTTGGCCGCGCCGGCCCCGCTCTCCGTGGCCGCGTCCCGGCGCAGGGACACGAACTGGCCGACGGCAAAGGGTTCGGCGGCCAGGCCGTTGCCCAAATCGAACCGTCGCGCCGCCCGGACAAACCCCAGCCATTCGCCCATGGTCCCCTTGCTCTCGGCCACGCTGTCCCAGACCGGGCGGCTTATGCGCGCCGTGTGCCAGCCGTAGGCAGCCAGGGCGTCCAGGGTCCAGGGGCCGGCGTCCAGGGCGGCGTAGGCTCCGGCCCGCCAGACCTGATCGTCGCTGCGGCCCCGGCCGGCGTAATAGTCGGCCCCGGTCCAGGCGTAGCCGCCCACAAGCCCCAGACGCAGCCCGGGCAGCGCCCGAATCCCCAGCCCGCCCATGGCCCCGGCGGCGTTGCTCACGTAGCCCGGGGCGTCGCCGCTGGAAACGCCCTGGCCCTGGCCGCCGTAGAGCGTGGCAAAGGCCTCCAGCGGCCCCTCGGCCGCTGTCTCGGCCAGCCCCGGGCCATCACCGGACGAGGCTGCCGGGGATGCCCCGGGCACGGCGGCGCGCCAGGGCTCGGCCAGGGCGGCCGGCTGCCCGGACACGGCCAGCCGGCCCAGAGCCTCCAGATCGCCCAGGCCCGCGCCGTGGCCGTAAAATCCGGGCGCGGCCAGACCTGTCGCGCCGACGTTCCCCCGCAGCCCGGCCAGACGTTCGGCAACGGCGGCGGTAAACGCCGACGCGCCGTCCACGGCCAAGGCCATGGACCGGGTCTGGGGTCCGGGCAACAGCCGCGAGGCCGCCCCGGCCGCGTCCGGGTTGTGGTCGAGAAACCCGATGAGCCCCTCCATGCCCGGCCGGACCGTGGCGGCGGCGGCGTCCAGGGCCGTGCCCAGGGACGGATTGGCCAGGCTTCGCGTGTACCAGCCCGGATCGCGCCAGCCCGTGACCGCAAGGCCCGAGATATCTGCGGCGGCGGTAAAACGCACCATGGGCAGGTTGCTCGTGACCGTCAGGCCGGAGTCCGGCAAGGACACCGAACCGCCCGAAACAATGGCGTAGCGCTGGCCTGTGGCCACATAGCCCGACGGGTCAAAGGTCAGGGCCAGGGAGGTCTGCGGGCCAAGGCGCACGGACTCGACGTTTTGCACCGGCGCGGCCGAAGTTCCCTGGGGAGCCAGGGCAAAGGCCAGGCTGGACGGGCCGGTGGCGATCAGGCTGTCCTGGCCGCCGCCGAGATCCACCGGACCGGACACCGTGCCGCCGCGCAGTTCCAGGCGGTCGGCCCCGTCGCCGGTGACCACGGCCGCCTGGCCGCCGGTAATCGTGCCGGAGTTGATGACCACGGTATCCCCGGCCAGGGCCATGACCGCCGTGCCCGGCGAATCGATATTCCCGGCGTTAAGCAGCGTGTTGGTGCGGCCGTAAGATTGGGCCAGGGAGCCGGACGCCGCCTCGCGCCCCAGAAACAGCACGGCCACGTCGGCCGTGCCGCCAAGGCCGTACTTGGCCGTCGTGGTTCCGGTGATGGTTCCGGCGTTGGCCACGGTGTAGCCCGGCGAGGAGATGAGCAGCCCCTGGCCGCCGGAGACCGTGGCCCCGGCCTCGATGACGACGCTATCCCCGCGCGGCTGGAACTGCCGGCCGGCCCACAGGGTGTCGAGAGCGCCGGTGACCCGGAAATCGCCGGAACCGCTGCCGGCGGTGTAGAGATAGGACCCCAGGGAATAGACGGCGTAGACCGTCCAGCGCGAGCCGCCAGGGACGATGAATTCCGACAGCCCCCGGATGTCGGCCAGGCTCGGCCCCAGGCCCCAGCGGTAGGTGTAGCCGAGCTGGGTCCAGGGGAAGTTGCTTGAGCCGTAGGCGGCGGCCTCCCAGGAGTTGTAGTAGGCCACGAAATTCCCGTAGGCCGCGTCGGTCATGCCAGCCGGCCGGACAAAGGCGGCGGCGCTGCCGAGCGCGGTGGGCTGGCCGGCCACGGACGGGTCCTTGGTCGGCCGCTGGATGGTGTTGACGTCGGGGCTCACAAGCAGTTCCACCACGGCGTCGTTGCTGTTTGTCTGCGACATGCCCAGGACCCGGGAGGTTTCGAGCTTGACGTCGGCGAAGGTCACGCCCTGGCTGGTCAGATAGGACTTGAGCTCGCCGCCCACGGTCACCCAGGAGGCGCTGGACGCGGGCTGGCCGTACACGGTCATGGACAGGCCGGGATAGGCGCTTGTGTAGTACGAGGACTTGGTGAAGGTGGCGGCCACCACCTTGCCGTCCACATAGGCGTTGCCGTCGCCCGAGCCCGGGCCGGCGATGACCTTCAAGTTGGAGACGCTCCAGGGGCCGGGGTCGGCGGCATGGGCCTTGGCTTCGAGCACGGCCGCGTCGTAGGCGGCGGCGCTGTCGTCGGCCAGGGCCGGGCGGCTGGCGGCCATAAGACACAGGAGCAAGACCAGGACCGTTACGGGGCGCAACACGGCTCGCGGCGTTGTCATGGGCCACTCCTTGCCATTTCGCGGGGATACCGATGGCGATAGGACAAGGGCACTCCGGGGTCAAGGCAAGGGCCGCCGCCCGGGCCAAGCCTTGCCCTCCAGCCCCGCCGTCCCCGCCACTGCCTCTGGATGCGAAAACGCCCGCCCCGGAAGCTCCGGAGCGGGCGTTTGGCTTGTCGGCAACTGGCGGACTAGAAGCGGTCCTGGACGCCCATGGGGTCCTTGAACTCCTGATCGGAATGGCCGGGCAGCTTCTTGGAGCCGCGGCCTTCCAGATACTTGGCCAGTTCGAGATCGACCTTGATGGGCACGTCCACGCCGGCCTTGGTCAGGATCTGGCGCAGGTAGGCCTCGGCCTTGACGGCAAAGGCGATGGAGTCGCCAAGGACGCGCAGGGCCTCGGTGGGGTTGTGGAAGCCCATGGAGTTTTCCGCGCCGATGTACAGCGACCGGTAGAAGGCTTCCTCGTAGTAGTCCTTGGCCTGGTCGTAGAGGGCCTGGTCAACGGGCTTGCCGGCTTCCTTGGCCTTGTGCACGGCCTCGAACAGCTTGGCCGTGGTGGCCGTGGCGTTGCCGGCCCGGATCTGCAGCGAGGCGGTGCGGTCCTGGATGGTGATGACCTGCTGCCGCAGCCAATCCGGGGTCTCGGTGTGGCACTGGATGCAGGCCTTCATGTCGTTTTTCAGCGGGCTGGTCACCCGGTGGTCGGACACCTTGCGCACACCCACCTTGGTGTAGGGCATGTGGCAGTCGGCGCAGGCCGCGCCGGCCTTCCAGTGGACGCTATTGTTGGAGAAGAACTCGAATTCGGGATGGCGCATGAAGGCCAGCTTGAAGCCGGTGACGGTCTGCTTCCATTCCTTGACCGAGTCGTCGCTCTTGATCTTCTTGATGACGTCCTCGACGGTGATGGCGCCCCACTTGCCGTACTGCCAGGGAAAGAACACGCCAACGGACTGCATTTCCTTGTCCTTGGGGATGTTATACGTCACGTGGCACTGGGCGCAGACCACGGAGCGCATTTCCTGGCGGGTGAGCTTTTTCCAGTCCACGCCCATGCCTTCCAGGGCCGGCACCAGGCTGAAGCCGCGCGAGACGGTGAGCGACATGTCCTTGTTGTTGTGGCAGTCGATGCAGGCCACGCCCAGGGTGCGGAACTGCTCGGGAATCTTGTTGAGCACGTCCTTGAAGGGCAGCTTGTAGTAGTCGACGCCCATTTCCTTGACCAAAAGCGGCGCGTAGGGGCTTTTGCAGGTCAGGCAGACGCCGCCGGCCTTGAGCCGGGCCGAGTCGATCTCCAACTGGTCGCGGATCATGTAGGCATGGCCGCGCGGCTCGTTGTATTCGATGCCAAATCCCCAGCCGTTAAACAGCAAGGCCATGTAGGGAAATTCGGCCAGTTTGTCGTAGGTGATGCGGTCGGCGTCGAAGCCGCGCTTGTATTTGCTCTTGCCGGCCGGGGTGGGCTCCTCGGTCATCTTCCAGGTTTCGTACTCTTCCGGGTAGGCCTTGCCCCACACGGCCGGGTCGATCTCGCCGTCGGGGATGACCACGGTCTTGACCGGCTCGGGCTTGGGCGGCGAGCAGGCGTAGGGGACGAAGAGAAAGGCGGCCAGCGCCGCGCCCATGGCCATTTTGTACAGCAGTTTGCCCCGCATATGCGCTTCCCTCTTGTTAATGGACTCGGTTGTTGTCGGCGTTGTCCCGGCAAGGGATAGGCGTCTTGCCGCGACGCTTGACCGTCATGTCGTGTTTGCCCGCGCCGTCTGGCCGCGCCTCTCGTGTCGCGTCCGCGAAAAGGGCATACGGCATTTTGTTCCCAAAAGGCTAAAATCATTGATTTCTTAAAAAATACTCTCGTATTTTTTAAGGGCCGCTACACTAGCGCGTAAACGGCACGCCCACGTGCCGGTGCATGGTCCGGCGATGGCAGTCCCAGCACCAGCGCTTCTGATTGATCATCTCCACGGCCGTTTCATGGCAGCGGATGCAGTTGGCCTGCACCACTTCCTTGCCATGGTCGGAAATCCGGATGTCGTCGGGCACCCGGCCGGAATTGAAGACGATGACGTCCTTCATCCCATCGATGCTTTTCCACACGTAGTGGCTGGCCATGTTGTCGTTGGGCAGATGGCAGTCCACGCAACGGATGCGTTTGTGCGCTCCGTGGTGAAACCAGGCCTCGTACTGCGACTCCATGACGTGGCAGGAAGCGCAAAAGTCGGGCGTTTCGGACTTGGCCAAGAGCCCCGGCGGGCCGAGGGCCAGGAACAGTCCCACGCCAACGACCACAAGCCCCGCCACGACAAGGAGCCGCACGCCCCCTTTGCCGGCATGTCCCATGGTCCCCTCTCCTGATAAAAGGTTTGGGATATCCTACCGTGCCCAGGGGATTATGACAATGCGAAGGGCGCAAAAACATGGAACATTCATAAAACTAATCGAAGCCATCAGGAAGCCCGCATGGCGGCAAAAACGTCGAACCGGGAAGACGGTGCGGGAAGGCGAGGGATTGCGGGAGGGCCGGCAGGCGAAGGGGAAACGGCCTGACGAAAAACGGCAAACAGACGGAAAAACGCCGTCTGCCGGCGTTGAGCCGGGACGGCTGACGGGCGGGAGCAGGCTCTGGAGAACACGGCAGGGCCGCGCGCTTCACCCGCCTCGTGCCCGCCCGCCCGTTACCCCGTTTTCCCCGCTGGGGGGTCTGGGGGGCGCCGGCCCCCC
>JAEZMB010000125.1 GCA_023435825.1 Pseudomonadota bacterium | reverse complement strand
CCCCCCCCCCCCCCCCCCCCCCCCCCCCCCCCCCCCCCCCCCCCCCCCCCCCCCCCCCCCCCCCCCCCCCCCCCCCCCCCCCCCCCCCCCCCCCCCCCCCCCCCCCCCCCCCCCCCCCCCCCCCAGGGCGTGGGGCAGCGCCCCACGTTTTACTCTTCCTTCTTCTTGCTCTCGGCCACCACCTTTTCGGCGATGGGCGGCGGACATTCCTCGTAGTGGTCGAAGGCCAGGGTGAACGCGCCCTGGCCGCCCGTCGTGGAGCTCAGGGTCTTGGCGTATTCCTGCATCTCGGCCATGGGCACGTGGGCCTGGATTTCGGTGATGCCGCCGGTGGAATCGGACCCCAGCACCTTGCCGCGCCGGCTGGACAGGTCGCCGATGATGTCGCCCATGTATTCGTCCGGGCAGCTCACGGACACCAAGACGATGGGTTCAAGCAAGGATATCTTAAGCTTTTCGCAGGCCGCCTTGAAGGCGATGGAGCCGGCGATCTTGAAGGCCATTTCCGAGGAGTCCACGGTGTGGAAGGTGCCGTCGAACAGCGTCACCTTGAAGTCGACCACGGGATAGCCGGCCAGGTAGCCGCGGGCGGCCGATTCCTGCACGCCCTTGTCCACGGCCGGGATGTACTGCCGGGGAATGGCGCCGCCGACGATGGCGTCCACGAACTCGTAGCCGCCGCCGCGCGGCTGGCCTTCCATGCGAATCCAGCAGTCGCCGAACTGGCCGCGTCCGCCGGTCTGCTTCTTATGGCGGCCCTGGACCTCGACCTTGCCCTTGACCGTCTCGCGGTAGGGAATCTTCGGAGCCTTGAGCACGGGGGTGACCTTGAAGCGGCGCTTGGCCTTTTCCACGGCCGTTTCCAGATGGGTCTGGCCCATGCCGGAGATGAGGATGTCGCCGGTTTCCTCGTCGCGGGTGATGGACAGCGTGATGTCCTCGTCGAGGAGCTTGGACATGGCCGCGAAGACCTTGTCCTCGTCGCCCTTCTCGGCCGGAGCCAGGGCGTAGGAGATCATGGGCGGGGGCAGGACCGGGGCGGGCACGATCACGGGCTTCTTGGGATCGCACAGGGTATGGCCGGTGGCCGTGTCCTTGAGCTTGGCCAGGGCGATGATCGAACCCGGGCCGGCCGGCTCCTTGGAGATGACGGTTTCCTTGCCCAGGGGCAGCAAGATCTGGCCGGCGCGCTCCAGGGTGTCGGTGGCCGGATTTTGCAGTTCCTGGTTGGTGGCGATGGTGCCGGTCAGCACGCGCACGATGGACAGCTGGCCGGCAAAGGGATCGAACAGCGTCTTCACCACGAAGGCGACGGCCGGGCCGGACTCGCCGGCCTTGATCTCGCCGGTCTCGGTGGCGATGACCTTGTCGCCGCCGGCGGCCTCCAGGGGGCCGGGCAGGTAGTTCTGGATGGCGGCCAAAAGGCGCGTGCCGCCCATGGCTTTCAGCGCCGAACCGCAGCACACCGGGCACAGCTGCCCGGACAGGGTGGCCTTGTGGACGGCTCCGAGCAGTTCCTCCACGGCGATCTCCTCGCCTTCGAGGTAGCGCTCCATGAGCTGCTCGTCGGACACGGCCACTTCCTCGACCATGGTTTCCCGAAGCGTCTCGACCTCGTCGGCCATGTCGTCGGGAATCGGGCCTTCGGTGACGCCGCCCTTGTCGTCGAAGAAATAGGCCTTGCCCTCAAGGACGTTGACCACGCCCTTAAACGCCTCTTTCTCGCCGATGGGGAGATTTTGGATGTAGGTCTTAACGCCCAGCTTTTCCTTGATGCCGTTAAGCGCCATCTCGAAATCGGCCCGGTCGCGGTCCATTTTGTTGATGAAAAACAGCGTGGGCAGGCCGAGTTTGGCGACTTCGCCCCACAGCTTCTTGGTCAGCGGCTTGACGCCGTCCACGGCGTCGACCACAAAGACCACGCCGTCCACGGCGCGCAGCAGATAAGGCAGGTCGCCGTTGAAGCTGCCGTCGCCCGGGATGTCCAGGAGAAAATGACGGTTTTTCTGGAACTGGAAGGCGGCGATGCCGGGCTGGGTGCTGCCCCGGCGCTTCACTTCCTCGGGCTCGTAGTCCAGGGTGGTGGCCCCTTCCTCGATCTTGCCCAGTCGCGGGATGGCGCCGGCGGTAAAAAGGAGCATTTCGGCCACAGAAGTCTTGCCGCATCCGCCGTGGCCGATCAGGGCGTAGGTGCGTTGGCTGGCGAGGTTTTCCGACATTCCCTTCTCCCTTGTGCTAGGCGTTGTCACCGTGGTCCAAACGCCTGGGGGCGTTTTTCCTGTCCCATATCGAAAGCCGGCAGGCCGGCTTTGTGGCGAAACGATCCGAGAGAGAGAGCGGTGCGGAAATCCGGGCATTTTCAGGCCCTTGGCTTTTCCGCGAGTTTGGGCATATTGGATGAGGCGTCACCCCTTGTCAAGACGACAACTTCCTGAAATCACAAACTCTACGGCAAAAAGCCAAGAATACCGACACCGTGCAGCCACTCTTTCTTCACCCGCGCGACATCGACCTGTCCGCCCCGCACCTGTTCTGGGCTGCCCCGCCCGACGCGGCGCTGACCGATTCCCTGGCCGCCCTGGGGCAGGTCACCCCGGCCCTGGTCATCGAAACCGACGGCCGGCCCATCCTGGCCGCAGGCAGCAGGCGCGCCGCCGCCCTGCGGGAGATCAAAGGCCGCAGCCTGTGCGCCCTGGCCCTGCCCGAGGCCGACCCGGACGCCCCGGCCCATCCGCTGTCCCCGGACGGCGGCCCGCTGCCCCTGCCCCTGCGGCTGGGGCTCATCTACCTCGCCTCCAACCTCGGCCGGGCCGTCACCGACGCCATGGCCGTGGCCGCCGGGCGCTATTTCGCCCCCCTGGCTAGCGCGGACGGCTTCCTGGCCCTGGCCGGCCCGCAGCTGTTCGCCCCGGACGACCGGCGCGGCCGACTGGTCGCCCGCTGGCTGGCCCTGCCGCCGGCCCTGGACGCCCTGCTCGCCTCGGGCCATGTGCCGCTGGGGGCCGGCGAACGGCTGGCCGCCCTGGCCCCGGACGATCTCGCCACATTCATGCCGCTGTTGGCGGCCGTGCGCTGGTCGCGCGGCAGCCTGTCGGCGGCGTTGACCTTTTTGACCGAAGCCGCCCGTCTGGCCGGCGAGACGCCGGCCGCGACGCTTGTCCGCTCGGGCCTGCTCGACCTGCCGGGCCGGGGCCTGTCGCCAAACGACCTGACCGCCGGGCTGCTGGCCGGCTTGCGCCGGCTGCGCTATCCGGCCGTCACCACCCTGGAGGCCCGGTTCACGGCGCTTTCCCGGGAGCTTTCGCGCGGCAGCCGGGTGAAAATCCGCCCCAGCCAGGGCTTCGAGTCCGACAGCGCCACTTTCGAGGTCACGGTCAAAAACCGCCAGGAGCTGTCCAAGGCCGCCGCCGACCTGGCCGCCATGGCCGTCGCCCCGGCCCTGCCCAAGCTTCTTTCCGTGGCCAAGGACGATCCCGAGGACGAACCCGGAGAAAATCCGTGAGCGCGCCCCTGTGGGACATCACGGCCCTGGCCGTGGACGCGGCCGTGGCCGCAACGCCCATGGCCGCCCGGGCCAGGGCCGCCCTGCCGGAGGCGGCCGTGACCGTGCTGGCCCCGGGCGATGCCCTGCCCCAGGCCCCGGCCGGGGGCCGCACGCTGCACGTCAAGGCCCACCACGGCCGGTTCCTGCGCCCCTGCCCGGCCACGCGCCACTACCGCTGCTGCGGCTACCAGATCATCCACATCGGCGAGAACTGCCCCATGGACTGCTCGTACTGCATCCTGCGGGCCTATTTCCGCGACCGCACGCTGACCGCCTTCGCCAACACCGAGGCCATGTTCGCCGAGTTGGGCCGGGTGTTTGGCCGCGACCCCAGCCGGCTCTTTCGCGTCGGCACCGGCCAATTCGCCGACGCCCTGGCCCTGGAGCCCATCACCGGCCACACCCGCGAACTGCTGGGCTTTCTGGCCGGCCATCCCAACGTCGTGCTGGAACTCAAGTCCAAGACCGCCGATCTCAGCTGGATGGAGGCCGACCCGGACCCGAAAACGGTGCTGCCGTCCTGGTCGCTCAACGCCCCGGTGATCGTGGCCGCCCAGGAGCGCGACACGGCCTCGCTCGAAGCCCGGCTGTCGGCGGCCAAGGCCTGCGTACGCGCCGGCTACCGGGTCTGCCTGCACTTCGACCCCATCTGCTGGTTCGAGGGCTGGGAGCGGGAGTACGCCGCCACCGTGGACATGATTTTCGACTATCTCGCCCCGGACGACATCGCCTACATCAGCCTGGGCTCGTTTCGCTGCCTGCCGGAGCTGCCCGGGCGGCTTATGGCCGAGGGCCGGGAGCTGCCGCGCTACATGCTGGGCGAATTCACCATCGGCCCGGACGGCAAGACGCGGCTGTTGCGGCCCCTGCGCGTGCGGCAATTGCGTTTCATGGCCCGTCGGCTGGCCGGACACGGCTTTTCGCAGGGGCTTTATTGCTGTATGGAATCGGACGAGGTCTGGCGCGCCGCCTTGGGCCAGGCTCCCCGGGATCTGGGGGGGCTGGCCGCCCATCTGCTGTCGCGCGCCCACAACCCCGGAGGAACGCGGCCATGCTCGTAGACTACGCCGACACCCTGGACCGTCTGGAAAAGGCCCTGGGCCGCCATTTTGCCGATTCGCCGTCGATCTTGAACGTGCCGGGCGTGTCCGTGGCCCTGAAAATCGACCCGTTTTACTATCTGGCCCTGCGGCCGGCCTTTTTCGAGCTGCTGGGCAAATGGGCGGCCGTGCCGCCGTCGCGGGTGGAAGAAACGCTTTCGCGCACGGGCAACATCGTGCTGGGGCCGGGCAAGGCGCGTTACGACAAGCCCATCAGCGTGTTTGAGGACGGCACGCGCACGGTGCTCAAGCTCCCGGCCGATTTCGTGCCGGCCGAGTGGATCGACCGGGCCGTGACCATGTACGGCGGCGAGGCCGGGCCGCTGCCGGTGTCCGGGCTGCGTCTGACCGAGGACCAGCGCGAGACGCTGGCCCCGTTTTTCGCCGGCAAGACCGAACTGGCCGCCCTGGCTTTTGGCGCGCCCCGGCACGGCTGAACAACAGCCCCTTCCCTTGACACAAACGGCCGTTGAGGGGCATGTGGGCAGCATCGACTACAGATGGCCGTTGGCCATGGAGGGATATCCGTGAAACGTCTGCTTGCGATCTTGCCGCTGCTGTGCCTGCTGCTGGCCTCCTGTTCGTCCACCATGAATTTCTTCGGCTTCGGCGGCAAGGAAGACAAACCGCAGGAACCCACCATCGTCATGGTGGATTACGGCATCTATCAGAACGGCGCTCTGTCCCTGGCCACCACCAGCGTGCCGCGCCAACTCGGGGCCACCTTCGGCATGCGTTTCAAGACCCTCAAGCCCGAGGGCGGTGTCTCCAAGGTGAAGATCGTCACCACCACGCCGGGCATCATCGATCCGGCGAAAAACGCCGTGGTCTTCACCACCGAATCCGTGGAAACCATCTCCACGGGCAAGGAATACCACTGCACGTTCACCTTCCAGAAGGAATGGGAGATGGCCACCGGTGACTGGACGCTGACGGCCATCGCCGAGGACGGCAGCCAGGTGAAAAAGACCTTCCAGGTCTTCAACCCCCAGCCCTAGGGCACGTTTTTTCGCTGTTGTCAGCGCCCGGGACAAAGCCTGTCCCGGGCGCTTTTTTATTGGCGACGCGCCATGCAAGGGAGCGGCCGGGCCGACCGTCAGGCAAAGGGCACGGACGGCCTCCGGCCCTTTGCCTGCGCTGCGGTTGCCACGCCGCAAGGATTTTTCCGGTGGTTTGTCGGACGGCCTTGCGAGAAGGGGGCGAGGCGTCGCCGTGACGACTCGGCTGGCGTGGGGGACCCGTGTGGCCCTGCGAAGGAGGTCGCCGCCACAAAATGGTGGGCACACCAGCCAGACACCAGCTCGTGGTGTTTGTGCTGCGACAGGCTCCCTCGCAGCGCAAGGTATGTGCGCTGTTTTCCGTTTCCCGATCAACGATTGGTTATACTTCGCGCCTAGAAGCACGCGATGTCTGCGTTGGTCGGTCATGAAGCAGTGGTCTGACCAGTTCTTCAAATTGGCTACAGCGGAACATGTCTACATGGAGTAATTGCGTAACGCCGCAGAACCAAATAAAATGCTGCGACTTCGGCAGAACCCCACGCTCCAGACTCATATAAAATGTCATCGCAAGCGAATAATTGCCATTATCAATACATAGCAATACTAATGATTAATCACTTGACAGGACTTGACTTTATACAACAATTAAAGAGCAAAGTGGCATTCAGCAAAACTTCATTAATGCTTGTTTGCTCTGCCTTATAGCGTCTCCTATTAATTCCATGACCGACATTTTCTCAAAATCAACCACCACAACACCACTAGTACAATCACTCGACAAATCGAAGACAAGATATATTGTCCAAATTGCTAGTTGACGAACACCGTTCATCATGATAACAATAAATTAATAATATACAGATATATTTGATTTTACAGCTTTATCCTGCAGTACACAAAACATGGCGACATAGGCGGTTTTTAAATAAACACATTACAACGTATAGTCACATAGGAGAAAGAAATGCTATTTCATAAATTGCTTCGAAAAACTCTCAAACAATTCAAGAACATGAATGGCTTTCAAAACGCAGCCAGAAAAGGCCTGTACGGACAATTAAGCAATCTCATGATGCTCAATCGTTTAGAGCAGGTTTTTACCGAAAAGAAGATCGACTGCATACTTGATGTGGGTGCCAACAGCGGACAGTTCATTGACAGCATAGGAGCCATAGGCTTCAATGGATACATTATTTCGTTTGAACCAGACCCTATTGTTTTCGAAAAGCTAAAGAACCATGCTGCCACTAATGCAAAATGGATAACTAACAACCTCGCCTTAGGCAATGAAGACACAAATCTTGTTTTTAATCGGATGGAATCTTCCTGTTTAAATTCGTTTCTTAATCCATCCGCATCAATGAATAATTTCTTTGCAAATGGAGGCAGTGTCTGTGAACAAATCACGGTGCCTGTTCGTCGATTAGACAATATTTTGCCAGAACTCCAAACAAAGTATCAATTCAATAATATTTTCTTAAAAATAGACACACAGGGCTACGATCTTAAAGTTTTTGAAGGCAGCGCAGGCTGCCTGGACTTTATTGATGGCATCATATGCGAAATTCCTGAGCAATTTCTTTATAATGAGATGCCTACATTCGTTGACTACTTGCAGACAATACCCCAGCATGGATACGTTACAAGCGGAGTTTATCCTGTTCACGAAACAAATTTCCCATCACCTATAGAATTTAATGTTATTTTTGTTCGTAAGTAACAATCAGTAGTAGATTAGCCTGGGGTTTTCTTGGACACTATCTTGGCGGTATAAATCCCCCGCTCGGGCGGTGTCGTATGCAACGTACAGAAGGATCGCCATAGCGATGCTGCCCCCCCACAAAAGCCAGGCCGTGCCGCGGCTGCCTCGTGAACTCTACCTGGCGAGGACATTGGCTTGGCGAGGCAGGAGCTGAGGGTAACCGCCGCGACGTTGCCCTTGTGGCGCGACTCCTTCCTGTTGGCTGAAAATCAGACCTGAAGCCACATCCGGTGAAGAAATCCGTCGAAGTCGGCCAGCTTCGTGAGAAGAGCGGCGAGCTGGCCGTGGGAAACGCGCTACTTCGCGAAAGAATAGCCCGGCGGGAGCAAAACCGCCCTTTGCCCCGGGGGAGGTTGGGGAAATGAGCCAAGCCGCCTCGGCCGACAAGCGACCTGGCCGGTCCCATGCTCCCAAGGCGCATGATGGAACAATCAAAACACCGGGCTTGGACGAAATACCGAGCGCCGACATGACCGCTACGTCACCGGAGCGCCAGGCAACATCGCCATGTTCTTCCCCATTCGGCTTATCGCGCCGGGGGTGCGTGGCACAATGTGCCTTAAGTTCGGCCACGAGGCCGGTTCGTTGGTCATCATTTTGTTCTTTTCTCTACTAACCTGTCAAAATTACAAATAAACTATGAGTATATTTTGTTCGGTTGTTGTTCTTTCCTCGCTCTTTAAACGTTCCCCGGCTGTTCACCCATTGTAGATTCATCGTGCGTTCGCTGTTCCCTGCCTGTTCCTTGACCGTGCCTTCCTGTGCCTATTCGGCTTTGCCGCCCCCCCATCCGGTCGTGCGGGTCAATCTGCCCTGCGGTTTTTAGCTCGCTCGTGTCGCGTCACCGAAAAGACAGAGGGCATCTCTGGTGCAATATGTTGAAATAATGTATTTTTATTAAACAATACTACGTAATATTTAAGCGTCCCGACATGAAAAGGCCGACTCCGATAGGAACGGATAAAGACCCGAGCGGCAATCCGTCGTCAGGCTGTGCCTATCAAAGATATCTATATTAAATAAAACGATAAAATAATGAACATGGCCTGTTCATTACGTGTGCTCGCCCGTTCCCAACCAGCTCTGGCTTGTACCTATCCCAGGCATGGCTGTGCCTAACCGCCCCCAAACCGTTCGTTTCGGGGCGGCGATTGTTCCTTGGCCGTGACTGGCTGTTCCTTTTGAGGCGAAACAGCCGACAAGCCGGAAGATCGGGGAGGAAAAAACGGACAAGGGACGCGGCGCAACCCGAGGGTTCCCCCCCAGGCGGGGCGGCGGCGCGGGCAAGGCCCTGTCCAGCCACATCGAGCGATCCAAGGGGAGATCGGCCGGGAGCGTCGCGTCAGCCGGCCGGCCGTCTGGCCCGGCCGTTATCCGGCAGGCTTGGCCGCCGGCGGCGAAGGCGGCTATTTGGCCCGCAGCAATTCCCAGTCGATGCAGAAAACCGCCGCGATCTTTTTGAGCGTCGCCCCGCGCGGCCGGCTCTTGCGGGCTTCCATCTGGGCCACGGCGGCCGGGGACACCTCCAGCCGGCGGCCAAGCTCCTCCCGGGTCACGCCCAGGTGCTCCCGCCAGGCCCGGATGGGCGAATAGCCCTCCTCCACCAGCCAGGCCACTTCGCGCGGCAAGGGCTTGGGGGCGTCAGGGGTATCAGGGGCGTCAGGGGCGTCGTTTTCCGTTGGCATCGTGTCGATCTCCTTAACAAAGCGTGTTGATCTCTCGCCGGTTCCGGCTGGCGTCCCACGCGCCGGGCAAACGGCCCGGGCCGACAACGGGCCAGGCGTTTACCCGGCGCGTCGGGTTCCGACACGAAACCGGCCCTACAGGCCGCCCAGGGCGCGTATGGCCTGGGCGGCCTGGGCGAACTTGTCCGAATCCAGGCAGATGACCCCGGAAAAGGGCGTGTCGAGTTCGTAGAGCAGAAAGATGTTGCCGATGAGCATGGCCAGCATCATGGCGATGAAAAAGCGGTCGGCCGGCTTGTTGCCGGTCTCGATGAAATAAAACCCGATGAGGGTGAAGGCCACGCCAAGATAGATGATGGCCCAGATGGGCGTATACAGGCTGCCGTCGATGAGCAGCAACCGCTGGTGGCGCAGCTTGTTGCAGTCGATGAGCCGCGACAGCATGAGCGTGTACATGGCCTGGACATGGCTGTCCGGGGCCGGGGCCAGGGCGCGCAGCTCGTCCCAGACCGCGTCGTACAGCGCTCCCGCGCCGTCGGACGGCTCGCCGTCGCGCATCATGGCCCAGCCCGGATCGCGCACGGCCTCGACATAGCGCAGCAAGGCCCGGCGAAAGCCGTCCGAATCCGGCAAAGACTGGGACAGCCGGCACTCCACCACGAGCAGGTCGGTCTCGTCGGTGATGGCCGCGTCCGCGCCGTTGTAGGTCTGCCACAGGGAGACCACGGCAAAGCCCAGGAAAAAGGTGTACAGGGTGGTGAAAAACCCGAAATTGGTGCTGAACAGGTTGCGCTGGGACAGGCTCAAGGGGCAGGCGACGCGCCGACGCGCCAGCCGCAGCAGGACCAAGGCCGCCGCCACCCCGGCCAGGAAAACGGCGATATAGCGCAGATCGCTGTACACGATTCCCTCCTTGCCGGCGTCGCCGCCGGCCGCCGCTGGCGGCGGCCAAAAAAAAGCCGCCCGCGGTGCGGACGGCCCAAAACATTCGCGCGCCTTCCGGCTACTCCGGCCTGGCCCAGGCCGCCGCCACAAAGGGGGCCAGCGTGTCGCCGTCCTGGCGGTAGAGATCCAGGGCGTCGCCCTCGGGACCGGACCAGCGCACGGCCAGCTCCCGCCCGCCTGCGCCGGCGAAAGCGAAAAGCGGCCGGTAGGCCTCGGGCGAAAACTCGCCGCCGTCGCCGGCCTGCCACGTGCCGCCGGCCTCGGCCGTGCCGGCATGGTCCAGGTAGACCGTGGCCGCGCCGGGCATGGACCAACCCAGGGTCACCAGTTCGTCGCGGCCATGGGGCGCGAACCGGGCCAGGGATAGCCGTCCGCCGTCGGAAAGCGTGCCGATCTCCCGGCACCAGGCCAGGTCGCGCCCGACCCGCTCGGCCATCTCCCGCCGCACGGCCGGGGCACAAGGCACCTCCCCGGCGGCCGGGGTCACGGCCAGGACTTGCCGCTCGGCCAGAAAATCCTCGGTGGCCACCAGCACATGGTCGCCCGGGCCAAAGGCCTGGCTGGCCGCGAAAACCGCGCCCGACACCTCGGCGAAACGCCCGGTCGAGGCCTCGGGGACCGACTCGCCCCGCTGGGAACCGGCATAGGCCAGATCGACCACCCGCCCCGGCGCGGCCACGGCCTTGCGAAAGCCCTTCATGCCCCGGGCCAGGCCCGGTTCCACCGGAACCAGCACCTGCCGGCCCGGCTGGTCGGCAAAGCCGAAAGCGCTGCCCGAAAGCACCTGGTTGGCTCCCGGGTCGTCCTCCCGGTAGTTGGCCTGGGCAAGGGCCATCATGGACAGGATCAACACCAACACCGTAACGCCGCACGCGGCCCGCCAGGGCAGTTCCCGGTCAGGCTTCGCCGACTCGCTCATGCAACAGTTCTCCCGCGCTTGTTCACAACTCTTGGCCGAGTGTCTCGTCCCCGAAAACGCCTGGGCGTCTCGTGGGCTGCCAACAAAACCAACTGATTTTCTTAAAAAATACCTTCGTATTTTTTAAGAGGCTGGGCCTAACGTTTCCGGGCCGGAAGTCCCCAGACCTCGGCCACGGCTTCGGCCAACGCTTCGATGCACCGGTCCGCCGCCCGTTCGCGGCGATGGACCAGGGCCAGTCCCAAGGCCATGCCTTCCCATGGCCACACGCAGGCCTCGCCGGCCGCCGCCGCATCCAAGGCGTCGTCGCGGCGCAGCAAGGTCAATCCGACGCCGGCCGCCACCAACGTGCGCAGCGTGGCGTCATTGTCGCCCACCATCACCTTGTTGATGGGCAGTCCCCGGCGGGAAAACGAGGATTCGAGCAGATACTGAAACGGACAACGCTCGGAAAACCACACCCAGGGCAGGCCGGCCAGTTCGTCCCAATCGGCCCCGCTCACCCGCTCGGCCCAGGAGGTCGGCCCCACCACGGCCATGGGCACCTCTTCCAGGGGTGTGACCGCCACCTCATGCCCGGCCTCGATGATGTTGTCGTAGACGAAACCGACGTCGAGCCGGCCCAGGCGCACGTTGTCCAGGATGCGCGGCGAACTGGAATTGACCAGATGCAGCTCCACCCCCGGATGCCGCCGGGTCATGACGGCCAGGATCTCCGGCACATGCAGGCGCGCGGCTTCGTTGTTGAGCCCCAGCCGCACCACGCCCGTCACGTCCTGGCGCAGGGCTCCGGCCCGCCGCCGCACGGCTTCCAGGCCGCGCAGGGCTTCCCGGGCCTCTTCCAGAAGCGCCCGGCCCTCGGCCGTCAGGCGCATCCCCTTGGGCGTGCGCGAGAAAAGCGCCACCCCGAGCTCCTCTTCCAGACCCCGGATATGGGCGCTGACCGCCGGCAGGCTGGCGCACAGCCGCTCGGCCGCCCGGGTGAGGTGCTCCTCCTCGGCCACGGCCACAAAGGTGCGCAGGTGATAGTATTCCACAACGCCCCTCCCGGCGTCGCGCGTCTTCGGCCAAGCCGAAGCACCGCTTCGGACATTGCGATTGGATCGCGACCGGCGCGGCGGGCTACGGTCCGACCGAAGCCCAGACCGGCCTATGGCACAGCCCGCCCCCGTCGTAAAGACCGGGCCGGGCGTTACGGATGGAGGAAAAAACAATGTCCAATGTCAAGAAAATCGTCGTCGCGAGCCTGGCCGCCGCCGCGCTTTTCGCGCTGTTTGTCCTGGATCGGCCCTCGGCCGGCCCGGCCGCGCCGGCCCCACGGGGAGTCGCCGCGCCGGCCCGGGCCGATCTGGCCGAGGCGGTCTTTGCCATGGTGCTGGCCCGGGCCGGTGAGGAAGGCGTGCCCCTGTCCCAGCCGCCAAGCCTGTGCCAGGCCTGCGTGGCCGCCCACCTGGGGCTGGACAAAGCCGATGTGCGCGGTCGCTGCGCCCGGGCTTGCGCCCTGGAGTGAGCCTGGATGCTGTGATGCGGCCCCGGCAGCGGCGCGCGGTGCTACGCCCGTCTCCCAGGCAACCGGCAAAGCCCGTTCCTGGAACTGTTCGGCCAGGGACGCCGCGACGGCGGCCGGCAAACACCCGCATATCCGCCAGCGCCCAGGCTTTGGGCGGCCCGGGCCTTACTCCCGGCCGTAGCGGCCGATGAGCGTGGCCGAGGCCAGGATGTGGCCCTTGGCGGCGCGCAGAAGGTCTTTCTTGGCCGCCCCGGGCGGCAGATCCAGGACCGCGTCCAGGGCGTAGAGCGTAAAGACGTAACGGTGGACGCCCGACGGCGGTTGCGGCCCAGCGTAGCCGAGACGCCCCCAGCCGTTGAGCCCGGACAGGCTGCCGTCGGCGTGGCGGGGCACGGCCGGCAGGCCCTCGGGCAGGCCCGGGGTGGCCGGCGAGAGATTGTAGAGCACGAAGTGGTCGAACACGCCGGAAACGGCGTCGGGATCGTCGCACACCAGGGCCAGGCTGGCCGCGCCGGCCGGCATGCCGGCAAACAGCAGCGGCGGCGACAGGTCCGCCCCGGCGGCGGCATGGCGGTCGGGAATCCGGCCCAGGTGGGCAAAGGCCGGGGAGGTGAGCGTCAGCGTCTGGGGCATCGGCGCTCCTTGGGCGCGTCTGGCGCGTCCTCGAAAAGTCCTTGATGCTTCAAGGCAACCCCTTGAAAGCACTTTTTCCCGGAAAATACTCCTGTAGTTTTTGAGAGGCCAAGGACGCGGCCAACAAAGGCGGGGGGGGGGGGGGGGGGCGCGCGCCCGGCCCCCG
>JAEZMB010000063.1 GCA_023435825.1 Pseudomonadota bacterium | reverse complement strand
CCCCCCCCCCCCCCCCCCCCCCCCCCCCCCCCCCCCCCCCCCCCCCCCCCCCCCCCCCCCCCCCCCCCCCCCCCCCCCCCCCCCCCCCCCCCCCCCCCCCCCCCCCCGCCGGAGGCATTCTTCTCTTTTTCTCTTCTCCGTTCGCCACAGTCGCCACATGGTGTTGCCGTTGACCAGGGCGATGATGCTTTCGAGCATCGTGCCGCCGATGGAGCCGGTGGCGATGTTGTTGGACAGCCAGCACAGGGTGGCGAAGAAGAGCAGTCCGCGCAGTTTGAGGCCCGAGAGGAAAAACGCGGCCCAGGTGCCGGAGCAGCCGGCGGCGATGGCGAAGACGGCTGTCCAGCCGTGGGCCAGGTAGATGCCGACGAGGATGTTGGCGGCCAGGAAGAAGCCGGCCAGCCAGGGCGAGCGGGTCCTCAGCGAAACGAACATGCGCACGGCGGACAGGGCGGCGGAAAACGAGGCGGCGTTGTTGCCGAGCATGGCGAAATGCACGGTGTAGGCCAGGCATTCCACGGCGATGAGCGTTTTGAGCTTCCAGTCGATGCGCTGGATGAAGGCGATGACGCCGAGCACGAAGGCGAGGTAGCCCACGAGCTGGGCCGGCGAGGTGAAATCCATGGGACGTCCTTGCGGCTGCCGCGACGTGACAGGCGACAGCGTTGAAACACACGGGAGGCGGGGAGGAGCGCGCAAGGCGCATCGAACCCGGGCAAGGGCCGGAGGTCCGGTCCGGCCGGGCGCGGGCAGCGCAAGGGACGGGCAGGGCGAGGCGGCCGACACAAGAAGTCCGGGCATCGAGACAGGTCTCAGAGCGTACCGGGCCATGGTCACTTTACGCCCGGGAACGCGGTCTGGCAAGTTTTGGGGTGTTGACACCACTGATTGGTGGTGCTAGTCATTTTGTCACCACGAGGAGGTGGTGACGCATGATTGAAGCGCAGGAATTGGCCGCCCTGGGGCTGACCAGCTACGAGGCGGCGGCCTATCTGGCGCTATTAGGCCAGGCCGAGTTGACGCCGGCCGAGGTCGCGGCGCGGGGGGTGATACCGCGCCAGCGGGTCTATGACGTGCTGGCCGGGCTGGCGGCCAAGGGGCTGTGCCAGAGCCGGGACGGCTCGCCGCGCACCTACGGCGCCGTGGCTCCGGCCGTGGCCATGGAACTGCTCGCCGGGGAGCGGTCGGCGGCGCTGGCCCGCCAGAAGCAGGAGGCCGAGGCGGCGGCGGCGCGTCTGACCGAGGCCCTGACGCCGCTCTTTGCCGGCGGGCGCGGCCGCAGCGACCCGTTGGCCTATGCCGAAGTTTTAAGCGGCCCCACCCGCATCGCCCAGCGCGCTCTGGCCCTGGCCCGGGCGGCCAAGAAGCAAGTGCTGTCCTCGATCACCCGGCCGATGATTCTTTCCAATGAACAAAACCAGGCCTTCATGGAAGCGCCGCTGGGACGCGGGCTGGCCTACCGGGCGCTTTGCGACGGCAGCGTGGCCGAGGACGCGGCGTTGTCCGGGCTGTGGCCCGGGCTTTGCGCCAAGGGCCTGGATTTGCGGGTGGTCCCGGCGTTGCCGCTCAAGATGCAGTGCTTCGACGACGAGACCACGCTTTTATCCATGCAGGACCCGGCCGGGGGGCAGCCGAGCTTCACGGCGGTGGTCATCCACAACCAGGGCGTGGCCGCCATGTTGCGCCTGGCCTTTGAGCATCTGTGGGCCGGGGCCAAACCCTACGCAGGAGGATCGTGATGCAATGCGCCGCCGTCAGCGCCGGAACGCCTGGAAGCAGGCCGCCGGTCGGGGGGATAGAGATACGTCGCGGCTACGAGCCCGGGCTTCTGGGCCGGGCGGCCGAACTCCATGGCCGCTACTACGCCGAGGCCTGGGGATCGGGCGCGCCCTTTGAGTCGCTGGTCGCCCGGGAGTTCGGGGAATTCGTCGAGGGCTACGACGAGGGCGACGATCTGCTGCTCTCGGCCCACAGGGACGGGCGCTGCATAGGCATGATCGCCGTCTATGGCCGTCGGCGTCTGCCCGAGGGGGCGCAACTGCGGTTTTTCATTGTGGACCCGGACTGCCACGGCTGCGGGGCCGGCAAGGCGCTGTTGGCCGAAGCCTTGTTCTGGTGCCGGGAGCGGGGTTTCCTGAAGGTCTTCCTGTGGACCGTGGACGGGTTGCCCGCCTCGCGCCGCTTGTATGAGCGGGCTGGTTTCCGGGTCACCGACCGGGTGTCCGATGCCCGTTACACCGTTGTCCGGGACAATCTACGCTTCGAACTCGATCTCTCGACGCTCTAGCCTCCTTCTTGGCGGGCGGCTCCGGGCGCTAGCCTGAGCCGCTGGGCCGCGAGACCTCTCTTGGTTTTCTTCTTGCCAAGGCCGCGCGTCGCATTGCGACAGCGCGGCCTTGCGTCGTTGCGGCATGTCCCGGCCACGGAAGGAAGCAATCCATGCTGTGCGCCCGTTGCATGGAGCATCGGCCGTCGGGAGCTTGTCTGGGGTATTCTGACTGGAGTAATGTTGCCGCTCGGAATGGTAAGCTGGTGTTTTGTTGTTGTAGCAACTGTATTTATGGCAAAGTCGTCATGTTTTGAATAAAAATCGTCATGGTTCTTGTGTTGTCATTTATGGTGCGATATATTCTGACTCAAGTCTAAACTTTAAAAAATAGATAACATGCACACCACCATTTCTGGAGGTCGGTATGGGAAATCTCAACGACATCAAGGTTGGTAAAAAGCTTATTGTTTCATTTCTCTTTATGGCGACATTGACTGCGGTCGTTGGTTTGCTTGGCGTGCGCAGCATGGATAAAATCAACGGCTTTGCCGAGTCCATGTACGGGAAAGAGTTGTTAGGACTTTCTGCCATCAAGGAAGCGAATATAAGCCTTGTCTACCTTGATCGTGCAACAAAGAATATGTTGTTGTCGGCTACACAGGAGGAGAGGCAGAAATATTTAGGCCGTATTGAGCAGTACAAAAAGGATTATCTTGAGTCCTATGCCAAGGCCAAACCGCTCTTCTGGTCGGAAAAGGGCAAAGCCGGCATGTCCAAACTCGCCGTTGCCTGGGATGATTATACCCAGGTGCTGGGCAAACTGTTGGAAATCAGCAAGTCCGAGGATATGGCGGCGAGCCGGGAGTCGGCCAAACTGTCCATGGGGCTGGCTCGGGACAAGGTCGATGCTGTTGACACCGTCATCGACGATCTCAGCAGGATCAAGCAGGAGAACGCCGCCCGATTCGCGGCTCAGATCAAGGAAACCTACGACGCCAACCTGTGGACCCTGTCCGGCATCATCGCGGCGAGCGTGTTGCTTGGCATCGGGCTCGGGCTGGTCATCGCCCGGTCCATCAGCCGGCCGCTGGGCGAAACCATGGTCTTCGCCCAGGCCGTGGCCCAGGGCAATCTGGAAGCCAGCTGCGCCGTGGAAAGCCGCGACGAAGTGGGCCAACTGGCCGTGGCCCTGCGGCAAATGGTCGGCAATCTCAAGGAAAAGATCGGCGAGGCCACGCAGAAGTCGCAGCTGGCCGAGCAGGAAAGCGGCCGCGCCCGGACGGCCATGGCCGAAGCCGAGCAGGCCAAGGAACAGGCCGAAGGCAAGGCCAGGGAGATTCTGGACGCGGCCAGCCGGCTGGAAGCCGTGGTGGAGGTCGTGACCTCGGCCTCGCAGCAGCTTTCGGCCCAGATCGAGCAGTCGAGCCGGGGAGCCGAGGAACAGGCCCACCGCATCGGCGAGACCGCGACCTCCATGGAGGAGATGAACGCCACCGTGCTGGAAGTGGCCAAAAACGCCTCCAGCGCCGCCCAGACCGCAGATCAGGCCAAGGCCAAGGCCGAGGAGGGGGCCGGCGTGGTCAGCCGGGTGGTGGCGGGCATCGGCCAGGTGCAAAGCCAATCCCAGGAGATGATGGCCGACATGGGGACGCTTGGCACACGGGCCGAAGGCATCGGGCAGATTTTAAACGTCATTTCCGACATCGCCGACCAGACCAACCTGCTGGCGCTCAATGCCGCCATCGAAGCGGCCCGGGCCGGCGAGGCCGGGCGCGGCTTTGCCGTGGTCGCCGATGAAGTCCGCAAGCTGGCCGAAAAAACCATGACCGCCACCAAGGAGGTCGGCGAGGCCATTCGCGGCGTCCAGACCGGGGCCAGGAAGAACATCGAGAACGTCGAACGGGCCGGAACCGCCATCCAGGAGGTCACCAAGCTGGCCAACATCTCGGGCGAGGCCTTGCGGGAGATCGTCACCCTGGCCGAAACCACCACCGATCAGGTCCGCTCCATCGCCACCGCCTCCGAGGAACAGTCCTCGGCCAGCGAGGAGATCAACCGCAGTATCGAGGACGTCAACCGCGTGTCCCTGGACATGTCCGACGCCATGCGGCAGTCGGCCCAGGCCGTGGGCGAGCTGG
This sequence comes from Pseudomonadota bacterium, assembly GCA_023435825.1. Taxonomy (GTDB): domain Bacteria; phylum Desulfobacterota; class Desulfovibrionia; order Desulfovibrionales; family Desulfovibrionaceae; genus Solidesulfovibrio. The sequence goes on along the minus strand of JAEZMB010000063.1, from coordinate 6,824 downwards.
CCCATCAGGCCCAGGTGCTCAAGGATCTCATCGACCAGTTGCGCCAGGGCGACGGCGGGGCCAAGGCCCTGCCGTCGGCCGGCCGGCGGCGGGCACTGGCCTGAGCCGCCCCCGCCAAACAGCGACGGCCCGCCCGGATCGGTTTCCGGGCGGGCCGTTGTGTTTGGCGCGTGGCCTTACCACCAATACAGGGGATAGCGCCGGGAGGGGGCGGCGTTGACCGCGACCAGGGCCACGGCCAGCATGACCAGCGCCCCGGAGAGCACCGGGATCAGCGCATAGAGGTAGCCCAGGGCCAGGAGCTTGGGGCCGCCGGTGACGGCGATAAGGGCCGTGGCCCCGCCCGGGGGATGGAGCGTGCCGGTGGCGTGCATGAGCGCGATGGCCCCGGCCACGGCCACGGCGCAGGCCAGCCAGTCCGGCGAGGCGATGGCCAGCCGGACCGTGACCCCGACCAGGGCCGAGAGCACGTGGCCGCCGATGAGGTTGCGCGGCTGGGCGAGCGGGCTGGCCGGCGCGCCGTAGAGGAGCACGGCCGAGGCCCCGAAAGAGCCGATAAGCAGCGACAGTCCGGCCGGGTCGGCCAGGCGTTCATGAAGCCAGGCCACGGCGGCGATGCCGCCCAGGGCTCCCAGAAATGACCAGAGGATTTCGGCTGCGCCCACCCGTGGCGGCGACGTGCCGGCTCCGCGCATCTTGTGGAGCAGGCTCACAGCGGACACTCCAGTCCCCGGCAGGATCGCACCACGTCGGCCCGGCTGACGATGCCGCGAAGGATGCCCTTTTCCACCACCGGCAGGCGGTTGATGCGCCCTGCGGCCATGAGCCGGGCGGCCTCGGAGCGGGGCGTGGCGGGCTCGACGGTGATGGCCGGGCTGGTCATGAGGCGGGCCACGGGGGTTTGGGCCAGGGCGGCCGGGTCGCCGTCAGGATGGCAGGTGTCGGGATCGAGAAGCCGGGCGGCCAGTACGGCCGGGCCGGACTGGGGCGGCAGCCCGAGCAGGCGCAGCACGTCTTTTAAGGACAGCACGCCGACCACCGCGCCGCCCGCGACCACGGGCAGCCCGGACACGCCGGCCCGGGCCATGGCCAGGGTGGCGTCGCGGACCGTGTCGCCGGGCGTGGCCGTGGTCACGTCCGGGGTCATGATGGCGGCCACGGCAATGTCCTCGGCCAGGCGGGCGGCGGCGTGGGCGTAGGCCAGGCGGTAGAGATCCAGGGCTTGGTCCGGGGCGACGTCGAGATAGCCGCCGAGTTGGCGCATGGCGGCCAGGACGTCGGCCACATCCATGGGAAGATCGGGTTGGGGCATGGGCAACCTCCGGCCGCCATCCTGCCACGAAAAGAAGGGCGCGACATGACCTAAGTCAAATCGCGCCCGAGTTTTCCTGATGGGGGGTCCGGGGCCTCAGGCCCCCGGCCGCCGGAGGCTTCTTAAAAAAACTAAATCGCCGCTTCGCCGGTCTCGCCGGTGCGGATGCGCATCACGCCTTCCACGGGGTAGATGAAGATCTTGCCGTCGCCGATGGCTCCGGTGTTGGCGGCGGCGCGGATGGCGGCCACGACCTGGTCGGCCAGATCGTCGGTGGTCACGACCTCGATTTTGACTTTGGCGTTAAATTGCACCTGGTATTCGATGCCTCGGTAGGCTTCGACATGGCCCTTCTGGCGGCCGTAGCCGCGCACTTCGGTGACGGTGAGGCCGTGCACGCCGAGACTGTCCAGAGCGTCCTTGACTTCGTCGAGCTTGAACGGCTTGATGATGGCTTCGATCTTTTTCATGGGATTCCCCTAGGCTAGCGATGGGTTTTCTGCAGGACGAACTCCGGATAGGCCGACACGGCCACTTCGTGCTGGTCCAGGCCTTCGAGCTCGTACTCGGGCTTTACACGAAGGGGGACGATCCGGTCCAGAACCTTGAAGAAGACGTACATCACGATGAAAACAAAGACGACATTGGTGATGATGCCGATGATCTGGGCCATGAACTGGCTGGCGTCGCCGTAGAACAGGCCGGTGACGCCGCCGGTCACGCCATTGAGGGCGTCGCCGTAAACGCCGTCGGCGAACAGGCCCACGCACAAAAGGCCGAACGCGCCGTTGACGCCGTGGACGGAGATGGCGCCGACGGGGTCATCGATCTTGAGCTTGCGTTCGACGAAGAAGACGCTGACGCACAGGAGCACGCCGGCGATGGCCCCGATGATGACGGCCGAGACGGAGTTGACGAAGGCGCAGGGGGCGGTGATGGCCACCAGGCCGGCCAGCAGGCCGTTGGCGGACATGGAGATGTCGGGCTTGCCGTAGAACATCCACATGTAGGCCATGGCGGAAAACGCGCCGGCAGCCGAGGCCAGCATGGTGTTGACGGCGATGACGCCGATGCGCAGGTCGCCGCCGGCCAGGGTGGAGCCGGCGTTGAAGCCGAACCAGCCGAAGGCCAGGATGAAGCAGCCGGCCACGGCCATGGGGATGTGGTGGCCGGGCAGGGCGTTGGGGGTGCCGTCCTCGCGGTACTTGCCCAGGCGCGGTCCGAGCACGATGCCGCCGGCCAGGGCGGCCACGCCGCCGGTCATGTGGACCACCGAGGAGCCGGCGAAGTCAACGACGCCGTGGCCCAGGCCGTAGAACTTGCCCAGGGTGGAGAGCCAGCCGCCGCCCCAGACCCAGTTGGCGTAGAGGGGGTAGACGAACATGGAGATGAAAAAGGCGTAGATCACGAAGGATTTGAAGGTCCAGCGTTCGGCCATGGTGCCGGTGGGGATGGTGGCGGTGGTGTCCATGAAGACCATCTGGAACAGGAACACCGAGAACACGACGGCGTCGTAGGACACGCCGGACAGGAAGAAGCCGGTGGTGCCAAACAGGCCGAAATCGTTGCCGCCGATGTTGATGGTGAACTCGTTGGCCAGCACCTGGGCTCCGCCGAGGCTGGCCACGCCGCCCACGCCGCCCATCTGGAGGGCGAAACCGCAGATCCAGTAGCCGAGCATGCCGATGCCGTAGACCATCATGTTCATGGCCATGGTGTGGCCGGCGTTCTTGGCCCGGGTAAAGCCGGTCTCGGCCAGGGCGAAGCCGGCCTGCATGAACATGACCAGGAAGCCGCAGATGAGCGTCCAGACCATGTTGATGGCGATGCGGTTGTGGCCGACGACGTCGGCGAGTTTGGCGGCCAGGGGTTCGGTGGCGGCCAGGGTCTCCATCTCTTCCTTGGTGGGCGCGCCGGCGGTGGCGCCGACGACGTCGGCGGCGGTGCCGATGGAGGCTCCGCTGGGGTCGGGGGTTGGGGCCGGGGCGTCATCGGCCATGGCGCTGGCCAGGGGCAGGGCCAGGGTGGTCAGGAACAAGGCCAGGAGGCAGGTGATAATGCTTTTTTTCATGTGTCTCTCCGATTCCGATGGATTTCCGGATGGCGTCATGGCCGGGTGGCGGCTTCGGCAACGCAGCGATGGCCGACGGGCGTCAGGAGGAGTCGAAGATTGCGGGCATGGCGGGCCTCCGGGAAGGGTGGTGCGTTGTCGCTGACGACAGTGATTTTGCAATGTCCAAGCCATGTGCCTAACAGCTTGAACATGGTGGATTTTTTGTGTCCGCTGCGGCAGCGTCCGCTGCGGGTCTGCTTTTTTATGACATTTTTGTTGCATGATTCACCCCGAGCTGGGGGGGCGTGCGCCAAAATGTCAAATGATTATGGAAGTTCGTTGGAGAAAAGCCTAACTCAAGGAAACAGTTTTGTACTGTTTCATCTTTGTCATTGTTTACGCTATTGTTAAAACTTGTGTATGGAGTATTGCTCGGTTTCAATAGGACGAATTTGCCCTGACGCCGCAAAACGCCGAGCCTGGAGAGAGCCGGGTTGACGCGGCGGCCGCGCCGCGCGTTCGAGATACATCAATATTTTCGAGTAACAATCAGTATAAACAGAGAATTCTTGTCGGCGTGGGGTTGATTGCCGCCTGGGGCTGGCGGGCCGTGTCCAAGCCCGGACGCGCTTGTTCGGCCATCAGACGGCCGTTTACCTGCTCAGACTTGCTGGACAATTTTGTCAGGTATCGGCACAGTCCTCCCCATGCTGCGCGCCGCCTGCTGGTATGTTCTGGCCGCCCTTGGCGAAATCGCCGGTTGCTACGCCTTTTACGCCTGGCTGCGCCTGGGCCGGTCGCCCTGGTGGACCGGGCCGGGGCTGGCTTCCCTTGTGGTCTTCGCCTGGGCGCTCACCCGGGTCGAGGCCCCGGCCGCCGGCCGCATCTTCGCCGCCTACGGCGGAGTCTACATCCTGGCCTCCCTGGCCTGGATGCATGTCGTCGAAGGCCAGCCGCCTGACCGCTTCGATCTGGCCGGCGCGGCCCTGTGCCTGCTCGGCGGCGGCCTCATCCTCTTTGCCCCGCGCTAACCCGCCTTGCCCGGGCGGCGGCCATGCCGTACAGCAGACAGCATGACCGCCGACGCTGCAACACTTCCCGTCGCCTGGAACGGCCTGGCCCTGACCGTGCCGTCCCACTGGCGGCCCGCCCGGCTGGGCCTTGGCTATCTCTATTTCGAGGACGGCTCGGGGCCGGCCTTTGAGCTCAAATGGCGGCCCGGGGCCGGCCGCGACGGCATGGAGGCGGCCTTTCGGGCCATGACGCCCAAGGGCCAGGCCCGGCGCGCCGACAGCCTGCCCAAGGCCTGGGAAACCGCCTTGGCCGGGTTCGAAACCATGCCCATCGCCTGGAGCATCGGCCAGCGCGGCGGCCTTGGGGCGGCGCTCTACTGCCCGGAGTGCGGCCTGGCCGCCATTTTCCAGGCCTACGGCGGCCCGGATGGCCCGGACGCCGAGCGCGTGGCCGAGGTCGGCCGGGCCCTGGCCAGTTTTTCCCATCATCACGACGGGCCGCCGGAGTTCCGCGTCTTTGGGCTGTCGTTCACGCCGCCGCCGGACTACCGCCTGACCGCCTTCCATTTCTCGCCCGGCCGGTTCAGCCTGAACTTCGCCCAGGGCAAATCGCGCCTGGACATCCTGCGTCTGGCCCCGGCCGAAGTGCTGCTGGCCCGCGATCCCCTGCCGCGCCTGGCCCGGCTGGCTTACGGCTTCGACGCGGCCCGGCCGGCCGCCGAGGCCGTGGTGGACGGCTGCCCGGCCGTGTGGATCGGGGAGCGCCAGGGGGCTGCCTGGTCCGACCGGCTGGCCCGGGGCCTGGGCCGCCCGGCCCGGCTGGCCCTGCTGCGCCACGATCTCGCCGCCGACAAGCTCTACGGCGCGGCCGCCACGGCCCGCCATCCCATCAACCCCGACTGGCTGGCCGCCGCCGGAGCGCGCTGTGTTTCCGTTTAGATCGAGAAAGCCGCCCGAGCCGGTCATGACCCGCGACGAGGCCATGGGGCTCGCCCCGTGCCCCAGCCGCGACGTGGACGCCTCGCGCACGGCCGAGGGACTCTATCGCCTCTCCGTGCCCGTGTCCGTGCGACCGGCCCTGGCCGGGCTGGCCAAACGCCTGGGCGTGTGGGACGGGCGGGTGCTGCGCAAGACCGTGGAGCTCGACGCCATTGGTTCGTTTGTCTGGGAGCGCATCGATGGCCGTACGACCGTGGGCGAGCTGGCCGTGGCCCTGGCCGAGCGCTACGGTCTCAACCGGGACGAGGCCGGATTGGCCGTGGCCGCCTTTCTGCGCCAGCTCGGCCAGCGCGGGGCGGTGGGGTTCGTGGGGGGCAAGGGGGCCTGAAGAAGCGGCCCGAGGGAAGATTTGCAGCGGCCGGGGAGCGTGTCTCCTCGGCCGCTTTGTTATGGAGCTTGCGGTTGTTGCGCTTTAGGGCGGCGGGGCGATGGTCACCAGGACACGCATGTCGGTGATGGAGCGGATGCCGTGGGGCGTACTGATGGGACACACCAGCACGTCGCCGGTCTTGGCCGGAATGGTGGCGTCGTCCGCGCCCAGGAACTCGCCTTCGCCGGACAGCACCACGATGGACAGCTCGCCGTCCACGTCGTGGGAGTGCACGGCCAGCTGCTGGCCGGCCTTGAAGTTGAAGTTGACGATGCGGAAATTGGCCGAATCGTGGACCCACAGCGTGCCGTGGCCGGTGTCCTTGAACGGGCCTTCCTCAATGATGTTGATCTTCTTCATGACCGGCTCCTTGCGTTTGCGGTCAAAGGGGGGCGGCGCGGGCCCGCCCCGCCCCCCGGGAGGGGGGCCGCCCCCGGGGGGGGGGGGGGGGGGGGGGGGGGGGGGGGGCGACGGCCTGGACCAGGCGGTGCACGGTGATCCCCGAGCTGTCGAGGGTGATCATGTTGTAGGCGGCCAGGATGCCCAGCGCCTGCTGCAGCCGCGGTGGATCGGCCAGGCCGTCCAGCAGGCTGCGGGGGATGCGTTCGGGGGCGTACCAGGCAAGGACGCGCAGCAGCTCCCCGGCCAGTGGGGTGCGGGTCAGCTGGTCGAGGGTGAGCCGCCAGATGCGGGCGATGGTGCGTCCGGCGTCGCCGCCCTCGGCCGCGACGTCGTACATCGCCGCCGGATGGGCGGCCAGCAGGTCCAGGTAGGCGCGTGGCGACAGCTGGTTCTGGTGCAGGTAGGCGGCTGCTTGTTCCACCGCCAGCGGCAGGTATCCCAGCTCGCGCACCAGCTCGGCCGCGCCCTCACCCCCACTCTCACTGTCACTGTCGGCTTCGCCTTCTCCTTTGCCTTGGGCGGCGATCCGGGTCAGCAGGCCGATCGCCTCCTCCTCGCTGAGCACATCAAGGCGCAGCACTTGTGCGCCCAGCCGGTGCCAGCCGGTGCCGAGCCTGCTGGTCACCAGCACCCGCCCGGCCAGAGCCGGGCCGATCAGATCGGCGATGTGATCGG
>JAEZMB010000309.1 GCA_023435825.1 Pseudomonadota bacterium | reverse complement strand
CCCCCCCCCCCCCCCCCCCCCCCCCCCCCCCCCCCCCCCCCCCCCCCCCCCCCCCCCCCCCCCCCCCCCCCCCCCCCCCCCCCCCCCCCCCCCCCCCCCCCCCCCCGCCGGAGGCATTCTTCCCTCTACCCTCTACCCTCTTCCTTCCTCTCCCGACTCGCTCACTTCCCGTTCGGGCAGGCGATGTCGGCTTCGGCGCGGCAGGCTTCCTGGCGGAAGGCGTTGATGCGGTTGGAGATGACGGACAGGCCGGTGAAGGGGAAGCGGGCCATGGCCGCCTTGTAAGGGGCGGGATCGGTCAGGAGCCGGTTGAGCTTGGCCCGGATGGTGTCCGGGGAGAGTTCGTCCCAGGGCAGAAATTCGATCAGGCCTTGGCGGCTTAAAACTTCGGCCCGGATGCGCTGCTCCAGGCGCGGTACTTCGCGGGGCACGACCAGGGACGGCTTGCCCTGGGACAGGATTTCGCAGGTGGTGTTGTAGCCACCCATGGTGACGATGGCGTCGGCCAGTCCCATGAGCGTCTCCATGCGGCGGTAGAAGTGGTAGAACCGCGCCTTGACGGCGGCGGCGCGCCGGGCCACGGCCTCGCGTTCGGGCCGGGGCATGAACGGGCCGGAGACGAAGATGACGCGGTGGCGGGGTCCCCCACCCTGCTCCAGCATGCGCAGGTAGGCGTCCATGAGCGGGTAGCCGTCGCCGCCGCCGCCGGTGGTCACCACCACGAGCTTGTCCTCGGGGGCGATCTTTTCCTCGCGGCGGATGGGGTTCATGGCGTTGGGCAGCGGCACCCGGCGCGGGATGTAGCCGGTGAAGACCATCTTGCGGCTGATGTGCTCGGGGATGGCGTACTCGGCGATGGGATCGTAGAATTCCTGGTTTCCGTAGACCCAGATCTCGGAATAGTACTGGTCGAGGACTTCGTAGACGCCTTTTTCCCGCCATTCGCGGCTGGTGGAGGCGGCATCGTCCATGATGTCGCGAAGCCCGAGGATGGTGCGGGTGCGCGGCATCCGGCGTTTGAGCCACTTCAGCGTGGGGATGACCTCGCGGCGCAGCCCCATGGGGGCCTTGTCCACGATGAACACGTGGGGCTGGAAGGCCTTGGCCGTGGCCACGATGATGTTGCGGCGGATGTTTAAGGCATGGCGGGCGTTGATCTTGATGGAAAGGGGCAGGTATTCCTCATTGGTCTTCTTGATCATGCCGGGGATGCGCACGAAATCCACGCCTTCGGGAGTCTCGTAGCGCCCGGCCAGGGGCGAGCCGGTGAGAATGAGGATGTTGACGCCCCGATGCCGCAGGTGTTCGGCAATGGCCATGGTGCGCCGCAGATGTCCCAGACCGTAGGTGTCGTGGGAATACATCAGGATGTTGAAGGTGCCGGGCGCTGCCATGGATCAGGGAACGTCGATGCCGAGCTTGCGGTATTCGTTGAGTTTGTTGCGCAGCGTGCGCACGGAGATGCCCAGCAGCTGGGCGGCCTGGGTGCGGTTGCCCTCGGTGCGGTCCAGGCTTTTGATGATCATGTGGCGTTCCATGATGTCCAGCGGCACCACCTCGCCGGGCGCGCCGCCGGCCGCCTCGCCGAGGTTGGCCACGGCCGCGCCGGCCTCGAAGGGATCGGCCGGGGCGTCGTCGCCCAGCCCCTCGGCGTCCTCGGCCATGGCCAGATCGTCGTCCGCGCCCTCTTCGGCTTCGCCGGGCCAGACGTCGGGGTCGAGCAGGAAATGCGATTTGCGGATGGGGCCGTCGCCGGCCAGGAGCACGGCGCGTTCCATGAGGTTTTGCAGCTCGCGCACGTTGCCGGGCCAGTCGTAGGCGACCAGCCACTCCTTGGCGTCGGCGGAAAAGGACAACGGCGGCAGGCCGTAGGCCTTGCGGAACTTTTCCACGAAAAACTGGGCCAGGCGCGGGATGTCGTCGCCGCGCTCGCGCAGGGGCGGGAGTTTGAGCGGAATGACGTTTAAGCGGTAATAGAGGTCCTGGCGGAACTTGCCCTCGGCCACGGCTTCTTCCATGCGCCGGTTGGTGGTGGCCAGCACGCGCACGTCGACATGGACGGTCTCGGAGCCGCCCACCCGGTCGAATTCGCTTTCCTGGAGCACGCGCAGGAGTTTGGCCTGCAGCCCGATGTCCATCTCGGAAATTTCGTCCAGGAGGATAGTGCCGCCGCTGGCCATCTCGAATTTGCCGAGTTTGCGGGCGATGGCTCCGGTGAACGAGCCTTTTTCGTGGCCAAACAGTTCGGATTCCAGCAGATGCTCGGGCAAGGCGGCGCAGTTGATGGCCACGAAGGGGCCGTCGGCCCGGTCCGAGGAGGCGTGGAGGTAGCGGGCGAACATCTCCTTGCCGGTGCCGGATTCGCCGGAGATGAGCACCGTGGCCTTGGAGCGGGCCACCTGCCGGGCCAGGGCCAGGACGCGGCGGATAGCCGGATGCTGGCCGACCACGGCAAAGCCCTTGCCCGAGGCCTCGGGCTGGCCGGCCGGCCGGGGCGCGCCGGGAGAGGCCGGGCTCGCGGCTATGGGAGCGGCCGCAGGCCGGACCGGGGCCTCGCCCGGCAGCATGGCCTGGATCTTTTCCCAGGACAGCGGTTCGAGCCAATAGTCCTTGGCCCCCAGCTCCAGGCAGCGGGCGGCCTCGGCGGCCGTGCCCCGGTCGGTGAAGACGACGACCGGCGGAAACGCTTCGTGGTTCTTGCCTTCGGCCAGCAGGCTTTCGGCGGTGTAGACGCCCATCTTGGCTTGGGAGAAAATGAGGCAGGGCGGCGCTTTGCGGATGGCGGCCAGGGCCGAGGCCAGGGAATCGGCGATGCCGGCGGCGATCCCGGCCTCTTTGAAGTCCGGGAAAAATTGGGTCACCGCCTGGGCCGGGGCGACAAAAAGTATTGTCTTTTCCGCCATCGCCGAAGGTTCTAGCCCGAAGCCAGGCGGGTTTCAACCGGTTGGGGGCACAATCCGGCGGTTGTTTGCAAATTCCTTGCCCGAGGGCGCGGCATCAGGCCAGGCCGCACTCCCGCAACAGTCCGGCGAGCACCTTGTCGCTGTCGAAAAACTCCTCGGCGATGGCCCGGGCGGCCCGGCCGGCCTTGACCGGGTCGGCCTCGGCCCGGCGCAGGGCCTCCATGGCTCCGTCGTGGCCCTCGAAGGGGAAAAGCCCTTCCCCGGTCGGCAGATACTGGCCATACCCGGTGTCCTCGACCACGGCCGGCCGGCCGGCGGCCAGATAGGTGGCCGTGCGGTCGGAGAACCAACCGCTTTTGAGCACCACGTTCTGATCCTTGGCGATGGTGAATTCCCCCCGCGAGCCTCGGATGTATTCGCGGTAGGCGTCGGGATCGCGCGAGACCTCCAGGGCGTCGCGCACTTCCCAGCCGGCAGCGGCGTAGCGCCAGGCGTCGTCGCACATGCCGCTCATGGCCATGCCCAGCGGCACGTCGCGCAGGGTCTCGGGCAGATCGAGAATGGCTTCGTACTTGACGTTCTTGCGCCAGGACAGACGCCGCCCGGCCACTTCCACGTCGCGGTCCTTGGCCTCCCAGGTGCCAATGGTGGTCCAGCGGTCGCCCGGCCCCTGGCCCACGGGCCATTTGTCAAGGATGACCGGCGGCAAAAGCGGCTTCCAGTCCACGCCTCCCAGGGGCACGCCGGTGGCCCCGCCGGGCAGGTTGCAGCCATAGGTGAAGCAGACGTCGTGGCGCTGGTAATAGTCGCGGGTCCAGGGATCGGAGGCGACCTTGACCTGGGTGAAGACCGGGTCGGTGTCGATGACGGCCTTGACCGGGGCCTGGAAGTATTCGTCCTTGGGCGGCAGCACGCCGGAGATGTTCAGGAAGAAATCGGCCTGGGCCAGATGGCGGTCGAGGGTGGCCCGGTCCATGCCGTAGAGCTTGCCCTCGATCTCGCTGACGTAGGCCCAGCGTCCGTCCAGGCCGGCCTGGCGGAACAGCCGTTCCACCATGGCCCGCCCGCGCACGGAATTGTCCACGGGATGGCCGAGCACCGGATCAAAGGGGTAGGCCCAATTGGAGGTGTCTTCCACAAAGACCACTTCATGTCCCAGGCGGGTAAGGCCTTGGGCGAAATGGAGCATCATCCACAGCTGGCCCCCCAGTGGAAACCCCACGGCAAAGCCGGCGACAACAATGCGAAGCGAAGATTTCATGCACTCCTCATAAACAGGGCGTCGTCAACCGGAAATTGGGGACCGCCAAGATGTCCCGTGGGCCGCGCCCGCGAAGGCAAGAACTGGTATCGCAAGAGCCTAGGAATGCAAAATGAGTTTTTTTTCGAAAAAATCTCATGCCCTTCCCGGGGCCGGGCCTCCGTGTCGCTTCCGGGGAAAGCCGCCGGCAAACAAGCCCAAAAAATGCTTGTTCTGAGCGTGTCGCCAGCAACGCGCCACAGATTCATTTCGTGGATGCGCCGCTCGGCGCCGGGCATGCCCTCGACTTGGCGAAGACCAAGCCGAGGCGGCACGCTGGCGGTCGGCGCTAGACGCCGGGCTTGCCCTTGCCATCGACCCACAGCTTGACGCCCTTGTCGATGGTGACCACGGGAATGGCCTTCTTCTTCAGGAAATCGCAGAGTTGGCCGAGCTTGGCGGCGTCCCAGGGTTCCCAGCCCAGGTCGGAACCCACGCCGTGCAGGCAGAAGATCACCCAGCCGTCCTCGCGCATGGCGTGTTCCTTGATGAGCCCGATGATGGCTTCGGCCGGATCGTTGGTGTGCACCACGAAACGCTTGAGCCAGTAGCGGTCGGTGGAGCCCTTGCGGTTGAACGAGTCGCCGCCGTCGGCGACCTGGGCGTAGAACCGCTTGGACAGCTCGCTCATTTCCGGGGTCCAGTAGTTGTGGGGCGTGACGTAGGTGGAGATCTTGAAGCCTTTCTCGGTGAGAAATTCCTTGGAAGCCTGCATTTCGCGCTCGTAGGAGATGGCCACGATCTGCTGCTTCTCGGCGCTGGACGCCTCGAAGGGATGGACCAGGACCTCGCCGATGAGCTCGTCGAAATAGTAGCTGCCGGGCTCGTTTTTCACCATCTTGCCGCTGGCCCGCTCGCGCAGGATCTTGCCGTTCTCCATGAGGCCCGAGAGTTCCTCGTACTTGTACTTGGCCTCGAAAAGCGGGCGATGGCCGGCCACGGGCTTGAGCATCAAGCACTTTTCCTCGGCGATGAACTTGGGAATGTCGATGGGCCGTTTGTGGGTGAGGCTGTGGGAAGCGATCTCCCAGCCGGCTTTTTCCAGCTCCTTGAGCTGGGTTTCGTCCATGAAGTCGGGATCGCCGGAGTCCACCCGTTCGGCGATGACGGCGGTGGTGGCCACCAGCCCGTACTGGGCCAGCACCGGATAGGCGTACTGGTAGACGCTGGAAAGCCCGTCGTCGAAAACCAGGGTCACCATGCCGGCCTGGCAAGGCGCGGTCAGCGCGGCCCAAAACAGGGCCGAACCGGCCAGGATCGCCAGGACACGGGAAAAGACACGAAAGACGTCAGCCTTTTTCATGAGTCGTCCGCAGGCATGAAAGCCGCTTGAGGTTGGGTCTGCAATTCCTACAAGACCGGGGCAAAAAGTCAACGCCCGTCGTCAGGGAGCGCGGCAAGAAGCGGGGGGGCCCCCGCCGCCCCCGGGGGGGGGGGGGGGACCACCCCCCGGGGTTGGTGGGTAG
>JAEZMB010000283.1 GCA_023435825.1 Pseudomonadota bacterium | reverse complement strand
CCCCCCCCCCCCCCCCCCCCCCCCCCCCCCCCCCCCCCCCCCCCCCCCCCCCCCCCCCCCCCCCCCCCCCCCCCCCCCCCCCCCCCCCCCCCCCCCCCCCCCCCCCCCCCGCCGGAGGCACTCTTCTCCTCTTCAACCTCCGCCCGTCCGGCCTCGGCGGCCAGGGCGGGGCGGTCGTGGAGGGCCACGTCGCGGCCGTTGACGGTGACGAGGCCCGCCTCGGCCAGTTTGCGGAAGGCGCGGGACAGCGCCTCGGGCGTGGCCCCGACGATTTTCGCCAGCTCGCGGTGGCTGATGGCCAGGCGGATGGGGCCTGTGCCCGGGGAGCGGTCCGCTTCGTGGAGCAGAAAGCCGGCCAAACGGCCGGTGAGCGGCAAAAGCGCCAACGATTCGACCATGCCCTGGGTCTGCTTGAGGCGGCGGCACATGAGCCGCAAGAGGTCAAAGAGCACTTCCGGGTCTTCCCTGGCCGCCGCCGCCAGGGCGCGAGCCGGAAAGGCCAGCACCCGCGTGTCTTCCAGGGCGGCGGCAAAGGCCGGAAATTCCCCGTCCTCCACCAGCGAACACAGGCAAAACGGTTCGCCGGGGCCTAAAATATAGAGCGTCTGCTCCCGGCCGTCCGGGCCGATCTGGTAGAGCTTGGCCCGGCCCGAGGCCACCAGATAGAAGGCCTCGCCGGCGTCGGAGCGGGCGGCGATGAGCTCCCCTGGCCCATGGCGCGAGACCACGGCCCCGGCCGCCATCCGGGCCAGCCGCTCCTCGGGCATGCCGCCGAAAAACGGCAGCGACCGCAACAACACCATCCGCTCCACCTGCTCCATGCTTTTCTCCTGTTCCACCGGCACAGTGGCGGTGAGCGCAGGCTCGCGTCAAGCCGCAAAATCGCGCCGCGTTGATCCACATCAATGCGCCCAACCCCGGCCATGGGCTAAGGCTTGGGCCGTCCGGTCCGCCGGAAAGGAGCACCATCCCATGAACAGACGCGCCTTCCTCAAATCCTTGGGCACGGCCGTGGCCGCCGCCCCCGTGGCCGCGCCGCTGCTCGCCCGTGACGCCGCCGCCGCCTCGGGCGAGCAGCTGGCCACGCTTTTCGACCTGTCCAAGTGCGTGGGCTGCGGGGCCTGCGTGGCTGCCTGTCGCGAGGCCCACGCCGCCGATTACCCCAATCCGCAAAAGCCGTTCCCCAAGATGTACCCGCCGCGCGTCAAGGTCGAGGATTTCTCGGACAAGCGCGATATCGACGACCGCCTGACGCCGTACAACTGGCTGTTCATCCAGACGGCCACGGTGACGCGAAACGGCAAGGAGATAAGTCTTAACATCCCCCGGCGCTGCATGCACTGCGTGCATCCGCCTTGCGCCGAGCTGTGCCCCTGGGGCTCGGCCGTGCGCCACGACGACGGCGCGGTGGTCATCGATTCCAACATCTGCCTGGGCGGCTCCAAATGCCGCGACGTCTGCCCCTGGCATATCCCCCAGCGCCAGACCGGCGTGGGGCTGTACCTCGACCTCATGCCGTCCTTTGCCGGCAACGGCGTCATGTACAAGTGTGACCGCTGCCACAGCCGGGTGGCCGCCGGCGGCAAGCCCGCCTGCATCGAGGCCTGCCCCAACGACGTCCAGACCATCGGCCCGCGCCGTGAAATCATCGCCGCCGCCCACGACCTGGCCCGCCAGACCGGCGGTTTCCTCTACGGCGAAACCGAAAACGGCGGCACCAACACCCTCTACGTTTCGCCCATCCCCTTCCAGGAACTCCACGCCGCCCTGAAGCCCGGCCCGGGCAACCCCGGCTTGCAGGCCGCCGCCGACGTCATGGGCAAGGACAAAAACCTGGCCTCGGCCGTGCTGCTGGCCCCGTTGGCCGGCATCGCCGCCGGCATCCTGCGGGTGGCCAACCGGGCCAGAAAGGCCAGCAAGGAGGACGATCATGCCTAAGCCGCTGTTCCCGGTCTGGCAAAAACGCCTGACCCTCGTCGTCGCCCTGGGGCTGGCGCTCACCGGCATGGGCCAAATGCCCATCTTCTCGCGCTACTACATCGCCGACCTGCCCGGCCTGGGCTGGCTCGGCAACTACCAGATCACCGCCGCCCTGCACTTGACCCTGGGCGCGACACTGGTCTTTCTCCTGGCCAGCTACGCCGCCTCCTGGCTGGCCGCCGGCAGACTGCGGCCCATGCTGACCACGGCCGGCAAATGGCGCGTGGCGCTCTACGGCGCGGTGGCGCTGACCGGCATCGTCCGAGTCATGCAAAACGGAAGCTGGGCTATGGTCGGCCCCATGCAAGTGCGCTACCTGGACTGGCTGCACCTGGGCCTGGTCATGGGACTGCTGGCGTTCGCCATGGCGGCTGGCCGTAAAGCGGCGGTGGCTGCCAGGAAGTAAGAGTGCCTCCGGCGGCCAAAGGGGCTGAGCCCCTTTGGAAACCCCGAATGGGTATGGCTAGGGAAGTTGTTGCGTCGGCGGGTGGAGGTGTTTGACGCTCTTTGAGCGCTTGCGCGCTTGGCGGCTGCGCCGCGTGGATCGTTGAAATTTCCGGGCCGTCGAGCTCCCGGCGCAAGCCGGGTGCATCGACGGCCCGGAAATTTCAACG
>JAEZMB010000209.1 GCA_023435825.1 Pseudomonadota bacterium | reverse complement strand
GTGTAGCCGGCCACGGCGGCGGTCACCAGCGGGATGCCGCGCGCGGCGGCGGCGGCGGTCAGCGCCGGCCGGTCCTTGAGGCCGCCCAGGGCGTCCACGGCCACCGCCGCGCCGTCCAGGAGCGCGTCCATGCCGGCCCGGTCCAGAAAGACAGCCTGGGCGCGAAATTCCACCGAGGCATTGACGGCAGCCGCCCGTTCGGCGGCGAGCGTGGCCTTGGGCCGGCCCACGGCGTCCAGGCGCGAGAGCAGCTGGCGATTGAGGTTGCTTTCCTCGAACACGTCGCCATCGGCCGCTTCGATGCTGCCCACGCCGGCCCGCACGAGATTTTCCACAATGCCGCCGCCAAGGCCTCCCAAGCCCACTAGGGCGGCCTTGGAAGCCAGCAGCCGGGCCTGTTCGGCCAGGGAAAAGGCGTGGAGGTTGCGGGCATAGCGCAGGGGGGTCAAGCCGGCCTCCAGGGCGGCGATCTCCACCAGCCGGGGGGCCAGGGCGAAGCGCGCGGCCAGTCCGGCCACGGCCGGGACGTCGAGGAAACGGCCGGGCCGGCCGTCGGGATAGGTTCCGTCCCGGGCGGCGGCGTCCAGGGCGGCGGCCAGGGCCGGGTCGGCGGGGGATGTCGCGGCGGGAAGAGGCGGCGTGTGGTGAGCCATGGCGATCTCCGGCGGGCGGGCCGGCCGCGAAGGAACCGGCCCGGGGATGCTCAGGGGAGCCGGGCGTTGTCGCGGCCCCCCTGCCAAACATCACAAGCGCAAAATGGCGTCATCCCCGGCGCGGCGTTGCCGCGACGCCAAGGGTTGCGGATCAGCCGCCGGTGATGGGCGGCACGAAAGACACGACGCTGCCCGGGGACAGCACGGTGTCGAGTCCGGCCGGGGCTTCGTTGACGAGCACCGAGCCCAGGGCCTCGGGTTCGATGCCGAGCCGGTCGGCCAGTTCCCCGACGGTTTCGCCGGGGCCGATGGAGGCCACGCCGCCGGGAGGGGCATACGGGGCCAGGGTCGCCAGGGCGCGGACGGTGACGGTGTCGCTCACGCTTCGCCCTCCGGAGCTTCGATCCATTTATTGAGGGCCTGGACGATCTTGGTGGCCTGATCGCGGCTGGAGATGGCGAACTTGGACTGCACGCGGTAGGTGTCGCCGGATTTCTTGTAACGGCGGATGGCGTAGCGGTCGGGGCTGTAGGCGTCTTTCTTGGGGTCCCACTGGACGAAGCGGAAAATGATGGTGGTCCAGGCCCCCCGGGTCAGGATCACCTTGTCCAGCTCCTTGGTGAGCATAACGCCGTCTTCTTCGTAGTTGACGGTCAAGTCGTCGATGGTCTCGGCCACGCGGGCACCTCGCTTAGGAATTTTCGGACTGGTGTTGCAGTTGGGAATCGCGTTCCCGGCGGCGCTCCTGAAGCCTGGCCTCGCGGCGGGCGGCGGCTTCGCGGTTGCGGCGGCGGTCGGCGTCGGATTCAAGCACGAGCGGCGGCACGGCCTGGGGGCGGCGTTCGGCGTCGAGCGCCACGTAGGTCAGGTAGGCCGAACCGGCATGGCGGGTTTCGCCGGTGATGGGGTTTTCGCACTCCACGCGCACGCCCACTTCCATGGAGGTCGCGCCCACGAGGTTGACGCTGGCCAGGAAGGTGACGACCTCGCCGATATAGGCGGGCTTTAAGAAATCCATGCGGTCGATGGAGGCGGTGACCACGGCCGAGCGGGCGTGGCGTATGGCGCAGATGCCGCCGGCGGTGTCGATGTATTTGAGGATGACGCCGCCGTGGACGTTGCCGGCCGGGTTGGCGTCGGAAGGGAGCATCCGCTGGGGCATGACCACATGGCTGGCCGAGACCGGCTTGGGGTCCAGGGAACGTTTTTCAGGCGCGCTCATTTGGCGGTGTACCCCTTTTCCTTCATGCATTCGTCGATGATGGCCTGCTGTTTGGTCTCGGCGTCGTCGCCGGCCTTGATAAAGGCGGTGGAGACGAAGGCCCGGTTTTCACACTCGGAATAGTCCCGGTCCACGGCCTCCTGGGGCACGTTGTCGGCGCGGGGCACAATGGTAACGCAGCCCAAGGCTGAAGCGGCCAGGGCCAGGGCGGCGGCAAGGGCGAATCGGCGAAACATGGGGGGCCTCCTTGGGGCCGTGTGGGCGTCGGATGCAAAAGCCTTAGCGTTCCCGGGGGGGCGGGGTCAATGGAAGGGGGCGTTCCTTTTCCTTTAACGGCGCTGGACCAAACCTTCGCACAAAGGTTATAAGCAGGGTGAGCCTCCTTCTTCCCCGGGAGGCGTCAGCCTTCAACCAGTCACCGCCCCCCGGGCAAAGGAATCCCGCCATGCCGCGACTTCCCCGTCTCGCCCGTCTCGCCAGCCTCGCCCTGTCCCTGGCCCTGCTCATTCCCGGGCCCCAGGCCGACGCCTGCACCAGCTTTCGCCTGAAAGCCGCCGACGGCTCCGTCGTCTACGCCCGCACCATGGAATACGGCCAGGACCTCGTCTCCAAGGTCGCCATCTTTCCCGCCGGCTCGCCCTTTGTCGGACTGACCCCGGACGGCGCGGCCAAAGGGCTGCGCTTTCGCGCCAAGTACGGCTTCGTCGGCATGAACGCCTTTGGCACCAACATCGTGTGCGACGGCATCAACGAAAAAGGCCTCATGGTCGGGATGCTGCTCTTCCCGGGCTACGCCGGCTACCAGCCCTATGCCTCGGGCAAGGCCGGCAGCACCATCACCCAGTTCCAGGTCGGCGACTGGCTGCTCTCCCAATGCGCCACCGTGGCCGAAGCCAAACGCGAAATCGCCAAGATCCGCGTCTGCCAAGGCCCGACCGTCCTCGACGGCGTGCCCATCGGCGATCTGCCGCTGCACTACACCATCCACGACGCCACCGGCGCGTCCGCCGTCGTCGAATACGTGGGCGGCGAACTGCGCATCCACGACAATCCCCTCAGCGTGCTCACCAACTCCCCGGATTTCGACTGGATGCTCACGTACCTGAGCAACACCGTCAATCTCTCGGCCACCAACGTGCCGGCGCTGGACCTCAAGGGCTACGTGGTGCGCCAGACCGGCCAAGGCTCGGGGATGCTCGGCCTGCCCGGCGACTTCACCCCGCCCAGCCGCTTCGTGCGCATGACCGCGCTCACCCAGTCGGCCCTGCCCGCCCCCAACGCCGAGGCCGCCGTTTCCCTGGCCATGACCATCATCGGCAACGTGGACATCCCCAAGGGCGCGGTGCGCGGCGTCGAAGACGGCAAGCCCATCTACGACGTCACCGAATGGACCGCCGTGGCCGACGCCGCCCGGGGCCGCTACTACTGGCAAACCTACGCCGACAAGAACTGGCGCTACGTGGACCTCAAGCAGGCGCTGGCCGCCGCCGCCGGCAAGCCGACGTCCATCGCCATCAGCGGGCCGCCGACCTACGTCGACGCCACCAGCGCCGCCAAGCCGGGGCTGTAAGGGTGGTTTTGGGTAAGTAGTTGTGTGGTAATTGCTTGGAATGATGAGAAGATGCCTCCGGCGGCCGGGGGGCTCAGCCCCCC
>JAEZMB010000208.1 GCA_023435825.1 Pseudomonadota bacterium | reverse complement strand
CCGCCCGGCGGGGGCGTGTCGGGGGGCGGCCCCCCCCCCCCCCCCCCGCCAGGCTTGGGCGGAAGAAAAAAAATCAGAAGGCGAAGTAGATAAACGGCAGCACGCCGTCCGGGCCGAGCTTCAAGATGCAGGCCGCCGCCACGCCCAGGGCCGCGCCCTGGAGCGGGAACGGCATCCAGTCGAAACTCTTGCGAAAAACGTCGCGTCCGCTGCAGTGGAGCAACTGCACCAGGACCACCAGGACCACCAGGACCAGGCAGGTCGGCCGGAAACCCGAGCCCTCGGGATCAAGGGCGGCGGCGCGCTTCAGGATGTCCACGGCCTTGCCGGCGTCCTCGGCCCCGAAAAACACCCAGGCCACGTTGACGTAGGCAAAGGTCGAAACCCAGCAGACCACGTTCCACAGGCCGCCGAAAAACCCCGGCCCGGAAGGCGCGGGGGCGTCACCGGCCGCCGGGTCCGCCGGCAGGGCCGGCTTGGCCGCCCGGGGCGGATGCAGCGAACCCACGAAATGGCTGATGACCAGGCCGAAGCCGTGAATAAAGCCCCAGACCAGGAAGTTGTAGGCCGCGCCATGCCACAAGCCGCCCAGGGCCATGGTGGCCATCAGGTTGGCGTACTTGCGCACGGTGCCCTTGCGGTTGCCGCCAAGGGAAATATAGAGGTAGTCTCGAAGCCAGGTGGAAAAGGTGATGTGCCAGCGCCGCCAGAAATCGCGCAGGCTCAGGCTCGTGTACGGGGCGTTGAAGTTGTCCGGGATGTCAAAGCCCATGAGCAGCCCCACGCCCTGGGCCAGATCGGAATAACCGGAAAAGTCGCAATAAATCTGGGCGGCGTAGGACAGGATGCCGACGATGACCGCCGCCGAGCTGAAGCCCTCGGGCGCGCCGAAGGTGGTGCGCACGATGTGTTCGGACAGGTAGCTCGAAATGATGATCTTTTTAATGAGCCCCCGGATCAGCAGATAAAAAGCCCGGGAAAAATCCGGCTGCCCCACCCGCTCCTTTTTGAGCTGGGGCAGGAAATTGCCGGCCCGCAGGATGGGGCCGGACAGGATGGTCGGGAAAAAGGAAATGAAACAGAAGACTTCCACTAGACTGCGCTCGACCTTGGTCGGATCGCGGTAGACGTCGATGGCGTACGACATGCCCTGAAAGGTGAAAAACGAAATGCCAATGGGCATGATGACGTCAAGCAGCGGCACCGGGCTTTTGACCGAAAGCACCCGGAACAGCCAGTCGGCCGAGATGTAAAGCATCTCGTAATATTTGAAGAACGCCAGCATGCCCAGGGCGAAAGCCACATAGAGCACCAGGCAGAAGCGTCGGAAACGCTGGTCCGAGGTCTCGGCGAAGACCACCGCGAAAAACCAGGTCAGGAAGCTGAAAACCAGCAGGATCAGCAGGAACTTGGCGTTAAACGAGGCGTAGAAGATGTAGGAGGCCAGCAGCAAAAACAGGCGATACGCCCCGGCATGGGGCCGCAGCAGCCAGTTGAGCGGCAAGATGGCGGCAAAAAACAGGGCGAATTCAAAGCTGGTGATGTTCATAGGGCGTCGCCTCGGGACCTCCGGGAAATGTGGCGCAAGCTAGCTTCGCCGCCGCCAAAAGGCAACCGGCCTGCCGCCTCGAACCCGGACCGTCGGTCGGCTGACGCTGAGAAACAGCTACTTTCATACGTTATTACAGCATATTGACCAGTATTGCATTTCGGCCCGGACCTTGCTTTGCCTGTCATGCCCCCCGAGCGGATGCTCCGCTTGGGGCAAACAGCCGGCAGCCACCATGCAACATACCCGCTCCGAACATCCGCGCCCGCGCCGCCCCGCCGCCGCCCTGGCCTTGGCCTTGGCTGCGCTGCTGGCCGCGCCGGCCCTCACCCACCCAGGCTTGGCCCCGCCCCACGTCCCGGACCGGCCGTCCCTGGCCGCCGTGTACGACGCCCCAACCGACAGCGCCGCCTTGATCGCCGCCGTCACGCCAAACACCGTGCGCCTGCCCGTGGACAAGGCCGCTCGCCATCCCCTGGACGGCCGGCTGGCCGTGCGTCCCGGCGAACCCCTCGGCTCCAGGGCCTCGGCCCTGCGCCTGGTGCGCCTGCCCGACGCCGGTACCGACGCCGTCGCCGCCCTGGAGGCGTCGCCCCCCGTCAAAACTCCGTCGCCGGCCGACGCTCCAACCGCCAAACCCGTCGCCATCCTGGCCGCGACCTCGCCGACCGGCCCCGTCGGTAAGACCCTGCCGCCCGCAACGTCCCAGCCGGCTGCCCCGCTGCGTACCGCCGCGCCAGCCCAGCCGGCCCCAGCGGCCAAGATCGCCGCGCCCACTGCGCCTCCCGCCCCGGCCCAACTCGCCGCCGCGCCCGGCAAACGCATCCTGGTCGCCGGCGACTCCCTGTCCCTGTTCCTGGCCGACGCCCTGCGCCCCATGCTGGCCGGCCGCCCCCAAACCGCCTTCGCCTCGCGCGGCAAGGTCTCCAGCGGCCTGGCCCGGCCCGATTTCTTCAACTGGGAACGCGAAATGGCCTCGCTCGCCGCCGCCCACGCCCCCGACACCGTCATCGTCATGATCGCCACCAACGACAACCAGACCCTGACCCGCCCCGACGGAACCAAGGTCGCCTTCGGCCGCCCGGGCTGGGACGCCGAATACGCCCGCCGGGTGCGCCGGCTGGTGGAAATCGCCCGCTCGACCAACCCCAGCGCCCGCGTCTACTGGCTCGGCGCGCCAGTCATGGCCGATCCCAAACTCAACGCCGACGTGGCCGCCATCAACACCGTCATCGCCCGGGAACTGGCCGCCCTGCCCGGCTGCCGCTACATCGACGTCTCCCGCACCCTGGCCGATCCGGCCGGCCACTACGCCCAGGCCAAAATCACCCCCGACGGCCCCAAGGCCACCCGCACCAAGGACGGCGTCCACCTCACCCCGTTTGGCGCCAAACTCCTGGCCAACGCCGCCCTGGCCTCCCTTGGCCCCAACGTCGCCGCCCTGTCGCAACCCTAACAGCCTCTCCTGCCAACAGAAAAAGAAACTGCCGCATTTCCTGGGGCGGGCCGCTTTACCACCCATTTCGCCCGTGCTAAGCCCGCCCCATGGAAACCATCCTGCTCAAAATCCTCGAAGTCCAAAACGAGATCCTCGCGGAAGTGCGGATGCTGCGCCAGGCCGTCACCCACGGCGCGCCCATAAGCGCCCAGACCGCCGCTCCCGCCAGCCAGCCCCACACCGCCGCCGCGCCGCCGCCCGCGCCCGAACCCGAACCCGCGCCGACGGCCGCCTACACGCCCACCTTCGTGCCCGAGCCGGAACCCGAACCGCAGCCCTACCTCGCGCCGCCGCAACAACAGCCCGGCAGCCGGCTCACCGCCAACGAACTCGCCGCCATCGGCGGCCAGTTCCTCGATCCCGGCCAAATGCCGCGCGGCAAGGTCAAGGCCGTGGACGCCTCGGACTTGAGCAACTCCATCCTCGACGACATCAAGGCGAAAAACAAAGCCAAGCGCAGCGCGTTTGCTGAATTTGAGAAGTTTGACAGGTTTAAGTAGGTTGAGAAGTTTGAGATAGCAGAAGATGCCTCCGGCGGCCGGGGGGCTCAGCCCCCC
>JAEZMB010000119.1 GCA_023435825.1 Pseudomonadota bacterium | reverse complement strand
CCCCCCGGCGGGTCCAGGGCAGCGCCCTGGCAGGGTCTGGGACAGCGTCCCAGCGCTAATACGGGTCGTTCTGGGATTCGACGTCGTTCCAGACGCGCAGCGGTTCGTCGTCGTTGAGCGTGCGTTCGACGAAGCCGTTATTGTTCTTGTCGATCTTTTTCCAGGCGGTTTCGGCGTTCTGTTTCTGTTTGAATTTGGCGGTGAATTCTTCCTTGGTGATCTTGCCGTCGCCGTTGGCGTCGTAGACCGCGTAGACCTGATCGATGTTGATGTAGGTCTGTTTGGCGGGTTTGGGCGATTTGGCGGAGCAGCCGCCGATGGCCAGGGCCAGGGCCAGCACGGCCAGCACGGCCGGAACGTTTCGCAGCATGGTCGTCTCCCGTAACGGTCGAAGTCTCGTAATTGGCGCGGCCGGCGGCCCCGGCCCGGCCCGGCGGACATCGCCGGTTTTGTTTCCAATCGGTAACCCGCGCGCCGGGCGGCGCACAATCCCCGGGGCCGGTCTTTTTGCGCCAAGCAGCAAAAAACCCTGACGCCAGGGGCAAACACGCTCGATGCTACACGGCAAACCCCAGGGCTTCGGCCAATTCCCGGGCCGGGCCGGTAAAGGGCCGGCGTTGCCACAGGGCGTTCTGGGCGGCCCACCAGTCGGGGGAGAGGCCCAGTTCGGCGGCGTGGCGCGTGAGGCGGGAGAGCAACCGCCAGTCCGGATCGGCCTGTTCGATGAGCCGTGCGGCTTCGGCGGCGATGCGGGCTTCCAGGGCGGCCTTGACGGGCGAACCGTCGCCGGTGTGTTTGAGGAACAGGTGGAGCAGTTCGCGTTTTTTGGGCGGCAGCGGCGGTTCGAAGACTTCCAACCACAGCAGTCCCGGCCACAGGTGCAGGAGCAGCGGAGCCAGGGTCAGGGTGTTCTGGGCTTCCTGGCGTTCGGTGACAAGGCTTCGGGCCACGGCGGCGGCGGCGAGGTTTTCGGCGTGGAACACTTCCGCGTGATGGCGCGAGAAGGCGTCGGCCAGGGCCTGGCGCTTGTTGACGGGCAGTCCCAGGGCCTCGAAGGCGAAGCCTTCCTCGGCTCCGCCCGTGACCGGCCGGATGGCGGCGCAGGCGGCGAAGGGATCGGCCGTGGGCGCGGGGGTATAGGTTAGTTCGTAGCGGTCGGCGGCGGTTTCGTGGCGGTAGACGATGGCGGCCGAGCCGGGGCGCGGCGCGCCGGCCGGGGCGTTTTCCAGGCGAACGGTCACGGCGACGCCGGGCCAGGAGGCCACGGCCTCCTCGCCGCCAAGGGGCAGCCGGTCTTCCAGGGCCAGGGTCATAAGCGCCTGGGCGATGAGCGTTCTGGGCGTCTCGCGCCGGGGCCGGGCCATGGTTTCCCAGATGTCGGCCCCGCTGCCCATGGCCGGTTCGTTGGAGCGGGCCTGGGCCAGGATGGCCAGGATTTCCGGTTCCGGGTCGGCCATGCCGGTGGCCCGGGCGAGTTCCACGGCGCGCAGGGCAAAGGTCATGGCGTTGACCGGCTCCAGGCGCGAGATCTCGTCGAAGAACCAGGCGCAACTGGCGAACGAGGCCAGGCCCCAGGCTTGCATGGACAGCAGTTTCCAGGCCGCGCCTCGGCGGACGGCGTCGGATGCGGGCGTCATGTGCAGCCGCTCGAAGCCTTCCTTGGACTGGGCGCCGGCCAGCACCTGGCCGTAGGCGACAAGCGCCGCCTCGGCGTCCTTGAACAGCGCGCCGGCCTTGGCGTCGTAGTGGGCGTCCAGGCGGGACTTGAGCAGATCAAGGGCGTTACGCAGGGGGGCGCGCCAGCGCTGGTTGTAGCCCGGGTGGTCGCCGGCGGTGCAGCCGCAGTCCGAGCGCCAGCGTTCCACGCCGTGGGCGCAGCTCCAGGCCGAGGCCTCGCGGATCTTGGCGTAGGCTTTGGGCGGATTGGCGGCGAGGTAGGCGGCGAAGTTGGTGAGGGTGAGGCCGTCGCGGCCGGATCTTGCCTGATCCAGGGCATAAGCCAGGGCCATTTCGCCGAACTTGAAGTGGTGGCCGTAGGTCTCGCCGTCGGTGGCCAGGGAGAGCAGGCCCCCGCCGGCCGATTCGGACAGGCGGCGGAAGAAGTGTTCGCCGTCGGCCAGGAGATTCTCGAAGGCCACGGCCTGGGACAGGGGGCCGTGGTAGAAAAAGACGGCGATTTCCCGGCCGGACGGCAGGCGCACGGCGTAGGGCCGGCGGATGTCCAGGGAGCCGGCGTCCACGCCGCGCCAGTCGCGGCCGTTGTCGCTTACGGCCGTGGCCTGGGACGGGGCCAGGATGGTGAAGCGGATGCCGGCCTGGGCCAGGGCTTCCAGGGTCGGGGTGTCCACGGCGGTCTCGGACAGCCACATGCCTTCGGGATCGCGCCCGAACCGGGCCTTGAAGTCCTCCACGGCCCAGGCGACTTCCAGGCGTTTGTCGCGCTCGGTGGCCAGGGGCATGATGACGTGGTGGTAGATCTGGGCCAGGGCGTTGCCGTGGCCAAGGCGCTTGAGGCTTTCGCGGTCGGCCTCCAGGATGCGGGCGTAGGTGTCCGGGGCCGAGCGGGCCATCCAGGACATGAGCGTGGGGCCGGCGTTGAAGCTCATGTGGCTGTAGCAGTTGAACAGTTCGACGATGCGTCCGGCCCCGTCCTGGCGGCGGGCCCGGGCCATGGGGGCGTAGGATTCGCGGCAGATGCGTTCGTTCCAGTGCACGGCCGGGGCGGCGCTGCCTTCGGGCAGGATGCGGCCAAGCCAGGGGTCCTCGCGGGGGGGCTGGTAGAAATGGCCGTGGATGCACAGGGCGCGGTCCATGGTGCTACTCCTGTCCGGGGTTTTCGATGCGATTTTCCCCGCGCGGCGGCGGGGCGAAGATTTTGCGGTCCAGGGCGTCCAGGGCGCGGTCGGCCAGGGCGGCCTCGCGGCGGCGCAGCAGCGAGGCGTCCACGTAGTGGACTTCCAGGGGCCCCTTGGCCGGCCGCACCAGGGCCAGGGACAAGCCGGGCCAGGACCACAGGTGCATGGTCGCGCCGTCGGGTTCCGGCCGGGTGACGGGCGGGCCGTACTTGGCGCTGTAGGCGGCCAGCACGCGGTCGTAGTCGGCCTTGGGGTCGCTGCCCGAGGGCGCGATGGTCAGGGCCACGCCGGCCAGTTTGCCGGCGTCGTAGGCGTAGACGACGCTCATCAGCGGGATGTCGCCGAGGTTTAGGCGTTCGTCGGCCCGGCGCAGATTGCGCCGGCCCCGGTGGGTGAAAAGGAATTCGCCGGTGGGCAGGGCGGTTTCCGGGGAGCCGAAGGCGGCTCCGCGAAAGGACCGGGGCGGATCGCCCTTGGAGAAGATGCGCAGCCCGCCGGACAGCGACGGCGGCGCGCCGGCCGCGGTCTCGGCGGCCACGACCTGGGCCAGCCGGGCGGCGTCGGCGTAGCGGATGGCCAGCCCCCCGGCGGCGGTGTCGCGCGACAGAGCGATCTGCGCGCCCGGCCAGCTCCAGACGAGTTCCTCCTCCAGGGTGGCCACGATGGCCCGGGGCGCGCCGTATTTGGCGGCGTAGGCCTGGCGCAGGGCCTCGAAGTCCACCCCGGCGTCGGCCCGCATGAGCACGGCGAAGAACTTGCCCTGGAAAAACCCGTAGAGGATGTCGCTCAGGCGCGTTTCGCCCAGCTCCAGGCGCTCGCCGGCCCGGCGGTAGTAGACGGCCGCGCCTTCGCGGTAGGCCTCGGTCATCTGGGGCAGGCTTTCGATATCGCGACCGAACCGGATGCCGCGAAAGCCGATGGGGCCACGGGCGCGCACGTCGTCCAGGCTTTGCCAGGTGTCGCGCTCGTCATGGCTGAGGTCCGGGAGATAGACGTAGTCGATGTCGGTGGTCCCTTCCCGGGCGTCGTGGGACAGGCTGACGGTCAGGGTGGGCTGCCGCCAGACCAGCCGGGTCCAGCCCGGCGCGCCTTCCCGGGCCGGCCGGCCGTACTTGGCTTCGTAGGCGGCGATGACCCGCCCGAGATCTTCGCAGCCAGCCAGATGCATCCGCACGAAAAAGAATTTCCCCCGGGAAAAGCCGTAGCGCACCGTGGTCTGGCAGTCCTCGCCAAAGGTGGGCTTTTCGGCCTCGCGGCGAAACAGGGCCACCGGGCCGGCGTCCAGGACCGGAACCAGTCCGGGCACGTCGGCAAGCGGCGTTCCAAAGGGAATGCCCCGAAATTCCGGCGCTTTGGCGGCCTGGGCCGGGCCGCCCGCCAGGGACGACCAGACGGCCAGGGCCAGCAGGGCCAGGCCCAACAGTCGCGCGGCCAGGGTCGCCATGGCTTATCGGGCCAGCCGTTTGCCGATGCGCCGGGCCATTTCGCGCAGGCTTTCGGCCAGCACGGCGGTTTCGTCGTGGCCGGACACGGGAAGATTGCCGGTCATGCGCCCCACAGAGAGGTCCCGGGCGAAAAAGGCGCAGCGCCGCACCGGGCCGCCGAGCAGGAAGGCCATGGCCAGGCCGAAAACAATGCCGACCAGGCAAATGCCCCAGGCCGCGCCGCCCAGGAGCAGACGCGAGGCGCGCACGGAATCGGCCAGCCCCGAGGCGTCGGCCGCGGCCTCGGCCAGGGTGGCCCCGCCGAGATCGGCCCCGGCGGCCAGGGCGGCCCGCTCGGCCTCGATGATCTGGCGGCCCGTGGACTTAAGCCCCTCCCAGTCGGACAACAGCGCCCCGGCGGCCTGGCGGCAGGCGGCCAGGGCGGCGAAGACCGGGGCTAGGCGCTTGTTTTCCTCGTCGCTGCCGGCCTTCACCTCGCGCAGCATGGCCTCGGCCTCGTCGTAGCGGGTCAGCGCCTGGGACAGCCGGCCCGGGTCGCGCTCGGCCTTGGCCGCCTCGGCGGCCAGCCGCACGTCGCGCCCGGCGTCCTGGACGGCCTGGGCGGTCTTGAGCCGCTTGGCGTGCAGGCGCAGGGGATCGGGTTGGGGATACTTGGCGGCCAGCTCCTTGTCCCACTGGGCGGTCTTGAACTCGATGTAGCCGGCCACGGCGGCGGCATAGGCGTCCTGGGCGGCGGCCAGATCGGCCCGGTCCTTGGCCACCAGTTCGTTGGCGGCGGCGGCGGATTCGGCGGCTTTTTTGTAGATGTCGAGCAGAAAGCCGATCTTCTGGGCTTCGGCGGCCAGGCTTTCCATGCCGGGCCGGCTGGCCGCCTCGCGGGCGGCGTGCAGGGCGTCGGCGGCCTGGCCCAGGTCTTTCTTGGCCCGCTCCAGGGCGTCGCGGTCGCCGGACAGGGCATAGCCCCGGATGGCCTGGGCGGCCAGGAGCAGCCGGCGCTCCACGGCCACGGCCAGATCGGCCCGGGGCAGGCGGGCGGTTTCAAGGGTCTTGGAGCGCGCGGCCAGACCGTCCAGCCGGGAGACGGCGAAAAGCCCGAGCACCAGCGCGGCCACGGCGGGCAGACACACGGCCAGGGCGATCTTGGCGGGAAAAAGCGGAAACCTCATGCCGGTACGTCCTTGCGGTTGGAGATGCGGCACGGGGAGGCGGCACAAAACAACCCGGCTCCCGGGCGAGAGGCTACAAGGTGTAGCCAATTACGCGCCAAAATCAAAGGGGGCGGCCGGACAATATGCCGGCCGCCCCCGATTTTGCGACGGGTGTCGGCGACGCATCAGCCGAAACGACCGGTGATGTAGTCCTCGGTCTGTTTCTGGGCCGGGCGGGTGAAGATGGTTTCCGTGGCGTCTTCCTCGATGAGCCGGCCCATGTAGAAAAAGGCGGTGCGGTCCGAGACGCGGGCGGCCTGCTGCATGGAGTGGGTGACGATGATGATGGTGAAGCGCTTTTTCAGCTCGTGGATGAGCTCCTCGATCTTCTGGGTGGCGATGGGGTCCAGAGCCGAGGCCGGCTCGTCCATGAGGATCACTTCCGGCTCGATGGCCAGGGCCCGGGCGATGCACAGGCGCTGCTGCTGGCCGCCGGACAGGCCCAGGGCCGAGTCGTGGAGGCGGTCCTTGACCTCGTCGAACAGGGCCGCGCCGCGAAGGCTTTTTTCCACCTGCTCGGAGATGTAGGCGTTGTCGCGGATGCCGCCCACGCGCAGGCCGTAGGCCACGTTTTCAAAGATAGTCTTGGGGAAGGGGTTGGGCTTTTGGAAGACCATGCCCACCCGGCGGCGCAGCTCCACCACGTCGAGGTCCGGGGCGTAGATGTCCTGGCCGTCCAGGGTCAGCTCGCCCTCCACCCGGGTCCCGGCGATGAGGTCGTTCATGCGGTTTAAGCAGCGCAGATAGGTGGACTTGCCGCAGCCCGAGGGGCCAATGAGCGCCGTGACCTGGTTGGCGTAGACGACGAGGTTGATGTCCTGAAGGGCCTTGAACCGGCCGTAGTAGAAATTGAGGGCCCTGGAGGCCATTTTCACGGTGTCGGACATGGTGTTTCCTTGCGGCGGCGGTTGGGCGCGTCTGCGGCCGGCCTGTTCATGATGCCTGGGTTCGCGGTCCGGGGGCGGCGGTTTCGGCCGCCGCGTCGGCCTTGGGCGGCTGGGCCATGGGCAGGGTGAAATGGAAGGCGGCCCCGGGCATCTCGCCCCGGCCGCGCTCCACCCAGACCCGGCCGCCGTGGCGCTCCACGATGTGGCGCACGATGGCCAGGCCAAGGCCGGTGCTGCCCGGGGTCTTGGAGCGATGGCGCTCCACCCGGTAGAAGCGTTCGAAGACCCGCTCGCGTTCCTCGGGCGGGATGCCCGGCCCCTGGTCGAGAACCGAGCACACGGCCAGGCCCCGGTCGGGGTCGGGGGCGGCGGCCAGCACGATACGCCCTCCCTCGGGGCTGAAGCGGATGGCGTTTTCCAGCAGGTTGCGCCAGACCTGGGCCAGCTGGCCCTGGTCGCAGGCCACGGCCAGCCCGGCCTCGGGCAGGGCGCGCGCCAGCTCCAGCCCCCGGGCCTGGGCCAGGGGTTCGCACTCGCGCACGGCGTCGGCCAGGGCGGCCCCGGCCTCGGCCCGGGCGTCGGGGGGCGGGCCCAGGGCCGGGGGCGGGCGGGGGAGGTGTTAAATTT
>JAEZMB010000100.1 GCA_023435825.1 Pseudomonadota bacterium | reverse complement strand
CCCCCCCCCGCCGGAGGCATCCCCCCCCGTCTGCTAAAAAAATGGCTTGGGCGTATCCTCGATGAGCGGGCCGTCGTGGGGCGGCTTTTCCTGGGCGGGCGGCGGCGGGGCCGGCTGCGGCTGGGGCGCGGGGGCCGGCGGCGCGGCGGCGGGCTTTTCCGGTTCGCCCTTGATGACGATCTTTTCCTTGCGCACGGTCTTTTTGGCCGGGGCCTTGGCCGGCTGGGCTTGGGGCTGCACCTTGAAGCTTGGCCCCACCGGTTCGCCGTGGAACTCCCGGATGCGCCACAGATAATTGTCGTCGCGCACCAGGCCGAAATAGCAGCTCACCACGGCATTCATGGGCTTGCCGCCCTCGTTCCAGCGCAGGTCGGCCACGGCCCGCACGCTGGCCCGTTCGCCCTTGACCTGGATGTCCATGGGTTCGCGCCACTGCATCCGAAGCCCCAGCCGGCGCTGTTCGGCCAGGACGGCCGGCAGCTGTTTTTCCAGCTCGCCGCCCCGTATGGGCCGCACATCCTTGCCCAAAAGCGGCACGTAGCGGGCGTCCTCGGTGAAAAGGCGCAGCATGGCCCCGGCGTCGCCGCTTGCGGCCACGTCCGGGAAGCGCACAATGAAGGTGTGGATATTCTTGGCGTCAGCCGAGGAAAATCCCGAGGGTTTGCCCGGCTCGGCCTTGGTTTTTTTGCCGCCGCCGCAGCCGGCCAGCAGACACAGGGCCGCCACAAGCGCGATGCACAACGCCGCCGTCTTCGGCAGACGCCTTTTGCTCTCGACCTCACATCCGTCCCGGACCATACGCCATCCTCCCACAACGCCCCCGCCGACCGCCACCCCAGGTGGGAATCCAAAGGGCTCAGCCCTTTGGCCGCCGGAGGCCTTCTTCCTCTTCTTCCTGTATCCCATCATCCCATCAACTTCGCCACCAGTTCCCCCACATCGGCCGCCAGATAATCCGGCTCGTGGCGGGCCAGTTCGTCGCGGCCTACGTGGCCGCTGGCGACTGCGGCCGTGCGCGTGCCGGCGGCCTTGCCCACGGCCAGATCCATGGGGTGGTCGCCGACCATGAGCGCGCGGGCCGGCGTTGCGCCAAGGGCCTGGAGCGCCGCCAGCAGATGTTCGGGATCGGGCTTGACGCGCGGCGTGTCGTCGCGGGCCAGGAGCACGCCGGCGAAATCGTGCCAATCGGGAAAGACCGTCAGCACGGCCCGGCGGCAGTTGCGGGTGATGACGCCGACCTTGACGCCGCGTCCGGCCAGGGCGGCCAGGGCGGCCCGGGTTTCGGGGAAAAGGCTGGCCCGGGCGGCCCCGTCGGTCTCCATGGCCTCGATGCCCTGGACGGCCAAGGCGGCGAAGCGCCGGGAAGCGTCGGGATCGGTCCGGGCGATGGCGGCGGCCAGCGTCGCGGCGTATTCCAGGGCCGGCAGGCCGTTTGCCGGCGGCACGGCGGGCAAAAACGCGGTGGCCTGCCGGGCCACGAGCTGCTTCATGGCCGTGAAATCCAGGACCAGCTCGGCCAGGGTGCCGTCGAAGTCGAAGACGGCGGCATCGAAAATGGTGTCGGGCATGAGGATTTTGCCTTGCCGGCGGATTGCCCGCCGGGCGCGTCGCGGGTATGCTCCGCCCGGTTTTACGCCCGGGCGGCGTCCCTTGGCAACCCGGCGGCGGGATTGCCGGGCGCGCCCCAACCTTTTGCCTGCGATCCACCATGACTCCAACACACGACGTCGTCATCGTCGGCGCGGGGCCGGCCGGCTCCACCGCCGCCCATGTGCTGGCTTCCCGGGGCGCAAGCGTCCTGGTGCTCGACAAGGCCGAATTTCCCCGGGACAAGCTGTGCGCCGGGCTGCTCACCTGGAAGGCCGTGGACGTGCTGGAGCGCGTTTTCGGCGACGCGCCCGAGGGCCTGCTCGCCTCGGGCGTGTTCAACGCAGCCCCGGCCGGCTACTGCATCCGCTTCCGCGACCACATCATCGCCCAGGGCGAGATGTTTTATCCGTTCCATCTGACCAAGCGGCGGGTGTTCGACAAGCACCTGGCCGACCGGGCGGTCAAGGCCGGGGCCGATGTGCGCCTGGGCTTGGCCGTCTCCCGCGTCGATCCGGCCACGGGCACGGTGCACACGGCTGACGGCCGGGAGTTTCGCGGCCGGTATGTGCTGGGCTGCGACGGCGTGGCCAGCGTGGTCCGGCGGGCCTGCCCTTTTGACGGAGCCAACTGGAAGGCCGGCATGGGCGGGGCATTGGAATTTTACATCGACCGCGACGATCCGCGTCTGGCCGCGCCGGCCCATGCCGATCTGCGGGCCGAGCATCCCACGGTCTATGCCGGATTTTTGCGGGCCGGCTACGGCTGGGTGTTTCCCCATGCCGACCGGCTGGCCATCGGCATCGGCGGCCACAGCGCCCGGCATGGCCGGGAGTTTCGGGCCAAGTTCCGGGAGTTCGTGGAATTTTTGGGGCTGCCGCCCGAGCTGGCCGACGCGGCCAAGGGGCATGGGCTGCCGTACGGCAACTACATCGAAAAGCCGTGGCACGGCCGGGTGATGCTGGCCGGCGACGCGGCGGGGCTGGTCGAAACGCTTTTCGGCGAGGGCATCTACTACGCCCTGCGCAGCGGTGAGCTTGCCGCCGAGGCGGCCCTGGCGGCGCTGACCCGGCAGGCCGATCCCCACGCCCTCTACGCCAAGGGGCTCAACCGCGACATCTTGCCGGAGCTTGTCTGGTCGCGCAAACTGCGCCGGGTGCTCTACGCCAGCCAGTCCTGGGGCTTCATGCCGCTTTTGTGTTTCGTGCGCGGCGGCGGCAGGCTCTTGGCCGAGATGGTGCACGGCATCCGGTCCTACCGTTTCCTGCTGCGCCGCGCCAAAGGCCCCGCCGTCTAGCTTCCGCCCGACACCTTTACGCCAGAGCGCATCCCCCTATCGGGAGGGTCCGGGGGGGGGTGGGCCCCGCCCCGCCGCCGGGGCCCGTCCCCCCCCCCGTTTCCCCGTTTGT
>JAEZMB010000071.1 GCA_023435825.1 Pseudomonadota bacterium | reverse complement strand
CCCGGGCGCCGCGGCGCCTTTTTGGGCGGCGGGCGCGGGGGCCGGCGCGGCCTGGGCCGGGGCCGGCTTGGGCTTGGTGTCCTGACCGGACGCCGGGCCGGGCGTTTGGGCCAGAGCCAGGGACGCGGACAGGATCAGCAGGCAAAAAACCACCACAGCGGCGCGGCAAAAAGCGGGCATGGCGCACTCCTTGGGCAGGACATTTCACATTCTTGCCCATTCCATACAAAGCCGCGCCAGCCGAGGCAAGCCGCCCCGGCTTCATGACGGCTGCCTTGGCGTGCTCCGGCCTTGCGCGCCAAAATGCTCCGGCCGCGACCCCAAAAACCATGCTGAAGCGGTTTTGACGCCGGATAATCGCCCGTTCAAGGCCGAAAAACGGCGGCAGCTGCCCCGTTGCCTCGTGTCTGGCGCATCTTCTTCGGCCTGACAAAAAGTTGAAAATCAAAATAGTTATTATGACATAATTGCCAAAAACCCGCCTCGCCGGTATGGAAGTGACCCAATATCCGAAGATTCGTTGCCCCATACCAGCCTGGAGGTTCCATGCGCCTTGCTTCCTTGACGATTCTCCTTCTTGCCGCCCTGTCCGTCGCCCTGCCGGCCCAGGCCGCCGAGCCCATCCGCATCGGCGCGGTGGTCTCCGCCACCGGCCCGGCCTCTTTCCTGGGCGAACCCGAGAAAAACACCCTGCAGATGCAGGCCGACGCCATTAACGCCGCTGGCGGACTGCTCGGCCGGCCGGTGGAAGTCATCGTCCTGGACGACGAGACCGACGTCAATAAGTGCGTGCTGGCCGTGGACCGGCTGCTCAAAAAGGAAAACGTCGTGGCCATGGTCGGCCCCACGGTGTCCGGCAACTCCCTGGCCGTGGCCCCCAAGGTCGAAGCCGCCAAGGTGCCCATGGTGTCCATGGCCGCCGCCGAGAAGATCGTCAAGCCGGTCAACCCATTCGTCTACAAGACCGCCCAGTCCGACCGGCTGGCCGTGGCCCGCATCCTGGCCCACGCCAAGAAGCAGGGCTACAAGAAGCTGGCCGTGCTCACCGTGTCCGACGGCTACGGCCAGGCCGGCCGCGAGGTGCTGAAAGAAATGATCCCGGCCGGGGGCTTCGAGCTGGTCGGCGACGAGGTCTACGGCCCCAAGGACACGGACATGACCGCCCAGCTCACCAAGCTCAAGGGCACCAGCCCCGACGCCGTCATCTGCTGGGGCACCAACCCCGGACCGGCCGTGGTGGCCAAAAACCGCGTCCAGCTGGGCATCACCACCCCGCTGTACATGAGCCACGGCGTGGCCTCCAAGAAATTCATCGAACTGGCCGGCGACGCGGCCGAAGGCTTGCTCCTGCCGGCCGGCAAGCTCACCGTGGCCGGCCAGCTGCCCGACGGCGATCCCCAGAAAGCGCCGCTCACTGCCTATGCCAAGGCCTACGAGGAGCGCTTCAAGACTCCGGCCTCGGCCTTTGGCGGCTACGGTTACGACGGCCTCATGCTCGTGGCCGAGGCGATAAAGGCCGGCGGCGACGCCAGCCCGGCCGGCATCCGGAACGCCCTGGAAAAGATCAACGGCTTCCCCGGCATCACCGGCGTGTTCCGCTTCTCGCCCGAGGACCACAACGGCCTTGACGAAAGCGCCTTTGTCATGGTCACCATCGCCGGCGGCGATTTCAAGCTGCTGGCCGACTAGACCGTCATACAGCAGGCTTTCCCGGTTTCCTTCCCGCCCGATTCCGTCTACAAGGACGGAACGCGAATCGACACAGCCGACGCCGCCGCGCCGTAGGGGATTCCCTGCGGCGCGGCAGCGCGCTTGAAGGAGCGAACCATGCGAGTCAAAGCGATCCTCACCGCCCTAGGCCTTCTGTGCGCCGCGACCTGCGCCTTTGCCGCCGAGCCCGTGCGCCTGGGCGCGGTGCTGTCCGTCACCGGACCGGCCTCGTTTCTGGGCGAACCCGAGAAAAACACCATCCTCATGGAAGTCGACAAGATCAACGCCGCCGGCGGCGTGCTCGGCCGGCCGGTGGAAGTGGTCATCCTCGACGACGAGACCGACGTGAATAAGGCCGTGCTGGCCGTGGATCGCCTGATCAAGAAGGAAAACGTGGCCGCCATCCTCGGCCCCACCACCTCGGGCAATTCGCTCGCCGTCATGGGCAAGGCCGCCGCCGCCAAGGTGCCGCTCATCTCCTGCTCGGCCGCCGAGAAGATCACCAAGCCGGTCAATCCCTATATCTTCAAGGTCGCCCCGTCCGACCGCCTGGCCGTGGCCCGCATCCTCACCCACGCCAAGGCCAAGGGCTACAAGAAGCTGGCCATCCTCACCGTGTCCGACGGCTTCGGCCAGGCCGGCCGCGAGGTGCTCAAGGAACTCGTCCCGGCCGAGGGCTTCGAGCTGGTCGCCGACGAGGTCTTCGGTCCGAAAGACACCGACATGACCGCCCAGTTGACCAAGATCCAGGGCGCGGCCCCGGACGCCGTCATCTGCTGGGGCACCAACCCCGGACCGGCCGTGGTGGCGAAAAACCGCGTCCAGCTCGGCATCAAGACCCCGCTGTACATGAGCCACGGCGTGGCCTCCAAGAAGTTCATCGAACTGGCCGGCGACGCGGCCGAAGGCTTGCTCCTGCCGGCCGGCAAGATCACCGCCGCCGACAAGCTGCCCGACACGGACAAGGAAAAGGCCCTGCTCGTGGGCTATGCCAAGGCCTATGACGAGCGCTTCAAGGCCCCGGTCTCGACCTTTGGCGGCCACGGCTACGATTCGCTCCATCTGGCCGTCAAAGCCATTGCCAACGCCGGCTCCGACAAGCCCGAGGCCATCCGCGACGCCCTGGAGAAGATCCAGAACTTCTCCGGCATCGGCGGCATTTTCAGTTTCACCCCCGAGGACCATGCCGGTCTTGGCCCCGACGCCTTCATCATGCTCGGCATCGACAAGGGCGACTGGGTTATTGTCGGTCAGTAACGATGTTTGCCGGCGCGCCCCAATACCTCGTTTCCGGACTCACCCAGGGGGCCGCCTATGGCCTGATCGGGCTCGGGTTTACGATGATCTTCAACACCACCGGCATCATCAACTTCGCCCAGGGCGAGTTCGTGATGCTCGGCGGGATGCTCTCGGTATGCTTGCTGGGGGTGGGGCTGCCCCTGCCCCTGGCCATCGTGCTGGCCTGTCTGGCCACGGCCGTTATCGGCGGCCTCATGGAACGGCTGGCCATCCGGCCCATCGCCGGCGCGCCGGCCATCAACGCCGTCATCATCACCATCGGCGTCTCCATCCTGCTGCGCGGCGGAGCCATGCTGGCCTTTGGCAAGGACACCCACGCCCTGCCGGCCTTTAGCGGCACGGCCCCCATCCTGGCCCTGGGCGCGGCCATCCAGCCCCAGAGCCTGTGGGTGCTGGCCGTCACCCTGGCCCTTTTGGCTGCCCTCAAGCTCTTTTTCACCGCCACCATCCAGGGCAAGGCCATGCTGGCCTGCTCCTGCCAGAAAAAGGCCGCCAGTCTGGTGGGCATTTCCGTGGCCCGCATGGCGCTGTTGTCCTTTGCCATCAGCGGCCTCATCGGGGCCACGGCCGGGGCCATCCTGGCCCCCATCACCATGACCGCCTATGACGTGGGCATGATGCTTGGCCTCAAGGGCTTCGCCGCCTGCATCCTGGGCGGCCTGGGCAACCCCTTTGGCGCGGCCGCCGGCGGACTGGTGCTGGGCGTGCTGGAATCCTTTGGCGCGGGCTTTATCGCCTCGGGCTACAAGGATGCGTTTGCTTTCGTGGTGTTGCTGCTGCTCCTTTTCGTCAAGCCTTCCGGGCTATTCGGCAAGGCCGGCGTGGAGCGCGTATGAAGCTGCCCGTTTTCGGCCAAAACGCCGCCCAGGCGGCCCTTTTTCTGTTGCTGCTCCTGGCCGTGCCCTACACGCTGCCCAACGAATACTACCTGAGCATCTGCATCCTGGGGGCGCTCAACGCCGTCATCGCCGTGGGGCTCAATCTCCTTATGGGTTACGCCGGCCAAGTGTCGCTGGGCCATGCCGCCTTCTATGGCCTCGGGGCCTACGCCACGGCCATCGCCACCACGCGCTTTGGCCTGCCCATCCCGGCCGGCATGGCCATCGGCGTGACACTCGCCACCGTCGTGGCCTGGATCGTGGCCGCGCCGACGCTGAAGCTCAAGGGCCACTATCTGGCCATGGCCACGCTCGGGTTCGGCATCATCGTCTCCATCGTCTTCAACGAAGCCGTTGACGCCACCGGCGGCCCTTCGGGCTATGTCGGCATCCCGCGTCTGGCGCTTTTCGGCTACGAATTCACTTCCGACCGCAGCTACTACAACCTCATGGCCGTGGTGCTGACCTTTGTGGTGCTGCTCTCCCTCAATCTCATGAAGTCCCGCACCGGCCGGGCGCTTCGGGCCTTGCACGTGTCCGAAAAGGCGGCCGCGAGCCTGGGCGTGGACATCGCCGCCCACAAGCGTTTCGTCTTTGTCCTGTCCGCCGCCCTGGCCGGGCTGGCCGGCGTGCTCTACGCCCACTACCTGAGCTTTATTGCCCCGGCCTCGTTCGGCTTCGGCTTTTCGGTGCAGCTGGTGGTCATGGTGGTGCTCGGCGGCATGGCCAGCGTCTGGGGATCGGTGGCCGGCGCGCTCTTTCTGACCGCCCTGCCCGAGGCGTTGCGGGAATTCGAGGATATCGACATCCTTGTTTACGGAGCCATTTTGGTGCTCACCATCATGTTTTTGCCCGACGGCCTGGCCGGGGGCCTGTCGCGCTTGACCAGACGGCTTCGCCGCAAGGCAGGCGCGTCATGACCGCCGCCCTGCTGGACGTTGCGGCCGCCACCGTCCGTTTCGGCGGCATCCATGCCCTGACCGAAGCCGACTTCGCCATCGCCCCGGGCACGGTGACCGCGCTTATCGGCCCCAACGGCGCGGGCAAGACCACGCTGTTAAACGCCATCACCGGCATGGTCCCCTTGACCTCCGGCGCGGTGCTCCTGGATGGGACCGACATTTCAGGCCTGCCGCCCCACAAACGGGCCGGGGCCGGCGTGGTGCGCACTTTCCAGAACCTGGAAGTCTTCACCTCCATGTCGGTGCTGGAAAACGTCATGGCCGGCCGCCATGCGCTCACGCGCTACTCCGTGGCCGCAAGCCTTTTGCGCACGCCCGGGTTCCGCCGGGCCGAGCGGGAATGCCGGGAGGCGGCCCTGGACTGTCTGGAATTCGTCGGGCTGGCCGATCTCGCCAACGCCCCGGCCGGGGATCTGCCCTACGGCAAGCAGCGGTTGCTGGAAATGGCCCGGGCCTTGGCCGCCTCGCCAAAGCTTCTGCTCCTGGACGAACCGGCCGCGGGCCTCAATTCCAAGGAAACCGCCGAACTGGGCAACCTCATCCGGGCCATCCGCGACCGCCGTGGCGTGGCCGTGGGTCTGGTCGAGCACGACATGGATCTGGTCATGAGCGTCAGCGATTTCGTGACGGTGCTCCATTTCGGCCATCCCCTGGCCGCCGGCACCCCTGACCAGATTCAGGCCAATCCCGAAGTCATCAAGGCCTACCTCGGCGAGGACGACTAGCGTCGCCCCTGAAAAAATACGATAGTATTTTTTTAGAAAATACTGGTTTTCGCGCATTCTCCGCGAGCAGCGTACACGTTTTTCGCGGACGTGACAGAATAACGACCCCCTGCCCTGGGCCATCCCCAGGCAGGACACCATACCCCATATCGGGGGTCCGGGGGCCTGAGGCCCCCGGCGGAGAGGTCCCAGGGCGGGCGGGCCGCGGCGGGCCCCCCG
>JAEZMB010000316.1 GCA_023435825.1 Pseudomonadota bacterium | reverse complement strand
CAGGGAGGGTCCGGGAGGGGGTTACCCCCTCCCGGCCGCCGGAGGCATTCCTACGCCTTCACGCCAGCATGTAAAAACACGATGCCGCCGGCCATGGCGCGGTAGTCCACGGAGGCGAAGCCGGCCTGTCGCATTTCCTCGGCCAGCACGGATTCCTCGGGGAATTCGCTGATGGTGGCGGCCAGGTAGCGGTAGGCCTCGTCGTCGCCGGAGATGAGTTTGCCGATGCGCGGCAGGATGTTGCGCAGGTAGAAGTTGTAGAGTCCCCCCCACATGCGGCGTTTGCCGGTGCCGAATTCGAGGATGGCCAGCCGTCCGCCGGGCCGGATGACCCGGGCCAGTTCGGCCAGGGCCTCGGGGCGCGGGCGGATGTTGCGGATGCCGAAAGCGATGGTGGCCCCGGCCACCGAGGCGTCGGGCAGCGGCAGCACGCGGCCGTCGGCCACGGTGGGGTGGATGCGGCGGCCAAGGGCTGCGTCGAGCTTGCCCAGGCCCGCCCGCAGCATGGGTTCGCAGACGTCGGCGGCGAGGATGGGCCGGTCGCTGCGGCGGGCGATGGCGATGGACACGTCGAGGGTTCCGGCGGCCAGATCGAGGATGGGGCCGGGCGGCAGGCCCGGAGCCAGAAGCGCCCGGACCATGGCCCGACGCCAGGCGATGTCCAACCCCGCCGAGAGCAGGTGGTTGAGCAGGTCGTAGCAGCCGGCCACCCGGCCGAACATGCCGGCCACCCGGCGGTTGTCCCCGGGAACGGGCAACTCAGCCATTGTCCTGCCCGCCCTTGGCGATGACCCGCACTTTTTCGCGCGTTTCGCCGGCCGTTTCGTTGCGGCTTATGACCCGCAGCACTTCTTCATAGATGGGGCCGAAGTGCTCGGTGAAGTTGCCGGGCGAGATGCGGCCGGTCTCGACGAACTTGACCACGATTTCCTTGGTCACTTGCAGGGCCATGTTCTCGCGTTTTTCCATGTGCGTGTCGTCCTTTGGGGCGGCCTTGCCGGCCTGCCGCCTATGGTGACGGGGATACTCCCCGTTTGCTGGTGCAAAAACCCGCCCGGTTATAGGGGAAATGGCCTTGGACCGTCCAAGGGCAAGGGGCCGGGCGGGAAAAGGGAAAAACCAGGGTAGGCACTCCCCTTTTTTGCGCTGGCCCTAGCACGGCGCGGCCGGCGCGTCGAGGGGCGGGGCAGGGGGCTTTCGGACCGTGGGCCGGGAGCTGGCCGGGACGCGCAAAACGTCCGGGGCCGTGATCGCGGCCAATGTCCATGCCGCTCGACGGCCGCGCGAGAAGGCCGGGTCCCCCATCTTGGCATGGAGTCCGGTTGTGCGCCTTTTTCGTTGTGATGGCTCCCATATTCTCGTATAGAACATGGAAAATCCGGAAAATGGGCCGCCGCAAGGCCTGCGAGACCTTCCGCGCCGCCCTGGCCGGGAAGGGAGAGACGTTTCCATGCCCCCAATACTGACCCTGGCCCCGGGCGAGGCCATCCCCGGCCCGTGGGGCCTTATCGAGGCGCTGCTCGTGCTGACGTTCGCCGCGCACATTTTAGTGATCAACGTGGCTCTGGGCGGCACGCTGCTGACGCTTTTCGCCCCCGGGGCCGGCCGCGAGACGGCCGTGGGGCTGGCCAAGCGCCTGCCGTCGGCAGTGGCCATCGGCGTCAACCTGGCCGTGCCGCCGCTTTTATTCGCCTCGGTGCTCTACGGCCGTTATCTGTATACCGCCGCCATCGTCTCGGCCGTGCCCTGGCTGTCGCTGTTCATGGTCGTCATGATCGCCTACGCCCTGCTCTACGTCTACCAGCCCCGGGCCGGCGCGCCGGGGGCGGGGTTGTTGTCGGCCGCCTCGGCCGTGCTGCTGCTGGGGGCCAGCCTCATTCTGGTCAACGTCTCGACCCTGGCCCTGCGGCCGGACTTGTGGACGGGCTATTTCACCGCGCCGGCCGGCCTGGCGACGGCCCTGGCTGATCCGACCTTTTTGCCGCGCTGGCTGCATTTCCTGGCCGCCTCCCTGGCCGTGGGCGGACTGTATGTGGCGCTTTTTTCGCCTAAGGCCCCTGACGCCGACGCGGGCAAGCGCGGCCGTACGGGCCTGCACTGGTTCATCGCCGCGACCCTGGCCCAGATTCCCATAGGCTTGTGGTATCTGCTGTCCCTGCCAAGTGCGGTGATGGAACGGTTTTTCGGGCTGCACACCGGCGGCTCCCTGGCCTTTGTCGGCGGGTTGGGGCTGGCGGCGGCGGCGTTGTTGTCCGCTTTTCGGGGCCGCCCCGGCCGGGCGGCCTTTTTCACGGCCCTGGCCGTGGTCTGCATGGCGACCGTGCGGTCGGTGGCGCGCCTGGGCTATCTGGCCCCGCAGTTCGATCCGGCGGCCATGCCCACGGATTTCCAGATCGGGCCTTTCGTCTTTTTCGTCGTGAGCACGGCGGTCGTGGCCGCGGCGTCGTTCTGGGCTGTTTCCTGTTACCGCCGCGCGGCCAAAAGGGGTTAGGACATGGATTTTCCCGTCTGGCAGCTTGGAGCCTTCGGCGGCGGCTTCTGGATCATCCTCATCGCCGTGCTGCATGTGTACGTGGCCCATTTCGCCGTGGGCGGCGGCCTTTTTCTGGTCCTTACCGAGGCCATGGCCCGGCGCACCGGCTCGCGGCCGCTTTTGACCTACCTGCATCGCCACACCCGGTTTTTCCTGCT
The DNA here is from genome assembly GCA_023435825.1 of Pseudomonadota bacterium. Taxonomy (GTDB): domain Bacteria; phylum Desulfobacterota; class Desulfovibrionia; order Desulfovibrionales; family Desulfovibrionaceae; genus Solidesulfovibrio. The sequence continues at coordinate 2,468 of JAEZMB010000316.1, read as the reverse complement.
GCTCACCATGGTCTTCGGCGGCCTGTCCGGGGTCGGCATTTGGCTGACGATCTCGCTTTTATCCCCCCAGGCCACGCTCATCCTGGTGCGTTCCTTCGCCTGGGGCTGGGCGGCCGAGTGGGCCTTTTTCGCCGGCGAGATCGGGGCGCTTCTGGTCTACTATTACGGCTATGACCGGCTGGACCCCAAGCGCCACATGCTGGTCGGCTGGCTCTATTTCGCCTTTGCCTTCCTGTCGCTTTTCACCGTCAACGGCATCATCGGCTTCATGCTGACCCCGGGCGACTGGCCGGCCACCCGCGATTTCTGGGACGGCTTTTTTAATCCGACCTTCTGGCCGTCCCTGGTGCTGCGCTTCGCCCTGGGGCTGCTCCTGGCCGGGCTGTTCGGCTTTGCCACTGCCCTTGGCATCGACGACGAGGAGGCCCGGGAGACCATGCTGCGGGCTTCCTGCCGCTGGGCCGTGGCCGCCGCGCCGGTGCTGTTGCTCTCGGGCTGGTGGTACGTGGGCGTGCTGCCGGAGTCCGTGCGCGACTTCTTCCTGCGCCGGGCCAGTGATATGGCCGCCTACCAGGCCGCCTGGCCGGCCATGCTCCTGGCCGTGGCCGTCGGCTCGCTGGCCCTGGTTTCCCGGCTGCCGCTGGCCCTGCGCCGGGTTCTGGCCGTGTGCCTGCTGCTGGTGGGCCTTGGCATTGTCGGGGCCTTCGAGACCATGCGCGAGGCCGCCCGCAAACCCTGGCTCATCGAAGGGATGCTCTGGTCCACGGACATTCGCCCGAGCCAGGCCGCGCCCTACGAAGCGCCCATCCTGCCCCGGGCCAAGTGGGCCAAGGCCCATGAGGCCACCCCGGACAACACACTCGCCGCCGGCGCGGACCTCTATACGCTGCAGTGCCTGAGCTGCCACAGCATCGACGGGCCGGTGCGCGACATCCGCAAGTTCACCCGCCACGTGGGGGCCGTGGGCCTGGAGGCCTACCTCACCGGCCAGGGCAAGCTTTTCACCCACATGCCGCCCTTTCTCGGCAGCCCGGCCGAGCGGGCCGCCCTGGCCGCCTACATCGCCCAGGACGTCAACAAGCGGCCCCCGGCCAAGGACACGCCGGCCGAGGTGACCCCGGCCGAGGTGGCCATCCCGGCCTTTGACCCGGAAAACGCCACCCACCTGGTGCTGGCCGTTGGGGAACTCGGCGTGGTGGCCATGGCCGGCTGCGACGGCTCGTTTTCCCTGGCCGTGCCGGGCAATGGCCTGAAGGCTGTGGTCGTTAAGCGCGACGTGCTGCCGGAAGCGGCCACCGAGGGCCTGACCGTGCGCTACGCCGCCCCGGACGGGGCCAAGGACCCGGCCGCCAAACTGGAATTCTGGAAATACGCCAAGGCGCTTGTCGGCAAGGAGCTTGCGCCCAATGTTTCGTCCACGGGCCTGTCCCCGGACGGGGCCATGGCCGCTTCGGGCAAGCTCTTCACCGCCGCCGGCATCCCGGTCTCGCCCTATGAGGCTTCGGGCAAGGTGAACCCCTATCCGGTCTTCACGGTGACGGCCGCCGACGCCACGGGCAAGACCGTGGCCGAAACCAAGGTTTCCCTGGCCGTGTCCACGGAAATGGGCTGCAAGACCTGCCACGGCGGGGACTGGCGCGAGGCCGGGGAGACCGGTGTGGCCAAGCCCACGGCCCAGGCGATCCTGGCCGTCCACGACAAGCGAAACGGTACGACCCTGGCCGCTCAGGCCGCCTCCGGAACTCCCGTGGCCTGCTTCGGCTGCCATCCCGACGCCGGGCCGAACGCCGCCGGGCTGGCCGGACGCAAGGAACTGTTGTCGCTCTCCGCCGCTGTCCACGGCTTCCACGCCACGTACATGACGGGCCTTGGCGAGGAGGCCTGCAACCGCTGCCATCCGACCTCGCCCACTGGGATCACCCAGGCCCAGCGCGACAACCACGCCGCCGCCGGCATCGGCTGTCCGCGCTGCCACGGCTACATGGAAGACCACGCCATCTCGCTTCTCAACTTCGAAAAGGCCGCCGGCAAGGCCGCCGCCGCGCGCCTGCTGGCCCCCCTGGCCCCCAGGCTCGTGGCGACTTCGGCCGCTGTCCGGCCCCGGGCCGCCTGGACCCAGCTGCCCGATTGCCTGACCTGCCACAAGGACTTCACCCGCCCGGCCAAGGACGCCTCGGCGTTCAACACCTGGACCAAGGACGCGGCCGGCCTTTTCCGCAACCGCACCGAGGACACCGGCAACATTCCCTGCGCCGCCTGCCACGGCCCGCCCCATGCCACGTTTGTCGCGGTCAACGACTACGGGCTTGACGTCAACAACGCAGCGCCTATGCAATACATGGGCGCGCCCGGGGTGGTGGCCTCGGGCAAACGCTGCGACGTGTGCCATACCATCGAGATGGACGGCGACGTCCACCATCCCAACATGAGCAAGTAGCGGCCGCGCCCCGCCGTCCGAAGTCGGACGG
>JAEZMB010000282.1 GCA_023435825.1 Pseudomonadota bacterium | reverse complement strand
GGACAGCCTGATCAGCGCCATTCCCGTCGTCGGCAACGTCGCCGACGTGTTCTGGAAGGCGAACCGGAAGAACATGGCCATCCTTGCCGACCATCTCGGCCACAGCCGCCGGACGCCGCCGCGCACGATCGACGGGGACTGGCGCCGGGTGCGGTGATCGTGGCCGGCCAAGAGCTCCCATCGAGCCGGCTGGCTTATCGACGGACGTGCCGTCACCTGTCGTCGGCTGCTTCGGTCGCAGCTGTCGGGACCGGCGCTTGGACCGTCGGCGTCGGCGGGGTCGCCGCCTCGGGCCGGGGTTCGGCGGCAGCCGCTGGCGGCGGCGGAGGCGTTGGCGCGGCCTGGACCGGCTGGACCGGTTCCGCAGGCATGACGCCCGCCGCCAGCCCGGCCGGGGCGGGGTCGGGCGTGGGGGAAGATGCTTCACGAGGTCCGGCTTGGGGCGTCGCCATGGGCGGGGAGGGCGCTTTGTCCCCGCCACCCAGGACGAGATAGCCGCCAAGGCCCAGGGCCACGGCCAGGGCAATGACGGCCGGCAGGGCTTTGCGTCCGCCGGCCCGGCCCACGGCGGCCGGTCGCGGCTGGGGCGCTCCGGCGTCATGCCGCTCCTGGCGCGGGTCCGGGACGTCGGCCTGTCCGGCTGTGGCGGGGCGTTGCGGGGCTGCCGGCGCGATGGGCATTCGCGTCGCCTCCTCGGGAGGGGACGGCGCGGTTTGGGCCGTCCCGCCTGGTTCGGCGGACTGTCCCGGGAGCGTCGCGTCGAGGCCGGCGCGTGGGGCGGCATAGGGGGCGGCCGGGGAAACGGCGGCGGTCGCCCCGGGAGCCTGCTCGCTCCCGGCCTGGGGCCCGGCCGTGGCCGGAGCGGCCGCCGGCCATGGGCCAAGGGGCGGGAGCATGGCCCGGATGCGCCGCACGTCCTCCAGGAAGGTTTCGGCGCTGGGGAAACGCTCCTGGGGCGTTTTGGCCAGGGCCTTGGCCAGGAGATCGCGGCAGGCCCGGCCGGCTTCGTCGTCGGGAAGTTCGGTCAGAGGCAGGGGCGCTTTTTCCAGGTGCCCCATCATGATTTCCAGATCGGTGTTGCCCACGAAGGGCGGGGAGCCGGAAAGCAGCTCGTGCAGGGTCGCGCCCAGGCTGTAGATGTCCACGGAAAAGCTGACCGTGCCGGCCCGGATGAGTTCCGGGGCCATGTAGTGCAGGGTGCCGATGCCGCCGCCAAAGCGGGTCAGCCCGCTTTCCTCGTCCACCAGCCGGGCGATGCCGAAGTCCGTGACCTTGATGAGGCCGTCCGTGGACACCATGATGTTGCTGGGCTTGATGTCCCGGTGGACCACGCCGTTTTTGTGCATGAAGACCAGGCCGCACAGGACGCCCTCGGCGATGGCCAGGGTTTCGGCCGGGGCGAGCCGCTGCCGCCCCGCGAGCAGGGCCTTGGCGGTCTGGCCCTCGACATATTCCATGACCAGGAAAATGCCCTGTGCATTCTCGACGAGGTCGAAAATGCTGACCACGTTGGGGTGGGGCAACCGGGCCTGCAGGCGCGCTTCCTGAAGAAAACGCTTGAGCATGTCCTGGTTGTGGGAGAGTTGCGGGGCCAGCCGCTTGATGGCCACCTGGCGGTCCAACCGGCGATGCAGGGCGCGGTACACCTGTCCCATGCCGCCTTCGCCGAGTTTTTCCAGGAGGTCATACCCCTCGATGTCTGCCAATGCGCTCCCCCCTGCTGCAGCGGCCTGTTGCCCCGGACGACAACTCCGGACCGTCGTGCCGCAGCTGTCGGATGATTCGCCGCGTTAGAGACCTAATGTTGCAAAATGTTCATTGTTCTTGTGTTCTTTGGTGTTTTGCTGAATATGATGCGATGCAATGTGGTAAACGTGCATTAACAACTGACGCACTACATGGCGTAGTGTCGGTCGTTTCCTGGTTTTTGTGTTCGTATTTCTGTATCGTGAAGGTGTGTTTGCTCGTCTCTGGCAAATGTGTTTTCGTTGCTGCCGGTATATCCCGGAAAGAGCGTTGAGGCTGTCGAGGATTTCCCTGATTTTGTGTGGTGGAATTTGGGGACGGGCCGGCCGTGCCCGACAAGGGAGCTGCCGTCGGGCGTGGGGACGCGACGGGAGGCTTCGGGTTCAGCGGGCGTGTGGCCGGCAGTGCCTGCCGGGCTCGGGGCGCGACTGGGGGGGCGGCCGTGGGTGCCGTCGGCCGGAGAGGGTGGGCGCGGGCGCTAGCCGCGTCGGCGAATGGCGAACTTGCGCAGTTCGTTCATGCTGGAAAGGGCCAGCTTGCGCTGCAAACGGCCGTAATACGTCTCCACGGTGTGAAAACTGATGTTCAGGGCCCGGCTCATCTCGTCGGTGGTCTCACCGCGCCCGAGCCCGGCCAGGATCTGGTTCTCGCGCTGGCTCAACACGGCCTCCCTGCCGCTGCTTGGGGCCAGGGCCCGGTCGGCCAGGCTGCGCATGACCTCGGGGCTGGTGTACCGTCTTCCGGCGGCGACGGCGGCGATGGCCTCCAGCAGGACGTCCTCCACCTCGCGCTTGGTGACGTAGCCCCGCGCGCCCCGGGAAAAGGCCTGTTCTATGGATTTGCCGTCCTCGTGCATGGAATAGATGAGCGACGGCACGCCTCGGGCTTCCAGGTCGTCGATGACGTCCAGGCCGGACTCCCGGGCCAGGGACAGGTCGAGCAGGGCCACGGCGGCCTCGGCCGCGTCGATGCGGGCCACAAGCTCCGCCCGGCTGGCGGCCACACCGCAAACGACATGGCCGCTTTGGGTCAGCAGCAGCGACAGGCCGCTTCGCATGACCGGATGGTCGTCCACCAGAAAGACGCGAAGTCCCGGTGAGGCGATCTTATCCATTGGGATCCTCCTGTATGGTTCCGTTTGTCCCGCAGGCCAGGGAGCAGGTCACCACGGTCCCGCCTCCCGGGACGTCGTCCATGGAAAGCGTGGCCTGGATCATGCTCGCCCGGTAGGCCATGATCCGCAGACCGAGTCCGTCCGGGGACGGAGCCGCTGCCTGGCGGCCGATGCCGTCGTCACGCACGGCCAGGGCAAGCCGTCGGTCCGGACCGCAGGAAAGCGTGATGTCGATGCAGCCCGGCCTGCCATGTTTGACGGCGTTGGCCACCGCCTCCTGGGCAATGCGAAACAGCTGGACGAGATGCTCGTTGCGGCAGCAGGGGCAGGCCAGATTTTCGGCATAGTCGATGTCGATGCCGCTCGACTGGCCCACGCGCCGGGCCAGTTCGGCCAGGGACGCCCCGACTTCCCCGGGGGCGCGCTCCACCGGCCAAAGCCCTCGGGAAAGGGCGTAGGCCTGGCTGACCGAATCCTTGAGCAACGCGGCGATGGCCTCGACTTCCGCGGCCGCGTCCTGTTCCGTGATGGGACGGCGGGCCAGGGCGGCGCAGCGTATGCGGACCCCGGCCAGTTGCTGGCACAGCCCGTCGTGCAGGTCGTGGCTGAGCCGGCGGCGCTCCTCCTCGCTGACGTTGACGATTTCCCGTTCCAGCCGGGTGCGCTCGTCCATTTCCTTTTGCAAGACCGACGACAGGTTTTCCACGGCGACAAAGGCGTTGGAGAAGCGTTGGGCCATGGCCAGGGCCTGGGAGAGGACAAAGGCGAGGAGGCCGAAGGGCACGAGGTTCGTTCCGTTGATGCTGAAGATATGCCAGTAGATTTCGTTGAGCGAGGTGGCCGAGAGGATGATGAAGCCGATGAGCAGGACCAGAGCGCCGTCGCGCCCGCGCTTGAGGCAGACGAGGAGGGATATGAAGTTGCTGCAATTGACAAGGAAGGCGAGGATGGCCAGCCATGGCAGCGAGTCGTATATGACACTTTGCTTCTGCGTGAGAATGATAAAAATGAAGACGATGCTGCGAATGTCGCAGATGCGTTGTATGGAGATCAAGAATTCATTCGGGTAGAGAGAGCGGTAAAATCTGTAAAGTATTGATCCCAAAAGAGCAAAGGTTCCGAGGGATATGTTGTCGAAAACACCCTGCTGGATGTGGGGGAAAAACAGCGTTGCGAGCCAGTCTGAAGAGTCGAGCGTGGTATAGCATAGGATCAAGTTGATGCAGCCGAAACCGAAATAGAGCGTGGAGAGCTCCTTTCGTTTCAGATAATAGAGCGCGAAATGGTAGATGGCCATGATGAGCAGGCTGCCGGCGAAAAACATGGACCAGGCCCAGGTGCGGATATGCGCCTGTTCCAACTGGTCCGGCAGGCCCAGGAGAATGGGATGCAGCAGGCCGCCCCGGCGAAAAATGTGGTTGGAAACCTGCAACACCAGCTCGACAGGCGTTTCCTGGCCTTCAAGTCTGGCCAAGACCAGCGAGCGGTGCGGCATTTGGGCCGCCTCGTTTTGCTCCACCCGGCCGCTTTCCGCGATGAGCTTGCCGTTGGCCCACAGTCGGTAGGCGTCATGGATGGCGAAAATCTGCAGGGCCAGTGGGCGGTTGCCGGAGTCCGGATTCAAGCGCAGGCGAAAGGTGGCCTGGCCCCGACCGGGCAGGGGCTGCCCCTGGAGCGGGTAGCCCTTCCAGGAGCCTGGAATGTCGAGGTAGCCGGATTTTTCCGGCAGGCCGGCCTTGGCGGCAAAGGCCTCGGGAGCCAGGAGCCGGTCCCAGTAGAATTCCCATTGCCCGTCCAGGGCGACCGGTCCGTCCCGGGCCGCGTCCCAGCCGGAGAGGTCGATCTCGCCGAGGCGGGCTGTCGGCGTCGTCCTGTCCTGTCGATCGCAGCCCAGGCAAGCCAGGAGCACCGCCAGGAGCAAGGCCGTGAGCAGCGCGGGGAGACGCCTTGATGAGCGTGCCGCGAACCTGCCCCGGCCCCAGGGCGCGCCGCGCCCCGTTGTCGTGTTGGGGAGCGCGGGCCTGTGTGGCCGGCACAGGGCTGGGGAGGCCTTCAAGGGCATTGCGGCTCCTGTCGTTATTCCTCGTCCAGGTCGGGACGGTCCTTCACGGCACGATTATCGGGGACGAAGGGCCAGGGCAAGGGCAGGCAGGGGCGTTTTCGGGGAAAGACGGCGCGGCGTTGGCTGGGCCATGTCCCCAAAGGGGGCGGCAAGGCCGAAGGACGAGCCCAATGCGCTCGGGGATAGGCTAAAGGAGATGCAGCGCCTTGGCGGCTTACTTGCCGTCGGCCCCGCCGTCGCCGCCGGACAGGGCGTCCAGGATGGCCCCGGGATCGAGCAGGCGGATGCGCTGGCGGGAGACGGCGATAAGTCCCCGGCTCTCGAAGGCGGCCAGGGTTTCACTGATGGTCTGCTGGCAGGAGCCGGTCATGGCCGCGATTTGCCCCTGGGTCAGGCGCACCGGCACGTCGGCCGGCCCGCCCCGGGCCTGGGCGATCTCGTCGTGGGACAGACACAGCAGCAGTTTGAGGAGTCGGGTCGGCACGTCGCAGGTCATGACGTTTTCGAGCTGGTCGCTTAAGTAGCGGATGCGCCGGCCAAGCACCTCGATGATGCGCCGGGCCATGAGCGGCTGCTCCACCAAAAGATCCAGCAGGTCGTCGCGGCGGATGTCCAACAGCAGGCATTCGGACAGGGCCTGGGCCGAGCACTTGCGCCGCTCGCCGCCGACCACCTCGGCCAGGCCGAACATCTCGCCGGCCGAACGGATGAAAAAGGTCGGCTCCTTGCCGTGCAGCGACACCCGGAAGATCTTGACCGACCCCTGGTCCAGGTAAAAGGACCGGTCGCAGCGGTCGTTCTCGAAAAACACGATGGCGTTTTTCTTGATGCGCCGCACCGTGGCCAACCGTCGAAAGGCCTCGAACTCGCGTTCCAGGCCGTCGAAGAAGCCGCCCTTGATCAGGTGCCATTCCATGGGGTGTTCACACTTGGCCATGGGCCAACATAGGGTCCCTTTTCGCCAGGTCAAGGCAAACGGCCAAGGACCCGTCCGAAAACGGGACCTTGGCCGCCTGCGGCCGTGCCGGCCGGCCGGCCCTTCCCAGGGGCCTTGCGGGGGGTGGGGGCGGACCCTGGGGAAACGGCCCAGCCGGCCGGAGCGCGGCGTTAGTCCTTGACGTCCAGACGGTTGCGGTACTTGTAGGTCACGGTGTTGCCGTTGATGTCCGTGCACTTCCAGGTGATGGCGTTCTTGCCCATCAGCGGCACGAGCCGGGCCTTGTGGTAGCCGAGCTGGTAGGGCATGCGCGTTTCGATGGCGTTTCTCGGGCACATCTTGACGCAGGACATGCAGTCCCAGCAGTCGCGCGCGGCGTGGCAATGGGATTTTCCGTCCGGTCCCACGTACATGAGATCGCCCGGACAGGCCTCCTCGCAGAACGATTCCTCGCGGCCGGCGCAGCCGTTGCACTTCTTGGGGTCGACGATGGGCGGCATGGCGTCCTCCTGTTAGGGCTTGTAGCGGTCGCCCGCAACGAGCTGTTCGTAGGGGCGGGTGAAGGTCTCGATCTCGCCGGTGGCCAGGTTCTTGCGGCTTTCCACATGGCAGTCGTAGGCCGGATCGACCTCGGGATAGTCCGAACGGGTCTGCCAGCCCTGCCAGCGGGTCTCCTTGCGGAAGCGCAGGTGGTGGCACAGCACCTCGGCCACGTCGATGCGGTCGATGACCTCGTGGACGGCCATGAGATCGTGGAGATCCCCGGCTTTGAGGTACTGGACCTGGCTGCGCAGCATGGCCAGATGCTTGAGGGCATAGTCCAGGCGCTCCTCGTTGGTGCGGTAGAACTGGCTGGTGCCGCCGGCGTATTCGTCCATGAGCCGCTGCAGGCGCTCTTCCATCTCCAGGGCGCGCAGGCCGTCGAAGTCCTCGCCGCGCAGAAGCGGGGCGAACACGCGGGCTTTTTCGGCGTCCACCTGGGCGGCGTCGGGCTCGGGCAGTTCCAGGCCCGCGATGTAGGCCGCCGCGCCGCGCAGGGCCAATTTACCCTCGGCGGCGCAGCCGCCCACGAACTTGTTGGGGTTGCCGCCGGCCGTTTCGCCGGCCGCGAACAGGCCCGGGATGGTGGTCATGCGCTCCATGTCGACCCAGAAGCCCGACTGGGTGTGGCCGCCGACGATGTAGGGGTCGGAGCCGTAGATCTCGATGGGCTCCTTGACCGGGTCCTGGCCCCGGCTGGCCAGGAAGAGCACGAAGCTCGGGCGCTCGTTCAAGTAATCCGTCATCATCTGCTGGGCCAGTTCCGGGGCCATGCCGCGGGTGTCGCAGTAGGTGGGGCCGCGCCCGGCCAGCCACTCTTCCATGGGCGCGTTGGCCCGGATGTAGCGGGGGGCCTTGTCCGCGCCCAGGTGGGCGTAGCGGCTTTGCATGATGCGCTCGCCCTTGGCGTTGATGATGGGGGCCTTGTAGCCCACCGAAATGGTGTCCACCGGACCGCAGAAGTCCTTGGTGCGGGTGGCCACCCAGCGCTGCTCCATGGAGGTCATTTCCGCGCCCTGGCGGATGCCCACGGCATAGCCCGTGCCCACGCAGTAGGGGCACATCCAGATCTGGTGGTGGGAGTCGGTGGCGTCGGCGGTGTAGCTTTTATACAGGCCAGCCGCGCCGCCGGTGGCGTTGATGGTGGCCTTGGCCCGAAACACGTAGAACTTGCCGTCGCGAACGCCAAAGCCCAAGGCGCCGATGCAGCGGTTGCCGTCCATGAGGAGCTGGGTGCAGGCCACGCGGTTGTAGACCTCGGCCCCGGCCTCGATGGCCTTCTCGGCCATGATGGGCTTTAACTGCTCGCCGTGGATGGAGATGTCCCAGGCTCCCCGGTAGCGGATGTTGCCCTGGTCGTCGCGCAGGATGGGCAGGCCCCAGCGCTCCAGGTCGTCCACGGACTCGTTGAGTTCCCGGGCGTTGGACAGGGCCAGATCCTCGCGGATGGGGCCGCCGCCGACCTGGGAGCGGCACCAGCGCACCAGATCTTCCGGGGTCTTGCCTTCGGGGATGTAGGTGTTGATGGCGTCCATGCCGGCGGAGCAGGCTCCGGAGCGCATGATGTGGGCCTTTTCCATGATGACCACCTTGAGGGAGGGGTCAAGCTTGGCCGCTTCCACGGCCGAGAAGCAACCGGCGTTGCCGCCGCCGATGATCAGGACGTCGCAGTCCACGCGGACGGTTTCCACGGCGTCGAGGCTGGGGGGATTGGGGGCCATGCGAGGCATTGTCGTACTCCTTGTCGTCGTTGGGGACGGACGGGGCTAATAGGGCCAGGGGGCGGCCGGGTTCCAGACGGGCAGGCCGAAAAACGCGTACCAGGGGGCCATGACGCAGATGCCGAAGGCAATGGCGAGCAGGGTGCAGACCCAGCCGGCCTTGGCGTAGTCGGCGGTGGAAAAGGTTCCGGTGCCGTAGGCGATGACCGCCGCCGTGATCTGGGTGGGGAGCAAATAGGCGAAGGTGTCCACGTTGCAGATGAGCAGGGTGAAGGCCACGGGGTGCAGGCCGAGCTTGGGGCCCATGGCGAAGACGATGGGGGCCAGCATGGCCACGGCGGCCACGTTGGAGAGCATGCCCAGGCGCAGGATCTGGGTCCCGAGCATCATGACGGCCAGGGTCTGCCACCAGCCCATGCCCTGGACCAGGCCGTGGATGTGCTCGGCGGTCCAGCCGGCCAGCCCGGACTTGGTCATGGCGTCGGTCATGGTGATGGCCCCGCCCAGGAGCAGGAAGGTGCCCCAGATGGTGCGGTCCTGCACGGCCTTCCACTTGAAGGGGAAAAGCCCCGGGATGAAAAGGAGCATGATGCCGACCAGGCCGATGACGCCGAGCTGGTGGTTGTGGAGCACCAGCGGGCTGCCGTTGCCGGTCATGAACAGCACGCCCACCAGGGCGAACACGCCCAGCATGGCCTTTTCGGCCCGGCTCGCGGGGCCAAGGGCCTTGTACTGGCGGCTAATCTGCTCATGGCCGCCGGCAATGGCCACGCCGTCGGTCTTGAAGTGGAAGCGCACCCACCATTGGCACAGGGCGAACAGCAGCAGATAGGGGACGTGGAGCAGCATCCAGTTGAAGTAGCCGAGGTTCTTGAAGCCGTTTTTTTCGAAAAGGCCGGTCATGATGAGATTGGGCATGTGGCCGGTGAGGATGAAAAGGCCCGAGATCATGCTGGCGTAGACCATGGCCTGGATGACGATGGCCTTTTTGGCCTCGCGTTCCCGGGGTGTGTCGCCCAAAAGGGCGGTGATGCCCTGGACCACGGGCATGATGGTGGCGGCCCGGGCGTTGGCGGCCGGGATGAGGAAGGCCAGGGCCAGGTTGACCCCGAACATGCCCCAGATGATGCGGCCCACGCTCGAAGCCTTGATCTTGTCGAGGATGGCCAGAGCGATGCGCTTGTCCATGCCCAACAGCTGGATGATAGCTCCGGTGAAAAAGGCGAACAGGCACAGCCAGACTTCGTGGGTGGTAAATCCCGAAAAGACCTGTCCCATGGGCGGCTTGCCGTTGGTCCAGGGCAGGGCGCGGGTCAGCACGAGCAGGGTGGGGATGGAGATGCCGGTGATGCCCACGGGCATGGCTTCCGAGACCCACATGATCGAGGCCCAGATGAGGATGGCCAGCACCGACATGCCTTCGCGGGACAGGCCTTCCGGCAGGGGCAAGAGGTAGTTGATGGCGGCGAAAGCGGCCCAGGCGGCGGCATAACCGGCCCAGGTGACGCGGGGGCTTCGCCCGCACAGGGAGAGGTTTTCCGAGATATAGGTCCCGAAACCTCCCCGGCATTCGTTGACGGTCGCGACGGACTCGTTGGCCATACGGCGCCTCCGGTAATCGCCTTTGCGGCGGGGATGGCGCTAACTAGCCCGGCTGGGGATGGGGGACTATCGCGGGGACGATAAAGCGTGGAAGAAAACGGCTGGCGTCAAATCCAGACCGAGGTGGGCAGCGCAGGATGGGTGGGTGGTCCTGCGTCGGAGGCGAGGCTGTATAACCGGCGTCACATCGTCAGCGATCGAGGGAGTGACGCCGGTCAGGGGTAATAGTAGGCATCGGAGACGACGTAGGGCAGGCTTATGGTCTGGGGGCCGCCCTGGGCGTTTCGCAGGACATCGATGGTGATCTCCTGGCCCCGGGTGCATCGTGCCATGGCCTGGTTGACGTCGTCAGGCGTGGCGACCGTGGTGCCGGCCACGGCCACGATCACGTCGCCATCCTTGAACTTGGGGGCAACCTTGTCCCGAATGGCATGGACCACGGCCTGGGGAGCGCCCTGTGGTCCGTACTTTTTTTCCAGGGCGACGTAGAGCGAGGGGAACTCCAGGTTGGCCTGTCCTGGAAGATAGATTCGCTTAAACGCGTTGGACTCCCTGTCGAATTTGTAGGGCAGCAGAAACACGTCAAAACTGGCGATGGATTGCAGGGAGGCCTTGTCGACCGGTATTTTGCGGTCCAACAGCGTGTAATAGAGTTTGTTGAACGGCGCTTCGAAACGCAAGGTTCCACCGGGCTCGCAGGTGAGGTCCAAACGATACATGGCGAGCGGCATGTTGAACAACGCTGTGCCATCAGGCCCGCTGAAGCGCAGGAGGGCTACGAAGGCGATGTCTCGCATCTTGTCGCGTAAAGATTTCTCTGGAAAATACTGGAAGTACGCGTGCGGCTCGGTATAGGTGAAGATATTGTCGTTGGCCGGGTCCCTGCCCGAGATCACGCCAATGAGTCCCTTGGAGTCGTCCCGCAATTTGTCGAGCGCACCCCGGTCCGGGGCGGGATTGTAGGCATAGTTGTAAAGCAGGTGCATGCGCCCCTTGGCATCGACCACGGCGTCGTCGACCCGCGGCCGCTGGTGGAGCGGGGCGGGACCCGGCGTGAAGGAGTTGGCCAGAATGCGCTGCATGGGCATGTTGACCACCTCGATCCATTTGGCCGGATCAACAATACTGGCGAGCTTGAGCGCCAAATTTACGGTCTTGTCGTCCACCACTTCGACGCGATTGACTAGCATGGTGGACTTTTGAACTGTATTGACGGATTCCAGGTAGTGGGGAAGAAGCACCTGCTCCACGATGGCCGAGTCCTGCTTGGACTGACGCATGATGTTGTCGGAAGCCATGAAGAGGCGTTCGCCTTGGAAGTTTCCGCCGTTCCCGCCTTGCTCCAGGTCGGGAATGAGGGGCAACAACCCCTGGCGTCTGATATCCATCTCCACGCTCAGGCAGCTTTGGCCGTTACGATCGTCTTGGGAAAGAATGTTGTATTTTTCTATGACGTTCGAGGAGCGGATGACCGTTTCTTCGAAAGCCAATTTGTGGTTGATGGTCTTGTCCTGGGTGTAGACCAGGAGGCCGCCGGCGATGTTGAGCCCTTCGCGAAAAGCTTCGGACAGGGCGCTGTCCTTGGTTTTGCCGCAACCCGAGCCAACGACCTTCATGACTTCTTCCGAGCCCAGGGAAGGGTTGGCCCCGAACAACAACGTGCCTCCGACGAGGAGCGCCAGGATGCCTGCTCTCGCCGACATCTAGAACTCCTTGGCCAGAGGGCTTACGGCACGCTGCCCCGAAACGGACTGGTTTTGCTGCATATTGGTCTTGCCGTCGGTAGCCATCTGGTTCTTGAAGGCTCCGGCGGCATCCTGGGATTTCTTGTTGCTGCCCACGGTGACGGTCACTTTGCCGGTCTTTTCGTCGTAGCTGTTGCTGAGCATGACGATGCCCCGCAGTATCTGCTTCGAGGAGACCTTGGTGATTTCTATGGTGCGCCTGACGCGTTCGGAAACATCCTTGGCGTCGTCTCCGCCGCGTTTGCGGATGCTGGCCGAGATGCGTTCCACGGTTTCCTCGGAGCCAACCGTTTCGTTGATGAATTTGGCGATTTTGGCTTTGGCTTCAATCTCGGCTTCTTTCTTGGCGACGCGCAGATCCTCGGCATCCTCGCATTTGCACGAGGTAAACGATGAAGCCGATACGGAAACGCTGCCGTCGTCCTTGACCTCGTAATAAACCCCGTCGATCTCCTCGGCGACAAGGGCTTGACAGAAACCGGCAGAGGACAGCAGCAGAACCGAAGCCAGGCCCAAAAGAAGTGTCTTCACAGCAAACCTCTGGAATTCATAAGGTGTTTTAGACGAATAGACGCCGTTTCCGATGGACGACACCAGCCTCAGTTCGCTACACGGCCATCGTTAATCATGTCCAAAAAGTGGCGTTCGGTTTCCAAAACCACGGCTCCCGCGCAATCGAGTTTGAACTGCATGGCGGCCAGTTTGTCATGCCAGGCCTTGTAAAGGTCCTGAAAGTACTTGGCTGATATGGTCTTGTGTCTGCTCAAGCAACCGTTGAGCATCTTCGTCGCGAACAGGAAGTCCGTCTCGTTCATTTGTTCCTTGAACACCTGAGGGGCGATTTTTTCCCCCCGTGCGACAACAAAAGCCGAAAACATTTTCCAGGCTAGACTGCTGTTCGGGGCAGGGCGTACCGGGACATGGTTGGGGCGGTCCGCATTATAAACAAGATCGCCGACTTTGTTGCGTAAGGAACAGAAGTTATCCATGATTCGCTGGAAGCATTGCTCGTTCATACTCGTGAAATCACACTTGAAATCTTGAGCCATGGCGCATGATGCGAACAAGGCCAGATACAGAAACGTGATGACGGCGGTCTTCATTGAGCAGCGCTCTCCCGGTTGAAGCGATTGGCAAGAATATGGCCGGAGATAAGTCCGGCCGTTTGACCCGTTGTACACCCGGGCGTTGCCCTTTGAATAATCGCTCTACGTTAGTCCAAGGCCGTGCCAAAGTCGATAGAGACGCGACACTAGACGGCTGGCGCGGGCAGGCACAGCACCAGGCTGGTTTCCCCGGGCGTCGTGGCGTCGAGCAGCACCTCGCCGCCCATGGTCCGGGCCATGAGCCGGGCCGAATAGGTGCCAAGGCCGGTGCCGCCGGGCTTGCCGTGGGTGGCGTATTTCTCGAAAAACCGTTCCCGGAAGCCGGGGTCGGTTTCGCCGAGGTTGCGCAGTCGTACGGCACGGAAGCCGTCCTTGGCCGGGGCGATGTCGATGTCCACCCGGCCGCCGGCCGGGGAATGCTCGATGGCGTTTTTGAGCAGGTTGGAGAACATGGAGTGGCATAAAAGCTCTTCGCCAACGACGTGCACGGCGACGCCCGGTCCCAGGGGAGCGTCCTGTTGGCGCAGTTCCACGGACACGCCCCGGCTGCGTCGCAGGGAAGCCAACTCCTCCACGACCTTGCCGATGGCCCGCACGATATCCACCGGCACGGGGGACAATTCGTAGACGCCCTGTTCCATCTTGAGCAGGCCCAGGGACAGGTTGACCATGTTGAGCATCTGGTAGCCGGCTTCCTCGATGTCTTCCAGATAGCCCGTCTGCTCCTCGGTCAGGCCGCCGCCGGCGGCGATGAGCTGGGGCAGGGACAGGATGACGCCAAGGGGCCCCTTGAGATCGTGATGGGTGATGCGCTCCACGTCTTCGCGAAGGCGCGCCGCCTCGGCCAGGAGCGTGTTCTGGCGGGCCAGCTGCTCCATGGCTGCCTTGAGCGCCAGATGGGTCGTGACCCGGGCCTTGACCTCCTGGATGTCGAAGGGCTTGGTGATGTAATCCACCGCGCCCAGGGCGAAGCCCGTGACTTTGTCGTCAACCTCGGTCAGGGCGGTCAGGAAGATGACGGGGATGGCGGCGGTGGCCGGATCGGCCTTGAGGCGGCGGCAGACCTCGTAGCCGTCCATGCCCGGCATGAGGATGTCGAGGAGGATGAGGTCGGGCGGGGTGGGGGCCAGGCTTTGCAGGGCCGTGGGGCCGTCCAGGGCCACGGCGATCTCGTAGTCGTCGCCGAGGGTCTCAACCAGGGTGTCGACGTCGGTTTCCACGTCGTCCACAATGAGAATGGTCTGTTTGGCGTCGCGTACCATGTCGATCACCGTCTTGTCGCAATCAGGCCACATAGGGGTGCTCCAGCGCCTGGCGCTCCTCGTCGCTTTCGGAAAACTTCAAGGCAATCTGCCTGAAGGTTTCCTGAACGTCCAGGAAGGCATCGACCATGGCCGGATCGAAATGGCTGCCCCGGCCGTCGCGGATGACGACCACGGCCTTGGCGTGGGTGAAGGGCGCTTTGTAGACGCGTCGGCTGATGAGCGCGTCGTAGACGTCGGCGATGGCCATGAGCCGGCCGGAAATGGGGATGGCCTCCCCGGCCAATCCCTGGGGATAACCTGAGCCATCCCAGCGTTCCTGGTGGGTGTAGGCAATCTCCTGGGCCAGGCGCAGGAAGGAATTGTCGCCGAGATTCCTGGCGGCGGCCTGGATGGCGTCGCGGCCGTAGACGGTGTGGCGGCGCATGACCGCGAACTCGGCGTCGGTCAGGGGGCCGGGCTTGAGCAGGATGTCGTCGCGCACGCCGACCTTGCCGATGTCATGCAGCGGCGCGGACTTGTAGAGCAGATCGATGATCTCGTCCGTGAAATAGCCGTCGTATCCGGGCTGTGCGCGCAGTTTCTCGGCCAGCACGCGCACGTAGTTGCGGGTGCGCTTGATGTGCGCGCCGGTTTCCGGGTCGCGGTATTCGGCCAGCCCGGCCATGGCCTCGATGATGGCGTCCTGGGTCAGGGCCAGTTCCCGGGTGCGCTCCCGGACTTTTTCCTCCAGGATCTCGTTTTGCCGGGCCAGTTCCTGGCGGGCCAGGCGCAGGGACAGATGGGTGCGCGCCCGGGCCTTGATTTCCGCCGGCTCGAAGGGCTTGGTCACGTAGTCCACGCCGCCGACGGCAAATCCGCGCGTCTTGTCGGCCACGTCGGTCAGCGCCGTGAGGAAGATGACGGGGGTTCCCGCCGTGGCCGGATCGGCCATGAGCCGGCGGCAGACCTCGTAGCCGTCCATGCCGGGCATCATGATGTCTAGAAGGATCAGGTCGGGCGTTTGTTCCTTGGCCAGGGCCAGGGCCGTGGGACCGTCGGTGGCCACGGCCACTTCGTAGTCCTCGCCCAGGGCGTCGACCAGGATGTCCAGGTTGGTTTCCGTGTCGTCCACCAGCAGGATCAGGCATTCGGCCAGGGTTTTCATGCTGTCTCCGTGGCCTTGGCGGCCAGCAGGGCGCGCGCGAGTTCCAGGGCCTGGGGAAATTTGTAACTTCGGATAAGGGCTTCCAGGGCCGCAAGTTCCGTCCGCAGAGCCTCGCCGCAGGGCGTGTCCCGCAAGGTTTCCATGATCTTGGCGCAGGGCTTGGGCTTTCTGGACTCCAGATGGGGCAGGAGTTCACGCAAGGCGGCCAGGACATCGACGGCGCAGTTGCCCGAAGCCGGTTCCGGCGTCGTCGCCTGGGGCGGGGCCTCGGGCTTGTTCCGGCCGGCCACGGCCCGGGCGAATCGGTCCACGGCCTGGGCAAAGGCCGGCAGGGCCGCCTGGACCGCGTCGTCGTCGCCGTGGCGCAGGGCATTTTCCAGTTCACCGGCCGCGCGGGCCAGTTCGTCGGCGCCCACGTTGCCGGCTGCGCCCTTGACGGAGTGGGCCGCGATTTCCGCCGCCGCCCGGTCGCCGGCGGCCAGGGCGGTCCGGACGCGCTCGGGCACGGCCGGGAACTCCTGGCCCATCTTTTCCAGCAACCGGTCGTAGAGGGCCGCGTTGCCGCCCACCCGGCCCAGGCCGGCCGCGACGTCAATGCCGTCCAGGGTTTGGACGGGCGGCGGGGGCGGGGCCGCCTGGATGGGCGCGTCAGGGACCGGGTCCTGTCCGGCTCCCGGCGCGATCCAGGCCGTCAGCACGGCAAAAAGGGCTTGGGGGTCGATGGGCTTGGCCACGAAATCGTTCATGCCGGCGGCCAGGCATTTTTCCCGATCCTGGCGCATGGCGTTGGCGGTCATGGCCACGATGGGCAGGGTGGCGAAGCCGGGCAGCTTGCGGATGGCGATGGTGGCGGCCAGGCCGTCCATGACCGGCATCTGCATGTCCATGAAGACGAGGTCATAGGGCGTGCGCTGGACCATCTCCAGGGCGACCTCGCCGTTTTCGGCCACATCCACGGTGTAGCCGGCCTGGGTGAGCAGCTCCCGGGCCACCTGCTGGTTGACCTCGTTGTCCTCCACCACGAGCAGCCGGCCCTGGCCGGGATGGCTTGGCTGTCCGGCCTGCCCGTCCGGGGCCTGCCGCCGTTCCTCGCGGAAGCCGCCCAGGGCGCGCATGAGGGTGTCGAAGAGCAGGGACGGGGTCACGGGCTTGAGCAGCACGGCCTCGAAGCCGCCGTCATCGGCCCCGCGCAGGACCTCCTCGCGGCCAAAGGCCGTGACCATGACCAAATGGGGCGGCGGCGCGTTGTACCGGGCGCGGATGCGCTCGGCGGTTTCCAGGCCGTCCATGCCGGGCATTTGCCAGTCGAGCAGCACGACCTCGAAGGGCTGGTTCTTGCCCTGGGCCGCTTCCAGGGCGCTCAGGGCTTCCTGGCCCGAGGCGGCGGCCTCCACGGAAAAGCTCATGGCGGCCAGCATGTCGGTGAGCACCGTGCGGGCGCTTTCGTTGTCGTCCACCACCAGGACACGCCGGCCGCGCAGGTCCGGATCGGGCAAAAGAACGCGGTGGCGCTTGCGGCTTTTGCGCAGGCGTGCCGTGAACCAGAAGGTCGATCCCTCGCCCGGGGTCGATTCCACGCCGACCTCGCCGCGCATGAGCTCGGCCAGGCGCTTGGAAATGGCCAGGCCCAGGCCCGTGCCGCCAAAGCGGCGGGTGGTGGAGGTGTCAGCCTGGGAAAAGCTCTGGAACAGTCGGGCGATCTGTTCCTGGGTCAGCCCGATGCCGGTGTCGCGCACCTCGAAGCGCAGGAACGCCTCGCCGGCATCCTCGGCGAGAAGCCGCACCCGGATGCCCACCTCGCCGGCCTCGGTGAACTTGACGGCGTTGTTGGCGTAGTTGACCAGGATCTGCCCCAGGCGCAGCGGATCGCCGACGAGGTCCTGGGGCACGTCCGAGGCCACGTCAAAAAGTAGCTCCAGCCCCTTGGCCTCGGCTTTTTCCCGGATCAGCGCGGCCACGTTTTCGAGCACCGCCGACAGGTCGAAGTCGGTCTGTTCGATGGACAGCTTGCCGGCCTCGATCTTCGAGAAATCCAGGATGTCGTTGATGATGCCCAGCAGATGCTGGCTGGCCTGCTGGATCTTGCCCATGTAGTCGCGCTGGCGGGGGGTGAGTTCGGTGGTGAGCGCCAGGTGGGACAGGCCCACGATGGCGTTCATGGGGGTGCGGATTTCGTGGCTCATATTGGCCAGGAAGTCGGACTTGAGCAGGGTGGCCTCCACGGCGGCCTCCTTGGCCGCAGCCAAGGCCCGTTCCACGGCTTTTTGCTCGCTGATGTCCACGAAGGTGCCGACCAGGCCGCCGGGGCTGCCGTCGGCCCGGCGAAACCCCGAAACGTAGTAGAGGGTTTCGTGCATGGCCCCGTCGGCAAAGGGGATGCGCATTTCCCGGCGCACCGAGCCGCCGGCGGCGATGGCCTCCTCGTCCTCGCGCTGGTAGGCCAGCCGGTCCGCCTCGGGCAGGTAGTCGAGGTCCAGGACGCGCTTGCCGACAAGCTCCTCGCGCCGCACGCCGAAGGTTTCCTCGTAGGCCCGGTTGAACCCCAGAAAGCGGGTGTCCGCGCCTTTGTAGAAGACGGGGTTGGGGATGGTGTCCAGAAGCACCTGTTGGAAGGCGTTCTGGTCGGCCAGGGCCTGCTGGGCCCGGACGCGCTCGCCGATGTCCAGGGCAAGCTTGAGCGCCAGAGCCAGTTCGGCCCGGGCCTTGTCCAGGTAGCGTTGGTCGGCCTCGGACAATTCGCGCAACAGGCCGATCTCCAGCGCCCCCACGGCCGACTGCCCGTCGCCCAGGGGCAGCAGCCGGATTTCCGTCAGCCCGGCCGCGCCGCCGGCCAGGGCGACGCTGGCCGTTTCGGGCAGGTCGCGCAGGGAAAAGGGCCGGCCCGAGGCGATGACGTCATCGACCAGGGGGCGGCAGGTTTCGGGGATGTCGCCGCCGGGCGGCCTGTCGCCGCCGAAGCGGGCCAGGACCTGGGCGCCCGAGTCGCGGCACCGGACATGGACGGCGGCGTAGGGCAGGGACAAAAACCGGACCAGCTCGTCCAGGGCCAGGGCAGCCAGCCGGCCGGGGTCGAATTCGTTTTTAAACGACGCGGCAAAATGCGTCAGCCCCGCCTCCAGGCGCAGTTGGGATTCCATCCGCGACAGCAACCGCTTGTATTCGCTGACATCCTCCTGCAAGCCCACGTAGCCCAGCAGATTGCCCTTGTCGTCGTTTACCGGTGAGATGGCCACCCGGGCATGGTAATGGGAGCCGTCCTTGCGCCGGTTGACGAATTCGCCGCTCCAGGGTTGGCCGGCGCGCAGGGCCCGGCGCATCTCGTCGTAGACCTCCCGGGGGGTCGCGCCGCTGGCCAGGATGTTGGGGTCGCGCCGTTTGACCTCGGCCAAGCTGTACTGGGTCACCCGCTCGAACTGGGGATTGACCCAGCGGATGCGGGTCTTGCGGTCGGTGACGACCACGGCCAGGGGACTGACTTCCATGGCCACGCCCAGAGTGCGAAACCGGGCCGCCGCCCTGGCCCGGCGACGCCGCACCCGGTCCAGGGCGACGAGGGTCAGGCAGAGCAGCAGCGCTCCGGCGGCGGCCAGCCCGGCCGTCAGCAGGCGCTTGGCCGGCGGGAACCACGTGGTGGTATCCTGCAGCACCACCAGGGTCCAGTGCCCTTCGGGATCGTCCCAGTCCACGGGCAGGGCGGCCAGGCTCCAGGCGTCGCCAGCAATGACAGCGGTGTCCTGGTCGGCCGAAAACGGCAGCCGGGCCGGCTGGCGGCCTTTGAACACGTCGCCGAAGCGGCCGGCCCGGTCGACGGCGGCTTTATTGCCTTTCGTGGCCGAGGGAGCCACGGCGTAGAGCCACTCGGGACGCGTGGCGGCAAACACCACGCCTTCGGGCGAGAGCAGCGCGGCCTGGCTGCCGGAGCCGGCCAGGAGGTCGTCGAGAAAGGTCGCGCCGACCTTGGTCATGATAACCCCGATGACCGGGGAGGTGGGCAACGCGCCGTCGCGCACCGGCGCGGCATAGTAGAGGCCGCGCTCCTGGGAGATCTTGCCCACGGCGGCGTAGATGTTGGGGTGGCCGGCCATGGCCTGCCTAAAATAGGGGCGAAAAGCGACGTTGAGCCCTTCGGAGGTGCTTCCCTCAGTGTCGTGGATGCGGATGACGCCGTTTGCCTCGATAAGATAGGTCCCTTCGGCCGCGTATTGGCGGCGCAGGGGATCCAGGACGTTGTGCAGTTCGCTGCGGTCGCTTTCGGTCAACGTCGTGCCGCGAACGGCGAGCTTCACGGTGGGCTGGATCAGGCCGAGCAGGCTGGTCGCGCCGATGATCTGGCTGTCGATGGTCTTGTCGATCAGCGCGAAATGCAGGCGTTTGGCCGACTCCTGCAGGGCCTGTCGGTGCTTGTCGAAAATGACGGACCTGGCCGCTTGCACACTGACGAAAGCCGCCGCCAAAGGTATGAGCAGGCAGGCGGCCAAAATGGCCAATCGTCGGAGGGGTGGCGTCATGGAAAACCTTTGGATGGCGTGGACGGAGCACTCTACACCTATTTGCCGAGAATGGAGCCAAGCGTCAAATCAAAAAGGGAGGCACGCGACAGGGCGGCCCTTGTTCGAGCGGTGTAAACGGGAGCGAAATCGCCAGGGAGTGGATATGTTGGCTGGCGGCCGGATGTTTCCTGGTGGAACGTTTCTGGAATTGGCAGGATGACGCATCGCCAGGCCCGTGTCTTCCAACGTGGAGACACGACAGCTCTTGTTGGGAGTACATTGGTTCGTGCGAATTTGATGGTGGGCTCAAACGTGGATTGTTGTCCATGGAATGGTTGTAATGACATAGATAAAAAAAGATTG
The DNA here is from genome assembly GCA_023435825.1 of Pseudomonadota bacterium. GTDB lineage: Bacteria > Desulfobacterota > Desulfovibrionia > Desulfovibrionales > Desulfovibrionaceae > Solidesulfovibrio. The sequence goes on along the minus strand of JAEZMB010000282.1, from coordinate 30,755 downwards.
CCGTGTTGCCCGATTGGAAACAATATCATACATGACAAAGAATGCTCGCTTCAAACGCCGTCATGGTGGCGCAGCTCCAGAATAATGGGAGGTGAAATATGCGATTCGGACTGCAATCAAAACTGCTGTTGCCGACTATTTTGTCAATTGTGGTCACCATGGCCCTGGCCGGCATTTTTTCTTATCGCAAGGCCTCGGGGGAGCTTTGGAATGAGCTTGTTTCATCTTCCCAACATATAGCCGACACCGTGTGCAAGGGTCTGAGCATCTACACGGAAGACATCAAGAATGTGCTCGTCATGCAGAGCCGTAGCGAACCCATTACGGGATTGGTCGCCGCCTCGGCCAAGGACGGGGCAACGCAGCAAAAAGCCCTGGCTGCCCTCAAGGAATTGCTGGCCTTTGACGATTCCATCGACGCCGCCTTTATTCTCGACGACAAGGGCGGCGTGTTGTTGTCCACCGACGCCGCAATGACCGGCAGCTACGCCGACCGGAGCTATTTTCAGCAGGCGATAAAGGGCGAAACCACCATTGCCGAACCGCTTCTCAGCCGCTCCACGGGCAAACCGGTGTTTCTGGCGGCCACGCCTGTGACCGTCGGCGGCCGGCCGGCCGGGGTTCTGGCCGTGCGGGTCAATCTGGCCAAGTTTTCTGAAGAAATGGTGGCCCCGGTCAAGGTGGGCCAAAACGGCTATGCCTACATCGTGGACAAGTCCGGCATGGTTTTCAGCCACCCCGATGCCGAGCGCATCCTCAAATTCAAGGTCGCCGAATTCGATTGGGGCCGCAAGCTGCTGTCTATGGGACGCGGCGTGGTCGAATACCAGATGGACGGCCTGGCCAAAGCCGCCGTCTTCGCCCGTGACAAGAACACCGGCTGGACCGTGGCCGTCACCGTCAATGCCGATGACATCGCCCGCTCCAGCCAGGCCGTGCGCGACGCCACCCTGCTTTTCGGCGGCGCGGGAACCCTGGTCGTATGCCTGCTTATCGTGCTGGTCACCCGCAAGATCGTGGCCGACCTGGCCCGGTGCGTGTCCTTTGCCGGCGCGGTGGCCGAGGGCCAGCTCGGCCGCACGCTGTCCCTGGCCCGGCGCGACGAACTGGGGGCCTTGTCCGATTCCCTGGACGCCATGGTGGTCAAGCTGCGGGCCATGATCGAGACGGCCACGGCCAAGACCCGGGAGGCCGAGGAACAGACCGAGATCGCCCAGCAAGCCACGGCCCGGGCCGACGAGGCCCGGACCCGGGCCGAACAGGCCAAGCGCGAGGGCATGTTGGCCGCCGCCGGACGACTCGAAGGCGTGGTGGCCGTGGTGTCCTCGGCCTCGGAAGAACTTTCGTCCCAGGTGGAGGAGTCCAACCGCGGCGCTCAGGAACAGGCCCGACGCACGGCCGAGACGGCCACGGCCATGGAAGAGATGAACGCCACCGTCCTGGAGGTGGCCCGAAACGCCGGCCGGGCCGCCGAGACCGTCCATGACGCCAAGCGCAAGGCCGAGCACGGGGCCGAAGTGGTGGACGAGGCCGTGGCCAGCATAGGCCTTGTGCGGGACAAGGCTTCCGAACTCAGCCGGGACATGAACGCCCTGGGCAGGCAGGCCGGCGACATCAGCCAGATCATGACGACCATCAACGACATCGCCGATCAGACCAACCTCCTGGCGCTCAACGCCGCCATCGAGGCGGCCCGGGCCGGCGAGGCCGGCCGGGGGTTCGCCGTGGTGGCCGACGAGGTGCGCAAGCTGGCCGAAAAAACCATGGCCGCCACCCGCGAGGTGGGCGCGGCCATCACCGGCATCCAGCAGGTCACCCGGAAAAACGTCGATAATTTCGAGGCCGCCGCCAAGCTCATCGGCCAGGCCACCGAACAGGCCGGGGTCTCGGGCGCGGCGCTCAAGGAGATCGTGTCCCTGGTGGAGGACGCCACCGATCAGGTCCGTTCCATCGCCACCGCCGCCGAGGAGCAGTCGGCGGCCAGCGAAGAGATCAACCGCAGCGTGGACGACATCAACCGCATTTCCACCGAGGTCTCCGAGGCCATGAGCCATTCGGCCCGGGCCGTGGCCGAACTGGCCGGCCAGGCCCAGGAACTGCGGGCGCTTATTGGCTCGCTCAAGGAGCAGTAGGCTGCTTTGCCAGCTGTGGCGGGTGGCGCGCACGGCATTTTTGTGGAAGAAATCTGATCGGAGGATGTCCCATGCCTCAGACGCCATCCTGCGCCGCCATCCGCCTTCTGGCCCTGTGGCTGTTGGTGGCCGCCGTGCCGGCGTTTGCCGGGGCGGCCGGCCCGGAAGCGGCCGCTTTTTTGCCCAACGACGCGCGCTACAATCCCTGGATCTGGCCCCTGGCCCGGTTTGGCGGCCAGCCCGGGCAGTATGCCGTCAACATCCACATGGGCTTTTGCAACATCGACTATTTTTGCCAGGTGGCCGATCCGGCCGGGGGCGAACTCATTAAGGACGTGCGCCGCACGGCCGCCGCCGACGTGACCCGGGAAGTCCTGGCTCGTATCGACGCCCTGAACGACGTGTCCTCGCTTGTCGTGCGCTACGGCGTGGGCAATGTCTCGCCCGAGGCCCTGCGGGCGCTGTTGCCGCGAACCGGCGCCGCGGCGCGCATCGAGGAGGGCCGCCGGCATGGCCGCTGGGGCAATCCCGAGACCCATGCCAAGGTGTTTCAGTGCGACGACGGGGTCGGCGAATATTACACCGTCCACGGCTCGCTCAATCTCCAGACCGTGGGCCTGACCTGCAAGGGCAACAACGCCCTGCGATTCGTCGAGGACGCGCCGAACCTGTACGCCGTTTTCAGCGCCCTGGCCCAGGCGGCCGGAGCCGGCGACGGGACCGGCCTGTTTCCGGGCGGGCGGGGGACGGCCGACTCCAGCGGCGACGACCTGCCGCCCTATGCCGTGGGCGACTTTGTCGTGCGCTTCTACGGCGGCCGGGGCAAGGCCTTTTTGGGCGGCTTTCCGGCCCAGGCCGCCAAACCCTGGCCGCTGTATCTCAACGCGCCCTATCCCGGGCAGCACGCCCCGGGTGTGGTCGATTGGTACGACGCCGCCATCTTCGACGCCGCCGCCGAACTGCGCCAGGGCCGCGACGTTGTCCTGGACGTGGCCATGTTCGAGATCGGCCCCACGGCCTATTTCATCGACAACCTCTACCGTTTCGTGGCCGAAGGCTTCGCCGGGCGGCGCGGAGAGGACCGGACGCGAAACGATCCCGTCCCGGCCGTGCGCCCCGGCAACCTGACCGTGCGCCTGTTGTGGCAGTTCCAGGGCGGCGATCCGGCCGCGCCGACGGCCACGCGGGGGCTCCTTGCCGGTCCGTCGGTCCTGCGCCGGGTCGATGCGGCCACGGGCAAGGCCTTCTGCCTCGAATCGGCCCTGGTCTGGCCGGCCCGCGACGCATCCGGACGGCCGGTCAATCCCGGCACGCCCCGGGACATGCACAACAAGTTCGTGCTCCTCGACGTGCCCGGCCACGAGACCGGCCGGCGCATTTACGTCTCCTCGTCCAACCTCGATACCCCGGGCCAGGGCAGCGGCCGGCTTTGGCAGGCCGGGACCATCGTCGCCGCCCGGCCCGGCAGCGGGCTGTGGAGCGGGGGTAACGCCCAGGCCCGGCAGTTGTTTACCGCGTACAAACACTATTTTGAGCTGCTCTGGGCCAGCCGGGAGGGCCAGCCCGGAGCCGGCCAGACCGCGTTCCACGAGGCGATTTCCCGGGAGCATCTGGCCGGGCGCGTCAACTGGATCGAAACCACGCCGGAAGGCGCGCCGCCGTCGCGGCCGCCGCGCCCGGGCATCGACGCCTTTTTCTTCCCGGTTCCGCTCAATCGGTGACGCCCGGGGCGCGCCGCAAGGAGGGGGTATGGGTCCGATTCGCAACGCCGATTCCGGCTTGCCGCGCCGCCCCAGGCAGGCACGGGCGTCCGCCAATCGTCCGGGCGGCCATTTGCCCCGGGCGGCCAACCACAACACCGTGCTGACGCTGCTTGGCACCACCGGCGGCATGACCTGGTGGCCGGACTGCGACCGGGCCAGCGCCTCCCAGGCCTTGGCCGTGGGCGACGCGCTCTACGTCATCGACCTCGGCTTCGGCGCGACCCGCCGCTTGGCCCAGGCCTTCAACCGGGGCCAATACGTCCGGCGCGGCCGGGAGCGCATCCAGGGCGATCTGACCACCTTCATGGACAATGTGCGGGCCGTGTTCCTGACCCATCTGCACATGGACCACCTGGGCGACTACGCGACGTTTCTCGAAGTCGGGGCGCGTTCGGGCTATGGCGGCGGAAAAAGTCTCATAGTCATCGGCCCGGGCAGCCGGGGGCGGCTGGAGGAGAACCATTCCGGCTATGCCGGCGGCATCATGACGGCCGAAGCCGGGGGCGGCTGCCCGGCCACGCCCACGCCCGGCACGAAACGCATGACCGAGCTTTTGCTGCAGGCCTTTGCCCAGAATTTCAACGACTGCGCCCGTGACGAAGGCTACCCCGACCTCACCCGGATTCTCGATGTCCGGGAGATCGGCGACCCGGCGGCCATACCCTGGCCGGCCGGCTTTCTCCCGCCCGATCCCGGCCGGCCCTGGACATCCGCCGACACCTGCCCGGCCATGGAGCCGTTTACCGTCTACGAGGACGACCGGTTGCGGGTCTCGGCCGTGCTGGTCGACCATTTTCAGGTCTACCCGAGCTTCGCCTATCGCTTCGACACCGACGACGGCGGCGTGGTCATCTCCGGCGACACCGGGCCGGACACGCGGGGCAACCTCCAGCGCCTGGCCTGGGGGGCCGACGTGCTGGTCCACGAGGTCATCGACCAGGCCTGGATCGAGTCCGCCTTTGCCGGCGTGGACCGGAACCATCCGGCCTGGCCGCTGTATGACCATGTCATGACCGCCCATACCAGTTCGGCCGATCTGGGCCGGGTGGCCGCCTCCTGCGAGGTCAAGACCTTGGTTCTCAGCCACATCGCCCCGGGCAACACGCCGCCCTGGCGTTTCCAGGCCATCAAGCGCGACTTCCCGGGCCGGCTCGTCGTTGGCGAGGATCTTCTGGAGATCGGCGTCGGCCGGCCCCTGGCCGCCGGCCGGGGCAGGCGACGGGGGAAGGCGAGGTCGCCATCAGAGGGCTGACCAGCCAAGGCCTGGCCGTCAGCGCTTGGCCGCCGACGTCGCGGTGTTTCTCCACCCGTGCACTCGAAATCCGGCCTTCACGCCTGCGCGTCCAAACCTTGGAGGTTCGACGCCTTGGCGTCCTATGGTTGCACGTCCCAAATCTGGCCATCCATTGCCTGGCCGTTCTACGCCGGCCCCTCGGGCGACTGGGTGCTCGACCCCTGGCTGACTGACGCAGGCAGCGGCCCGTCTGCACAAACGCCCTCAAACTGTCCATTGCAGGGGTTGCCATGCTGCATGGCCGGGGTTGGGAATTTGTCTTGCCTTGATTCCTGAAATCGGAATAGTTGTCCTGGCTTTTATGTTGGAGGCCAGGAAGTGAAAAGGCGCCGGTTCGGTGCAGTCACGTTTTCGCGGCAATGCTTTCGTGGCAGGACGCGTTTCATGAATCGTTCTTGGCAGCGTGTTCGTCCGATCCTGGCGCATTGAAAATCATTGATTTTTCTCTTTTCGTCCGTGCGAAAACCGCTGCCCGGCACTGCGCATGGCGCGACCGCGCCTTGCCGCGCCTTGTCGACACGGCTTTCGCGTAACCTGTTTCCGGGGAGGATGCCCATGCCGCGACGTATGACGGCGCTGCTCATTGTGTTGTTCCTGACCATCCTGACCGCCGCGCCGGGTCAGTCCTGCACCAGCGTGCGCACCAAGACCAGTGATGGACTGGTCTTTTACGCCCGCACCATGGAAGGGGAGTGGACGCTCCAGACCGTGCTCGGCATCGTGCCCCGGGGAACGGCCTACAAGGGTACCCTGCCCGACGGGTCTTCCAAGGGTCTTGCCTGGAAGGTCAAGCACGCCTTTGTCGGCATGTTTGATTTCGGGATGCCCCTGGCTTCCGACGGCATGAACGAGAAGGGTCTGGTGGTCGGCCAGCTCTTTCTGCCCGGCTACGCCACCTATGAACCCTTCGACCGGGCCAAGGCCGGCAAGACCCTGGCCCAGTACGAATTCGGCACTTGGCTGTTGTCCACCTTCGGCAGCGTGGCCGAGGTCCGCAAGGGCTACCGGGAGGCCCGGGTCTGCCAGGGGCCGGTCGGCGACGCCGGACCGTTGCCCCTGCACTACGTCGTCCACGACCCCTCGGGCGACTGCGTGGTCATCGAATACGCCAAGGGAACCGTCACCCTCTACGACAATCCGCTCGGCGTCATGACCAACTCCCCGACCTTCGACTGGATGCTCACCAACCTCGACAACTACATCAACCTTTCGACCTTCAACACGCCCGAGCTCAAGCTCAAGGGCCTGACGCTCAAGACCTTCGGCCAGGGATCGGGCCTCTACGGCCTGCCCGGGGACTACAGCCCGCCCAGCCGCTTCGTGCGCATGGTGGCCCTGTCCCAGGCGGCTCTGCCGGCCAAGGGCGCGGACGCCGGCCTCAACCAGGCCATCACCATCCTCGACAACGTGGACATCCCCATCGGCGCGGTGCGCGGCTTCGAGGGCAAGGAGGAACGCTTCGACAAGACCATCTGGTCGGTCGTCGCCGACACGGCCCGGCTGCGCTACTACTACCGCAGCATGGACAACAAGAACTGGCGCTACGTGGACGTGGCCAAGGCCCTGGCCGGGGCCAAGGGCATAAGCGCCATCCCGGTCTTCATTCCGGTGGATTACCCGGACACGACGGGCCAGGCCGCACCGCTCAAATAGGCTCAGGCCACCCGCTCGGCCGGCGTGGCCCAGCCTTCGGGCGAGGCCACGCCGGCGGCGTTTCTGTTTGTTGTCGCCCAAACCCGCGCCGGCCGCGCGCCGCAGCATAAAGGACGTTCCCCATGCCCCGCCGCCTGTTTTCCCGTTTGGCCCTGGCCCTGTTTCTTGCCCTGGCCGTCGCCGGCACGGTTTCGGCCCAGTCGGCGTCGCCGGAGAAAAGCGACGACGAACTGCAAAAGCTCACCCAGGAATCGAGCAACCCCGTGGGCAGCCTGTGGATGATCACCAACCAGTTCAACCTCAATCTGCTCCAGTCGCCCAAGGGCGGTCCCTTCAAATACGAAAAGACCCAGTTCAACTACAATTTCCAGCCTGTCCTGACCTTCGACCTGCCGGCCGACCTGCGCCTTATCACCCGGCCCCTGATCCCGGTCTACAACACGCCCTACGCCGCCGGCCTGCACAAGACCGACGAGCGTTTCGGCCTGGGCGACGCCGAGTTCATGGCCATGGTCGCCCCGGCTTCGTCCAGCTCGGGCTTTCTCTTCGGCCTTGGACCCACGGCGGTTTTCCCCACGGCCACGGACAAGCATCTGGGCAACGGCAAATGGCAGCTTGGCGGCGCGGCGGCCCTCGTCTATATGGATGCGACCTGGGTGGCGGGCATTTTCCCGCAACAGTGGTGGTCTGTGGGCGGCGATCCCGACCGCAAGGAAGTGAGCCTGACCAAGGCGCAGTATTTCCTGTGGTACTCCCCGGCCAAGACCTGGCAGGTGGGGATGTCGCCCAATATCCTCATCGATTGGACCCAGAAGAAGGCGGAAAACGCCCTGACCCTGCCCGTGGGCCTGGGCGTGGCCAAGCTCGTCACTCTGGGCAAGCTGCCGGTCAAGCTTTCGGCCGAGGCGGATTATTCGGTTGTCCGGCCCCGTCACGAGGGCACGGAGTGGACGTTCAAGTTCACGCTGACGCCGATTTTGCCCAAGCTTTTCTGAGCCTGGTTCCGGTTCCCGGCTTGCACAGCGGGCGGGGCCATGGATTTCTGCCTTTCCGTGGAAACGGGAGGCTCGTCGGGCGCGGCGTCTTGGCGCGATCAGGACCGTCTCCGCGCGGAAAAGAACGCCGCTGGCGGCCCTGGTTGCCCGCTCATAGCGTAAGACGCTCGCTATTTACAAGAAAACCCGAGGGGTTGCGTACGGCCGTGGAAATCCTCTATGTTGTTCAGGACGCGGCATGAACGGCCTGTGATGGTAGAGGTCCCTCGGAGAACAACGTTGATGCATTTTATTTCCGATAGAAGCTTTCGCTCGAAAATCATGGCTCTTGTAATAGTTTCCATAGCCATGACGGTTGTTCTTGTCATGTTTATCGTGCTGTTGATGTACTCGCGTCTTTCCGATGACAGCGCGCGCATTATCAGTCAGCACATGCGGAGCCTGTACAGTGATTTTGTCGCCGAAAGCAGCAAGGAGATCGCCGTCAACGTTCGTCTGCAGGTCGAGCAGATAACGCACGAACTCAAGATCTTTGCAGGGGCGGCCCAGTCGCTGATCGACATGGGGCAGGAAGCGGAATCGATCGGCCGCGAGTTGCAGCGCCATAGCTTCTATAAAAACAACTTCGTTTATAATAGCCAGCAGAATTGGTCCAATATCGAGAAAGGTGATGCTGACATCAGCATCAGCGTCTGGGGCTATCAACATGACGCGTCGGGCCAGATTGACGCGGCGACCCGCGCCTATGCGGATAGACTGGTTTCGCTCAAGCCGTTGATGCGCTCCATGGGCGAGCATGGCGTGAAAAAAGGGTGGCTGTATGTGGTCGGCCCCAAAAGCGCCCCGTTGATGATGATGTACCCCTGGGCCCAGATGCCGGCCATTTTCGATGAGAAGTATCCCGGCCACAATACGAGCAATTGGTGGGACTTTTTTTTCCCCAACATGGTGGAAGGCTGGGAAAAATGGCTAACGCACAATCCCGGACTCCTGACCGACGGCTCCAGCCTGACCACGATCACCCCGTTTTACGAAGACGCCGGCGGCACGGGCGTCATGTTCACCTTTTTCTACCCGCTCTGGAACGCCCGACGGGACGCCAATGTCGGCGCCGTGGCCATTGACGTCAACGTGGCCAACCTCGCCGGCATCGTCCAGAACGCCAAGTTGGGCAATGAAGGCTTCTCGTTTGTCCTGACCAGCGACGGCGATATCCTGGGCTTAAGCGACAAGCACGGCCAGGAACTCGGCGTGCGCCCCAAGGAAGGCTCGGCCGTGGGCGTGAACACCTGGACCATCAACATCTTCTCCAGCGACATCCCCAGCCTTGCCAACCTGAAGCTCCCCGGGGAGCATGAGGATTTCAAGTTCTACGATCTTTCGGACAATGACGCCGGCTTCTACTTGGCTTTGCGGGCCTATGCCAAGGTCTTCCGATGGAACGGCGAAACCATCGCCCCTGTCCGGTTTTTTGTCGGCGTCATCGTGCCCAAGTCCGAGGTGAGCTTCATCCAGAACGCAATCCAAAAGGAGATCGCCTCGGCGTCCTGGACGTCGATCGCGTTTTCCATATTGGCCGCCGTCGTCATCAGCGCGGCGGGGATAACGCTTTCCGTGCTGGTGGCCTCCTACGGCACCAGACAGATCCGCATCCTCATGGAAAGGGCCAAGTCCCTGGCCCAGGGCGACTTCCAATCCCGAGTTCAGGTCATATCCCGCGACGAATTGGGGCAATTGGCCCAAGTGTTCAACGCCATGGCCGTCGATCTGTCGGATTCGCGCCGTCAGATCCAGGAACACACCGAGAATTTGGAGCGCCTTGTCGAACAACGCACCAGGGAACTGGAAAAAGCCAATAAGCTCCTTGAGGATTTGTCCTTGACGGACAGTCTGACCGGGCTGCGCAATCGGAGGCATTTTGACGAGTCCTTGGTACTGCTGTGGAACGTTGCCCAGCGGGAGGGCCAGAGATTGTCGCTGCTGCTGTTTGATGTGGACAACTTCAAGAATTATAACGATCACTACGGGCATCAACACGGCGACCACTGCCTCAAGCGCATCGCCGACGCTGTGCGCCGCTGCGCCCGCCGCAGCGTGGATCAGGTCTGCCGCTACGGCGGCGAGGAATTCGCGGTGCTGCTCCTGGGGGACAGGGAGGCGGCAGTGCGGCTTGGTGAAAACATCCGACAGGCGGTGGAAAACGAACGGATGCCCCACGCCCATGGAGCCTCTCCCGTTGTCACCATCAGCCTGGGTTGCACCTCGGTGGTTGATTTTGTTTCGGATTCGCCGGAACAGCTCGTGGCCAGGGCGGACGTTGCCCTGTATCAAAGCAAACGCGACGGCCGCAATCGCCTGACGGTCCTGTAGCGCTACGAGAATCATTGCGCGCCGGGCTGACGTCGCGTGCTCCCTCTCGCCGGCAGCGGGACAGCGTGGTCCACGTCCTGTCGCGGCAGGTATCTGACGGCAAGAACGCTTCACTTCGTAAAATGCACCCAACCCCCGGGACGCACCCGGCGAAACCTGCAACGCCACACCAAAGGATGCCGCCATGCCGACTTTTCGAAACGCCGCCGGACGTCTTCACGTCGCAACGATCCTTTTCGCTCTGGCCGTCTGGGCCGTTTGCGCCGCCGCGCCGGCTCCGGCCCGGGCCGCCGAAGGCGGCGTGAGCCACTATATTCTCGGCGCGTATGGCGATTTCCTCATGGGCTACATCCCGGCCGACGGGTTCTACGTGCGAAACGACACCTTCTACCAGTCGGCCCACATGGACCAGTCCCTTAAAGGCGGCCGGGCCTTTGCCGGCGTCGATTCCACCATGGTGATGAACCTCACCAAGCTCTCCTACCTCTTCGACGTGCCGGCCATGGGCGGTTTTCTCGGCGTGGGCGTCGGCGTGCCGTTTATCATCAACGAGCACATCACCGGCGACCTGGCCGCCGACTGGGACCACAAGTCGCGCACGACGGGCCTGGAAACGCCCCATCACCTGGCCTACGGCGGCGGCGGCGACCGGGGCGGGCTGTCCGACATCTTCCTCATGCCGGTCATCGCCGGCTGGAACTTCGGCGAATGTCATGTAGTCGTGTCGCCCATCATCTTTTTGCCGACTGGCTATTACAATCCCAAGAAACTCACCAACCTCGGCATGAACTACGCCAGCTTCGACGGCAACGTGGCCTTCACCTGGCTGTCCAAGAGCAAGGTCGAATTCTCGGTCAACGCCGGCTACATGATCAACACCGAGAACCAGACCACCAGCTATCTGACCGGCAACCAGATCCACGCCGACTGGACCCTGGCCTACCATTTCAACGAACGCCTGGCCCTGGGCGCGGTGGGCTACCTCTTTGCCCAGACCACGCCGGATTCCGGCTCCGGGGCCAAGATGGGCTCCTTTCTCTCCTCGGGCACGGGCATCGGCCCGGCGATTACCTACACCGTGCCCGTGGGCGGCAAGGAGCTGATGCTTGTCACCAAGTGGCTGCACGGCCTGGGCGCGTCCAACAGTCCCATCGGCGACACGGTGTACGCTTCGTTTGCCATCAAGTTCTAGCGCGGCGTCCACGAGCGTGGCGTCCACGAAGACCGGTATGGGGTTCGGCCGTCATCGCCTGAAACCATCAGTCTAAGGGACGCGACACGAGCCCGCCGACGGCCATCCCCGGGGAGCAACCCCTGGGCGGCCAAACGCGGCGCAGGCAACGCGGACTTCCGGCCAAAAGACCGGCCGGCGTCAGACACTCGACCAAACGCAACGCGCCCGGACCTTGCAAGTCCGGGCGCGTTGCCTTTTGCGGGGAACGGTTGGACCGCCGACGGCGCGCCGCGTGAAGGGGATCGCGGCAGGCCGGGAGGGCGGCCGCTGGGGCCGGCGAGTTGCGGCTTGGCTGATGGCGCTTGCAGGAGGCGCACAGCCTCGGGCCAGTCGTCGCCGGGGCCGCCGGGCTAGGGCTTGGGCAGATAGACCAGGGCCGGGTCCAGGGCGAAGGTCACGGGCAGCTTGGCGTTTTGCCAGCCGTTGACGGTCCTCTTGCCGAAGTTCGGGCTTTGCTGGTCCTTGTCCGGATCACCTTCGAAACCGTCGACGATGGTGTAGACCTTGGTGAAGCCGGCGTCGGTCAGCCGATTGACGCATTCGGCGCTGCGCTGGCCCGAGCGGCACATGATCATGATGACGTCGGCGGGCTTGAATCTGGCCTGGGCAGCGGCCACGAAGCCGTCGTTGGGCTTCATGTCGTAGGCCTTTTTCTCGGCGTTGAAGTCGTAGCTCAGAAAACGGCCCGGGATGTTGTGGGCCATGGGCGCGTGGCCGATGAAGACGTATTCTTCCGGGGTGCGGCAATCGAGGATTTTCACGCCGTCCTTGTCGGCGTTCCACTGCTCGAAGGCTTCCTTGGCCGTGACATAGAGGCCGGCCTTGGTCTGTTTCTTTTCGTCAGCCGGTTTGTCGGCGGCCAGGGCGAGGCTGGAACACAGCAGGCAGGCAAGAGCGGCGACAATGACGATGGAACGAAGGCGGAACATGCGGGTCTCCTGGCTGAATGTTGCAGAATATTTCCTACGATTGTTCCATGAAATAACGCCGACAATGGCGTGTTGCGGCGAACTCGCGTCGGCATGGCCATTGTCGCAGCGGGGTTGTGGCATGGCTCATCTGGACGGTCAAGGGCGTCGGATCGGCTGGGGAGTTGGCCGGAGGCTGCGTGGCGGCGGCGGGGGGCAAAGGCTTTGCGCAGGCCCGGCGAAGGACGGCAAGGGCGGGTGAGCATCTGTCCATGCTCGAACCTCGCCAGGCCGAGGGCCTTGTCCAGGCGCGGGCGGGCGAACAAGGGCTTGCGCCGTTGATGACGCGCCGGCCAGGGGATGGACGGCGACGCGAAAGGCAACGGCGGGCGTCTTGAGGCGAGAAAATCAGCCGCCGGCCAGCTTGACGACGTAGCCGCGCTTTTTGAGTTCGGCGGCCAGCAGGTCGCGGTTGTCGCCCTGGATCTCGATGACGCCATCCTTGACCGCGCCGCCGCAGCCCAGGCGCTGCTTGAGTTCCCGGGCCAGGGCCTCGAGCTCCTTGCCGGCCAGGGGCACGCCGGTGACGAGGCACACGCCCTTGCCCTTGCGGCCCTTGGTCTGGCGGCTGATGCGCACCACGCCGTCCCCGGCCGGGGCCTTGGCGGCGGCGCAGGAACATGCCGTCGGCGCGCGGCCGCAGCCCGGGCACAGGCGGCCGGCGTCGGTGGAGTAGACAGGCACGGAATCGGCAGGGCGTTTGGGCGGCATGGCGGTCTCCTTGGGCAGGACCCGGGCGGGCGGGATGCGTCAGGGCCTTGGTCAGCGCATCCGCCATGTTGCCGGAAGCGGAGGAACACCAGGAATGTTCCGGGAACCAAGGTCGTCTTTTTTCAGGGACGCGACACGGGGCCAGCGGCCGTTTGCCCCGGACCGAGGTCGAGCAAAACAAAAGGCCCCGAAGGTGTCGCCTTCAGGGCCTTGTCAGGCGCAAGCGCCTTTGTGATCTGGCGGGGCCGACGGGACTCGAACCCGCGCCCTCCGACGTGACAGGCCGGCGTTATAACCAGCTTAACTACGGCCCCAGATCAGGGGGTGCAGTCCGCGAGGCAATGGAGCCTCAAAAAAGAAACCTCAAAGGGACTGCGCTTTGAGGTCCCGACAGACGCGTGGCGTCTGGTGCGATCTGGCGGGGCCGACGGGACTTGAACCCGCGCCCTCCGACGTGACAGGCCGGCGTTATAACCAACTTAACTACAGCCCCAGATCATTGACAAACTCGTGGTAGGCGGAACAGGGCTCGAACCTGTGACCCTCGGCTTGTAAGGCCGATGCTCTCCCATCTGAGCTACCCGCCCGCCCGGCGAGAAACGGTATCTACGCATCTCCGCCCTGGCCGTCAACAGGTTTTTTGCCCGGCGTTTGACGTTTTGATTTTCATTTTATATTTCAAGGAAATGACAGTCCCCCAAAAGGCGGCTTGCCAGGGAGGCCACGCCCCATGACCATCCTTGGCTGGTTGATCGCTTTTCCCTTGGCCGTGGGCGCGGTGGTGGTCGGGGTGAGCTACGGCGCTTTCGGCTGGTTTGCCCTGCGTGGCCGGGCCATCCTGCTGTCCCGGGTCTGCCCGGGCCGGCTGGCCGCCTGCTTGCTGCGGGGGCTGGCCTCGGCCCTGGCCGCCCAGACGATCATGGTCGTCGCCTACCCCTTGGGGCCGCTTTTCCAGGCCCGTCGCAAACCCGGCCGCTTGGGCAGCCAGGACAACGACACGGCCCCGGTGGTCGTGTGCCTGCACGGCCTCTACCACAACCCCTCGGCCTTCTGGCGCATCCGGTGGGCCCTGGGCCGGGCCGGGATCAACCGCGTCCTGATTCTGGGGTATCCGAGCTTTCGGGACGATTTCGAGGCCGAGGCGGCCCGGCTGGCCGCGCGTCTGCGGCAGCTCGTGCCGCCCCGCGCTCCGGTCTGTTTCCTCGGCCACAGCCTGGGCGGGCTCATGGCCCGGCGTCTGGCCGCCGAGCCTGATTTTTACGGCCGCACCCGTTGCATCGTCACGCTCGGCACGCCGCACCAAGGAAGCGCCCTGGCCCGGCTGGCCGTGGGCCGGCTTGGCCGGTCGCTGGTCCCGGACAGCGGACTGTTTGGCCGATTACACGCCTTGCCTGATCCCCCCGGAGCGCGGCTGATCGCCTTGGCCTCGCCCGTGGACAATCTGGTCGTGCCCGACAGCGGACTGGTCCCCGGCCGGCCGGGCTGGGAGCTGGAGCTGACCGAGCCGGTCTCCCACGTGGCCATGCTCTACGCCGGCCCGACCGTGTCCCGGGCCGTGGCCCTCATGGCGGCCAGCGTCGGCTGCGGCCAGTCCTGAAGCCTGGGTCGCGCCTCTTTTCTCCGCAAACCGCCCCCCGGCGGCGTCGTTGCCGGGCAACGCTCCCCGGCTCGCGCCCATGGCGGCCTTGTTGTCGCCACGGCCCGCTTGTCGTGCCGCGTCCCGTACGCGATACAATTGTATTGCGTACGGGACGCGGCACAAACGCCGCAACACCCGGACAATGGTCTTGGCCCTCAGCGGGCCGGACGGCGTAGCTTTGCGGGTCGGTGCCGGCCTCAGGGCGTCTTGGCGTGCATCTGGGCCACCAGCTCTTCCAGGGAGACGGCGTCGTCGATGCGGTAGGGTTCGGGGGCCTCGCCGCCGAGGTCGCGGATGGCCTGGGGCGACGGGCGCGCTGCGGGTTCGCAGGGGACGGCCAGGGGCGGCTGGGCCAGGTTCAGGCCGGGCTGCTCCGGAGCCGGAAGGATGGGCGGCGCGGCCTGGCCCGAGGCCCGGAAGGCCAGGGCCGGCGGGGTCAGCTTGGCCTTGGCCTCCAGAAACTCCTGGCGGTAGCGCTCGAAGGTGAACATGCCGTCGGCCTTGCCGGCCTGCTGGAGGTTCTCGATCTGGTTGAAGCGGTTTTCCCGGATGATGTTGCGCAGGGCCGGGGCGCTGACGGCCATGGACAGTACCGGGGCGCGAAAGCCGGCCTGGGGCAGGAATTCCAGATGCTGCACCACCACCGCGCACAGGCAGGAGGCCAGCTGGGAGCGCACGAAGTCCTGGGCGTCCGGGGCAAAGGCGTTGCACAGGCGCAAGAGCGCTTCCTCGGCCGTGGCGGCGTGGAGGGTGGCGATGACGAGATGGCCGGATTCGGCGGCGTTGATGGTCAGGCGCATGGTCTCCGGCTCGCGCAGCTCGCCGACCATGATGACGTCGGCGTCTTCGCGTAACACGTCCAGAAGCCCTTGCTCGAAGCTGTGGAAGTGCGCCCCGAGCTCGCGCTGGTCGATGAGCGAGCGCTCCGAGGCGAAGCGGTATTCGATGGGGTCCTCCAGGGTCACCACATGGGCCGTGCGGGTCTCGTTGATCTCGCGCAGCATGGCCGCGATGGTGGTGGACTTGCCGTTGCCCGTGGGGCCGCAGATGAGGATGAGGCCAAAGGGTCGGGCGCACAGGGCGCGCAACGTGGGATGGAGGTTCAAGTCCTCGAAGCTCGGGGCCGATGCCGGCAGAAACCGCACGGCCAGCCCCAGACCGTCGGCGGTGTGGAAGGCGTTTAAGCGCATCTGCGACTCGGTCAGCCGGGCCGAGAAGTCCACGGACCAGCGCTCGGCCAGCATACGGCGCTGGCGGTCGGTGGTCAGGCTGGTCAGCAGCTCGTCCAGTTCCGCGGCGCTAAAGACGATGTCGCGCTGGAAGTGCAGTTGGCCGTTTTTGCGGGCGGCCGCCGGCTTGTCCGCCCGCAGGTGCAAATCGGAAACGTTGCTGCGCACGCACGAAGCAACCAGTCGTTTGAATTTTTCCATAGGTGGCCGACGCTATCTCCCGGCCGGTGAAACGGTAAAGGTTGATGCCTCGCCGCTGGCCCGCAGGTCCGGGGCGTACATGGCCTCGGCCTGGGCCGGCGGCAGGCTGAAAACGCCCGGGGTCACGGCCCGCAGCAGGGCGTAGTGCGTTTGCCACTTGTCTTTTTGCAGATCGGCAAAGAGCAGGATGCGGTCGTCGCGCAGGTCGAGGTGGGTGGAGCCGCCCTCGGCCGGGGCTTCCATCCAGGGCAGGCGTTCGGTGGTGGCCAGGCGCGGGTTTTCCACTTCCAGACCGGCCGGGAGCAGGTTTTCGAGCACCACGTTGGCCACAGGGCCGGTGGTGGCCCGGGCCGCGAACTTGACCACCACCAGCGCCCCTTGAGGCACGGTGTTGCCCTCGATGGGCTTGCCGTCGCGAGTCAGGTAGGTTCGGGCGATCTCCAGGCCGGCCGACTGGGGGCTGTAGGCGGCGGCCGAGGGGATGCCCCGGGTGCGCACGGAATAGTAGCAGCTGCCGGGCTGGTAGCCCGGGTCGAGGTCCAGACGCAGGTCCCCGGGTTGGCCCAGGCCCCGAAGGCTCAGGACCTTGGCGCTGGTGATGTCCGAAAGGAGCCCGGA
The DNA here is from genome assembly GCA_023435825.1 of Pseudomonadota bacterium. Classification (GTDB taxonomy): domain Bacteria; phylum Desulfobacterota; class Desulfovibrionia; order Desulfovibrionales; family Desulfovibrionaceae; genus Solidesulfovibrio. The sequence continues at coordinate 13,948 of JAEZMB010000282.1, read as the reverse complement.
ACCGGCGTAGAGCTTGCCGGCAAAGGGCTTCTTGGCCTGCTGGCGGGCGTAGAACTTGCCCAGGGCCATGAGCGCGAAGGCGTTTTCCTGGGTGGAGGGGTAGGCCTCGCCCTCCAGGAGCCGGCCCACGTCCACGGCCAGACTGCCCAGGCGCGGATCGGCCGGAACGGCGTCGAGCAGGGCCGAGAGGTAGAGCGCCTTGTCGCGCAGGGTGGAATCCAGCGTCCCGCCGGTCTCCTTGCGCGCCTCGCCCGTGGGCGGCGGCCCGGCAAAGAGCCTGTCGGCGGCCCGGGCGTTGCCCACGGCGGCGTAGGCCGCGCCAAGAAGCCCGCGCGCCTCGGCGGGCAGAGGCTTGCCCGAGGCGTCGCGCAGGTTGTCCATGGCCCCGATGTCGGCCCGGCCGGCCTTCGCCTGAACGTAGAGGGCGTAGGCGGCCAGCTTGGGGCCGTCGGGCACGTCGAGCTTGGCCTCGCGGCCGGTCTCGGCGGCAAAGCGCAGGGCCTGGGACAGGGCTTCCTTGTCCACCGGATAGCCGGCCGCCGTCGCCTCCACCAGGAAGTGGGCGGCGTACAGGCTCATCCAGGCCTGCGGCTCGTCGCCGCCGGGCCACATGGAAAAGCCGCCGTTATAGAGCTGCATCCCGGTGATGCGCCGGATGGCGGCCAGCACCATGCTGGCCGGATTGTCCCTTTCAAAGCTGCCCGGGTCCATGGCCCGGGCCAGATCGGCGAAGTAGAGCAGCGGGAAGGCCTTGGAGGTGGTCTGCTCCAGGCAGCCGTAGGGGTAGCCCAGAAGCGACTTCAAATTGCCGGTGAAGCGGATGAGCGGATACGGCCCCACGGCCACATCGCGTTTGGTCGAGCCGGGCAGGAACTCGCCCGAGGCCAGTTCCGGGATGGTGAGGCTGGCCGTCTCCAGCGCTCCCGAACGCACCGAGGTGCGCGGCGGCAGGGGCGAGCGCACCGGCAGGGACACGGTGTCGGCCGTGGTCTCGCCGTTGCCGGTAACGGCCAGGGACAGGTTGGCCAGACCCTCGGCCTGGGCGGCGTTCAGATCGAAAGGCACATTGGCCGTGCTCCCCTTGGGGATGGACACGATGCGCGGCGAGCCGACCACCGAGACCGGGCCGGTGGCGGACAGGGCCACGGTAAACGAGCCGTCCTTGCCGGTGTCGTTGCGCACGGTGAGCGTGGCTTGGGCCTTGTCGCCAAAGCCCAGGAAGCGCGGGAAGCTCGGCAACACGACCACCGGGCTCTTGACGATGGTTTTGGCTTCGGTTCCGGCAAAGCGCCGGCCCGACAGACCCACGGCCATGAGCCGCACCTGACCCTGGAACTCGGGGATATCGAAGCGTACCTCGGCCTTGCCGGTTGGGCCGACCAGCACCGGGCCGGACCAGAAGGCCACGGTCCGGGCCGCCGGACTCTGGGAGCGCACGAATCCGGACAGGTCTTCCAGACCGTCTCCGCCGCCGGCCAGGGCCTTGCCGGCCAGGGGCGCGACCTCGGGCAGGAGCAGGGCGAAGGTGTCGCTGGTCTCCACCTGCAACTGGCGCTTGGCGTAGAAGGCGGCAAAGGGATTGGCGGTCTTTTGGGCGATGAGCTGCAGGATGCCTTCGTCCACGGCGGCCACGGTAATGAGGCTGCCGGGAGGGGCCGAGACCTCGGCGGCCAGGGTCGTGCCGGGCCGGATCTCGGTCGGCGCGGCAATGTCCATGGGCAGCTTGCCCGAAGCCTTGTCCACGCCGATGGGCGTCGCGCCGTAGGCCCGGGACGGCGCGCCGGGCACGACGTTGGCCGTCTTTTTGACGAGCGTGGCCGTGATGTAGACCCCGGGCAGATACTCGGGCTTTATGGGCACGAGGACCTCGCCGGTGTTGCCGGGCAGGTCCACGATCTGGACGTCGTGGATGGCCGTGCCTTCCACGGCCACCAGGAGCTTGCCGCCAAAGGGCGCGCGCACCTGCACCTTGGCCGTCTCGCCCGAGGCGTAGTCGGCCTTGTCGGTCTTCAGTTCGATGCGGGCCGGATTCTCCATGGCCCAGGGCGAGTAGCCAAAACCCCCGGCGTAGAATTCGAGCTGGGAGGCCGCGCCGGATTCGGGATCTTCGAGCACCACGCGGTAGCTGCCAAACGATGGCGGGGTGAAGCTCACCTTGCCCTTGCCGGCGGCCAGGGTCACGTCCTTGGATTCCAGGAGCTTGGGGTCGCGCACGGATTCGTATTTGAGCGTGCCGCCGTCCTTTCGCAGCACGGTCTGCCACTGGTCGCGGAAAAGCGTGGCCGTCAGGGTCTTGGTGGCGGCCAGCTTGCCGTCGCTGGCCACGGACACGCATTCGAAAACGGCCGGCTTGCCCGGGGGCAGGGCGTCGCTGGCCAGGCGCTTGAGCCCCGGATAGGCGGCGTAGACATGGACCGGCATCCGCACAAGCCCGGCCACGCCCCGGCCGCCGCCTTCGCGCACCCGGGCCGTGAAGATGGCTTCCAGGGCCGCCGGCGGCGACAGGTCGCCGGGCAGTTCGGCCGTGAACGAGGCCTTGCCCTCGGCGTCCAGGGTGGCCGATTCCTGGAAGAATTCGCTGTCCTCGAAACTGCGCTCCGGGTCGCCGAACACGTATTGCTCAAAGCCCTTGGGAGCGAAAGCGGCCTTGACGAGGCGGCCCCGGGCTTCCACCGGCAGATCGGCCCCGGGCGCGCCAAAGAGGTAGCGGCCGGTCACGCCAAAGGCCACGGGCTGGCCGGGCTCGGCCTTGGCCGTTTCGGCGGCAAGCGACACGCTGATGCGGTCGGGCACGAACTCCTCGACCTGGAAGCGGTACTGGCCGATGACCGTCTCGCCGGTGACGATTTCCAGGCTGTAGGCCCCGGTCAGGGACTGGCTGGGCAGGGCCTGCTTGAGGCTGACCGCGCCCTCGGCCCCGGTGACGGCGGCCTGCTCGCCGATCTTGCGGCCTTGGGGGTCGGACAGGCGGATGAGCACCGGCATGGAGGGCGGCACGCCCAGGCGCACGTCGCGCACCACGGCCAGTCCTTCCAGGGTCTCGCCCGGGCGGTAGATGTCGCGTTCGCCGTAGACGAAGGCGGTGTAGCCGGCGGCCGGCATGACCGCGCCGCCGACATCGAGGCCGGCGTCGTCGGCCCGGAAGCGGTCGTACAGCAGGAAGCTCACGTCCGAGCCCTTCTGGGCCACGACGAGATAGGGGCGTTTTTCGTAGTTGGCCTTGGGACTGATCTTAGCCCGGAAAAGTCCCTGGGCGTCGGTTGTTCCGGCGGCGATCTCTTGGTTCTGGTGGGAGAAGACCTTGACCGTGGCCCCGGCCAGGGGGGCCAGGGTGGTGGTGGAGGCGGTCCAGACCAGCAGGTCGCCGGCGCCGGACTTGGCCACGATGCCGATGTCGGTGAGGCACACGAACCGCTGGTAGCCCTCGAACTTGCCCGGGACGGTCAGCGCGATGCGGTACAGTCCGGGTTCATGGCCGTGGATGTATTTCTCCAGATTGACCGGGGTGATCTCGGCGGCATTGCTCTTGTGGCGCAGGGGCACCCGGCCGTTGAAGATGCGGTCGCCAAGGTTGGAATTGACACCGCCGCCGCCGTAGTCGTCGTCGAAGGCGGAGTAGTCCATGGTAAAAAGCGGAAACATGTTGTTGAAATAGACCCGGTCGATGGACACCTCGGCGGCGGTGGCGTTCACACCCTTGACGGCCAGGTTCTTGTAGCCGTTTCGCGACAAAAACACGCCCTGGTCCCGGAAATCGACGGACGGGGCCAGATCCGGGATGCGCACGGTCCTTACCGCGTTTTCGCCCAGGATCGCGCCGTCGCCGGCCGTCAGCCCCTTTTCCAGGGTGATGGCGTATTCCCGGCCGGGTTCGAATTCGCCGCTCAAAATGAGTTCCGCGCCGTCGGCGGACAGCTCCGTGGCCAGATCCGGTTCGACGCGGATGTGGCCGGCCGTCGCCTCGCCCGCTTCCACGGGCGTGGACATGAGCAAGCGCACGGCGGCCATGCCTTCCTCGGACACGGCCTTGGCCTCGCGCAGGCGCAAATTGGGGTCAAGGGCCACGGGGATGACGGCCACGGCTTCGCGGCTAAGGCCGATGCTGCCCTTTTCCGGGCGCAATCCCGGGGTGATGACGATTTTCACGTCGCGCTGCTGCGGGGTCTTTTCGATGGGATCGGAGACGAATTCGATTTTCTTGGCGGCGTAGGTGGTGGTGAGCGCCACGGACACGGGTTTGTCCGGGGCGCGGGGGTCGACAAGCTGGATGTGGTTGACCAGGGTTTTGGGGTCGACGGAGCGGTTGAAGGCCGCCTCGCCGCGAACCACGACCATGGCCCCGCCTTCCGGGGCGGGTTCGAGATGGGCGGTCAGGCGGGACACCTCGAAGCTGCCGTAGCTGGCCTGCCAGGAATCCTTGCCGGCCAGGGTCTGGGGCGGGGAAAGGAAGTCCTGGCCCTTGAAGGCGACGGTGTAGACCGTGGCCTGGGCAAAGCCGTCCTTGGGTTCGAAACGCAGCATGTAGGGCGAAACCCAGGTCCAGCGGCCGGGGATGGCCGGTTCGATGGCGGCTGGATCGGCGGCCGGGGAGGCCCCTTCGCGGGCTCCGGCCACGGGCCGGTCAAAGGCGGCCAGCAGGTAGCGGCCGCGCTCGGGGTCCATGGCCAGGCCGGCGACGCGCACGGCGTCGAGGTTCTGGGGCTGGGCCGGCTGGGCCGGGGCCTGGGCGGTGGCCGGGGCCTTCGCGGCGGGAGGTTCCGGCGCGGGAGCCGGCGTGCGGGCCAGCAGGACGAATTCGCCGGCCGCGATGCAAAAAAGGATGGCGATGAGCCAGTTTTTCCAGGTCTGCCGCGAGCCGCTGTGTTGGGCGTCGTTCATGCCGGCCTCCAGTTGGCTCATTCATACCCTGGCGCGGTTTTTTTTCAACCGCGATGATCGGGAATCCCGCGTTTGCAAAACGCGCCGGCTCTGATACCCGAGAGCCATTCCACCGAGGAGGCGTTATGCGTCGCATGGTTACCCGCTTCATGGCCCTGGCTTTTGCCCTGGGCGTCTGTCTTGCCCTGCCGGGCGTCGGCGAGGCCCAGGAGGAAACCCGCAAAACCACGGTCTACGGCATGTTGCGGCAAACGCCCCAGGGCGGCATCGAACTGACCAGCGCCCAGGAACCCGGGGTGGTCTATGTGCCGTTCGATCCGGGCAGCATCATGGGCAGCCTGCTCAACATCAAGGTGCGGGTGCGCGGCGTGGTGCGCGAGATCGTGGCGCGAAACGGGGTCACCTACAAGGTGCTGGCCGTGGACGACGTGACGCCCATGACGGCCGAATACGGGGCCACGACCATCGAGCGCGGCAAGGCGGCGGGACTGCCCGGCACGGACCTGGCCGAGGTCCACGCCTATCACGACCGCACCTGCTATTTCTATCCGCGCTACGCCGTGGTGGAGACGCTGGCGAGCTATTCCGACGGCCACGTGCTCAAGGTTGCGGCCCATACAGCGGCGGATTCGCCGGACGCGGTCTGCGAGCTGGCCCAGGGCCGGCCGCTGTTCGAGATCCCCAACGGCGGCGATTTCGCCTTCGCCGGCCTGTCGGGCGACACCCTGTTCGTGGCCAATGGTTCGGCGGAGGCCCTGCACGGGCTCATGGCGGTCAATCTGGCGGCCCAGAAACAGACCCTCGACGCCACGGTGATCCCGGGGGCAAAGGTGGCGGCGGGACGGCTCGACTACGCGGAAAAAATCGAGAGCGGGCGCAAGCCGGCCTGCCCGGCCGGCAAGACAGCGGTACGGCCCATGCGGCTGGACCTTAAGACCGGCAAGGCAGCCCCGGCCGGCAAGGACAGCTGCTGGCCCTAGCGGGGACGCCTCCGGCGGCCAGGGCTTTGCCCTGGACCCACCGGGGGGATCATCCCCCCGGACCCCTGCCATGGGAAAAGGGGGGCAAAGGGCTGCGCCTATGACCAGGGTCCGGGAGGGGGTAATCCCTTCCCGGACCCCGGTTTTTTGTCCGCTGTTACTTGCCCGTCGTTTTCCGGGCGTCCTCGATTTTCCAGGCCCACACGGCCATGGCGATGGCCACGCAGAGCAGCCCGGCCAGGGCATGGAACACCCCGGCGATGCCGGCGGCCAGGGCGGCCGGCGGGGCGCTGGCGAAGTCGGCGTGGTCGGCGATGGAGCCGGTGGCGTGGACGATGCCGGAGAAGATCGTGGCCACCAGCGGCAGCCCGGTGGATTGCCCGAACACCCGGGCGTAGTTGGCCAGCCCCGAGCCGACGCCCAGGCGGTGCGGCGGCATCTGCCCCATGATGGACGTGTTGTTGGGGGCCTGGAAGATGCCGATGCCCAGGCCCACCGGCATGGTGCGCAGCAGATAGCCCCACCATGGCGTGTGTTCGGTGAGCGTCCCCAGAGCCAGGCAGCCGCCGGTCAGGATCACCAGCCCAAGAAGTCCCATGCCTCGCGCCCCATAGCGGTCAGCCAGGCTGCCGGAAACCGGGGCCGTCACGGCCATGGAGGCCGGCAGGATCATGAGCAAAAGCCCCACCTGGGTGACGCTGTAGCCTTGGCCGGCTTGCAGGAAAAACGGAATGATAAAGCCGCTGGCTCCGGTGACGAAGACCAGGGTGGCCATGGCCAGGGGCAGGGAGATGAGCGGATTGGTGAAAAGGGTCAGGTCGAGCATGGGGGCCGGGCTTTGGCGCTCCACCTTGATGAAGGCGGCAAGACCCAGGGCGCTGGCGGCCAGGAGGCTCAAGGCCGTGGCGTCGGCGGGGCCGTGGCGCTGCATGAAGGTCATGCCCAGGCAGTAGCAGGCAAGCGTCAGGCAGGCGATGGCCGCGCCGGGCAGGTCGAAACGCTCGCCCCGACGTTGGGGCGGCAGGGCCGGCATGAAGCGGATGACGGCGAAAAGGGCGAGCAGGCCCAGGGGAATGTTGAGCAGGAAAAGTGCGCGCCAGCCGAGCAGGCCGATGAGCACGCCGCCCAGGGGCGGGCCGATCATGAGCCCCATGGCCACGGTGGCGCCGATGAACCCCAGCGCCCGGCCACGGCTGGACGGCGGGGCGATCTGGGTGACGATGGCCATGCCCAGCGCCTGGCTCATGGCCGCGCCAATGCCCTGCATGGCCCGGAAGGCGATGAGCCAGGACACCGACGGCGCCAGGCCGCAGCACAGCGAGGCCAAAAGAAACAGCACCAGGCCCGCGCCGAAGATCCGCTTCTTGTCGTACATGTCGCCCAGGCGCGACACCAGCAGCAGCAGGCTGGCGATGACCAGCACGTAGCTTAAAATGACCCACTGGATGGTGGCGAAGTCCGTGGCCAGACTTTCGGTCAGGGTGGGCAGGGCCACGTTGACGATGCTCATGTCCAGGGTCGCCATGAACACCATGATGTTGACCCCGATCATGGCCAGGGCCGGGCGCGGGGTCGGGACGTGGCCGGCTGGGGCGGTATGGTCTTGCATGAAAACGGACTTCCTTGGCTGGTCGATGCCGCCGTGTACTCCAACGGGCGGCGGCGGGGAAGCGGATTATCCGGCGTCCGGCAGGCGATGGTCCAGGGTGCCGCTCGTGACGGCGGCAAAGAGCCAATGGGTGAAACGGGCCAGACTGTCCGGGTCGCTGCCCCGGGACAGGGGATGGCGGGCCAGCAGTCGGTCCATGGCCGGCGGCAGGGCGGCCGGCCCCGCCTCGCCCGGTTGCCGGGCATGGGCGGCGAGCTTTTGCCCGACGAGATTGACGCCACGGTCCAGGAGCAGTTGCAGCGGAATGGGGCAGGTGAGCTGCCATTCGAGGTCAATGAAGCGCACGTCGCCGGTGGCCGGATGGCGCAGGACGTTGCCGGGATGGGCGTCGAGCAGGCTGCCGGACAGCCACGGCCCGGCCATGGCGGCGGTGTAAAGCTCCCGGCCCAGGTGGTCGCGGCAAAAGGCGGCAAAGGCCTCGGCCGCCCCGGGCATGGCCGGCCTGGCCCGGGAGGCGGCCAGCTCCATCCACTCGACGGCCAGCCGGCCGGCGCCGACCGGATCGCCGTCTTCCACGGCGTCCAGCACCAGCTCCAGATAGCTGGCATAGCCCAGGCGGTAGGGTTCGGACGCCTTGACGCTCTGGCGGCCGGCGGCAAAAACGGCCGGCGGCAGGCCGTGGAGGTTTCGCCGGGTGACGGTGACGCCGCCCGCGCCGTCGTCGATAAACCGCGTCATGGTCTGGAAATGCGGCGGGCAGGAGTCGGCGTTGACGGCCACGGCCAGGGTCGCCGCGTTGGCGGCCAGCAGGGGCGCGTCGGGACTGGGCGCGGCCAGGACGAGAAAGGAATTCATGAAATGGCCGGCCACGCCCCCGGCCAGGGCCGAGCGCATAAAGGCCCGCTCAGCAAAGGCCGGGACGGCCCGGCCGCCGGGGTCGGCCGTGGGCAGCTCCAGCAGGGGCAGGGCGGCAAAGCCGGGCAGGTTAAGCGCCCGCTCGGACAGGACGCTGTCGGGCATCTTGTAGTCCGGGGACGGATAGTGCCAGCTTGTGGCGGCAAACCCGGCCCGGGCCAGCATGGCGGCCAGGGTGGGGCGGTCGAAGGTGCGCACGCCCGGGTTGCCGGGGTAGCCGTTTAGGCCGTCATAGGGCCGGCCGGTGTGGTCCTCGGGCAGGCCGGCCAGGTATTTGTGGCCCATGCGGTTTTCGATGGCCAGCACCAGGCAGCCGCCCGGGGCGAGATAGCGCCGGGCCTCGGTGAGCAGCTTGTGGTAGGGTTCCGGGCCGTCCACGAAGGCCCCGGCGTATTCCAGGACGCCGACGAGCGTGACCACGTCGAAGCAGCCGTCGTAGGGCAGGCCCACGGCGTTGGCCGTGACCACGTCCAGGTTGGCGGCGTCCGGCAGGCGCGCCTTGATGACGGCGGCCCGCTGCGGCGCGCCTTCCACGGCGGTGACGGCGTGGGGCAGGCTGGTCAAGTGGGCGGTCAGCGCGCCGCAGCCGGCCCCGAGTTCCAGGATGCGGCCCGTGGGGCCGAAATCCAGCCAGGAGAGCAGGGTCTTGCGGCGCGGCGAGAGATGGTAGCGCACGGCCCAGGGCGCGTCCTTGGGGTAGAGTTCGTATTCGTTGACCCGGTGGTCGCCAAAAAACCGCAGCAGCCAGGCTTCCGAGCCGTCGCTGTAGGCCACGGGCCGCCCGTCATCCGGAGCGGTGGGCTGGTCCTGGGGGCCTTTTGCGTCGTCGGCCATCCGCCTGTCCTTGTGCCGCGTCCGTCAAACCGGCGCGGGTGCGCTTAGAGAACCACACGCTGCCAATGCAGTGCTGCCAACAAACGCTGGGTCAGCGACAGGGAGCCAGGACTAGCCTTGCCGGGCGAACCATTCGGCCAGGCGGTCGCAGGCGGTGTCGATCTCAGCCGGCGTAGCGCCGTAGGACAGGCGAAGGCTCCCCTCGCCGCCCGGGCCGAAGCTGTCGCCCGGGATGGTGATGACCCGGGCCTCGCGAATGAGCCGTGTGGCCACGTCCATGGGCGCGCCCGGGACCGGATAGCGGGCCATGATGTAAAAGGCCCCGGCTGGCGCGTTGTAGGTGAGGCCGTCCATGGCGTCGAGGCGGGCCATGATGCGCGCCCGGCGCTCGCGCAGGGCGTCGATGAAGCCGGCGTAGACCGCCTGGGGGCCGGTGAGCGAGGCCAGGGCGGCGATCTGGGAAGGGGTCGGGGCGCAGATGGCCGTGCAGTCGTGGACCTTGAGCATCTGCCCCATGATCGGTTCCGGGGCGAAGGCAAAACCCACGCGCCAGCCGGTCAGGGCGAAGCGCTTGGAAAAGCTGCCCACGGCCACCAAGTTGTCGCGCAGCTCCGGCAGGCTGGCCAGGGAAAAGGCCGGCTCGTCATAGGCCAGGGCGTCGTAGGTGTCGTCGCAGATGATGGTCAGGCCGTGGGTCAAGGCGACCTCGGCCACGGCGAGCAAGTCGTCCTTGGCAAAAACCGCGCCCGTGGGATTGTGGGGCGAATTGATGATGATCGCCCGGGTGCGCTCGGTGACGGCGGCGGCCACGGCCTCGGCGTCCAGGCTCCAGTCCTGGCGGCGCAGGGGCACGAGGACGGGCTGAGCTTCGGCCAACAGCACCTGCTCCACATGGGAAGGATAGAACGGCTCGGGCACGATGACTTCGTCGCCGCGCTCGCACAGGCACAAGATGGCGCACAACAGCGCCTCCATACCGCCCACGGTGATGGCGATCTCCCGGTCCGGGTCGGCGATGAGGCGTTTTTCGGCGGCCAGCAGGTCGGCCACGGCCCGGCGCAGCTCGGGCATGCCGGGCTGGAGCGAATACTTGCCGGCCGAGGGCTGGTCGGCCAGGGCCCGGCAGACGGCCTCGGCCACATGGGGCGGGGTGGCGAAGGACGGCACGCCTTGGCCCAGGGAGGCGCAGCCGCCGACTTCACTGGCCAGCATGGGCATGAGCTTGGTGGCGGAAATCTTGATGTTCTTGGCGCGCTGGCTGAAGCGGTGGGAAAGACTTGTCACGACGGCTCCCTACGACATGCCCGGGCTTGTGGGCGGCCCGGGGAAAAAACGGCGCATGGCCGGGGCGGCAACCACCCAGGAGGGTCGTTGCCAAGGGGAACGGGCAGTCCGGAAAGACTGCCCGGCAGCGAAAAACAGTCCGCGCGGGGCGGCCGGGACCGCCTTACTGCGGCACGGCGATCTTGGAATGGGACGGGGCCGGGGCCGGAGCCAGGGGCGGGGCGGCCAGGGCCTTTTCGAATTCGGCCACGGAATAGCCGGAAACGGTCCGGCCGTTGATCATGACCAGGGGCACGCCGCGTCCGCCGTAACGCTTGAAACGCATGTTGGCGGCGGCGTCCTTGTCGATGTCGTACATGGTGTAGGGAATGCCCTTGCCGTCGAAATAGGCCTTGGTCTTGGTGCAATAGGGGCACCAGCTCGTGACGTAGAGTTCGACGGTCGGCCCGGCGGCGCGGGCAGGAGCGGCGGCCACAAGGACGGCCAGAACGAGAAAGGCGGCGGCAAGTCGGCCGAGGGCCGGGGAAACGATGCGGGGCATGGCGTGCTTCCGGTTGGGGGTTGGCAATCACTGGTGGTAGCCGGGGGGAGCGGGCCGCGTCAAGCCGGGTGTCGCGATGGCGGCGGTTGCCGGGGCGGCGCGGGAGGTGCTAGTGTCGCGGCCCTTCAAAAATACGACAGTATTTTTGAAGAAAAACTTATAGTTTTACGATGTTGCCTGCGAAAAGCCCGTGCGCTTTTTGTGGCCGCGACACGAGGGAGGCGCCCATGCCGGGGTACAAGACGCATATAGTGGGCGCGGCGGCGGTAACCGGCGGGGCGCTGGCCGCCACGTCGTGGCTGGGGGTGTATCGGCCCGGGTTCGAGACCATGGTCTGCCTGGGGCTTTTTTCCGTGCTGGGCGGACTGTTTCCGGACGTGGACACCGATTCCAAGGGACGGCGCATCTTCTACGGCGCGGCCCTGGTCGTCGACGCCTTTCTCATCTTCCGGGAGCAATACCGTTACGCGGCGGTGCTGGGCTTTTGCGCCCTGCTGCCGGCCATCGGCTCCCATCGCGGCTGGACCCACTCGTGGTGGGCGGCCCTGCTCATCCCGAGTTCCGTGCTGCTGGCGCCCATGCTGCTTTTAGGCCTGCCGTGGAAGCCCTTTCTGCCCTATTACGTGGCCACGGTGCTGGGCTACTTCTCCCATCTGCTGCTGGACCGGAAATTCTAGCCTCGTGCCCCTTCAAACAGACGAACGCTTTTTATAAAATCGATTGGTTAGCCTTTTATCTGCGGAACGGCCCATGCGTTTTCGTGGACGCGGCACGTGCGCCGTATCTCCCGGCCTCACGTTATGGCGTCAGGTGCAGACCATCGATGAGATCCTGGTACTGCGACGAGGCGCGGAAATTTTCGATGGCGGCGTCGAGACGGGCCATTTCCCCGGGGCTGACGCCCAGGCCGCACATGATGTGGCGTCGTCCGCCAAGGGGGGAATCGGCCAGTCGAACGATTCGGATTTGCTTTCGTAACGCGGGGTTGGCGGCCAACACCCAGGCCAGTTCCTCGGGTTCGACCAGCATGGCGTCCAGCCGGCCTTTGGCCAGCAGTTCCACCATGTGGGCCGTGTCGGCAAAACGCTTGGTCGCCGGATACGCGGCCAGGAGATGGTCGTATTCCGCGCCGTAGGAAAAGCCTTCGCGCAGGCCCCATTGCCACTTCGCGGCCAGCAGGTCGGCCAGGAAGGGGCTGCAGGTCTCGGGTGCGGGCAAGGTCGCGCGCATGGCCACGGTGGTCGGCTGGTTGCGGTAGAGAGGTTCGCTGAAGCGGGCAAAAGCCTCGCGTTCCGCGGTTTTGTACCAGCCCACGGCGCAGGCCCGGCTTGGACCCTCCTTGAGCATGGCCACGACGCGGCCCGGCGGCATCTCCCGCACGGTCACCGGGATTCCCGCCTGAGCAAAGACGGCCAGGGCCGTGGTGAGCAAAAATCCGCCCGAAGGCTGGCCTTGTTGCAGCTGATAATAGGGAGGGCGGTCAAAGACGAGAAGCGACAAAGGCTCCTGGGCCTGTGCCGCCGCCGCCGTCAGGGCCAGAGCCAGGATGGTCAGCGCCGCCAAAACGGCACGCAACAGACGTCGCGGCTTGGTTTTCTTCGCGAACAACCGCAGTACAGTCTTTGGCGGCAGAGATTCCATCTACCTTTTGTTGCGAAAAAGACGGCCAATGTCAAAGGGCGATTCTGCGTCGATACAGGCTTGCATTTTGTCAGGCCTAGTGCATAGATGAATAGTCAAGCCACTATCCCGTCTTCACGACGGCCCGCCGCGCTTAGGGGAGCGACGCCAGCATGAGCAATACCAACATCCTCCTGGAATCCGGCACCAACGAGCTCGAAATCGTTGAATTTTATCTGGAGGAACCGACTCCGTCCGGCAAGACCTACACCGGTTATTACGGGGTCAACGTGGCCAAGGTGCTGGAGATCATCCGCCTTCCCAAAGTCACGGAGATGCCGCAAACGCCGCACCCCTGCGTGCTTGGCACCTTCAATCTGCGCGACAAGGTCGTGCCGCTGGTGGACCTGAGCCTGTGGCTTGGCAAGGACCGCTCCCGCAACGCCTCGGACAAGGTGGTGGTGACGGAGTTCAACCGGGTGGTCAGCGCCTTTCGCGTCTCCGGCGTCACTCGCATCCATCGCCTGAGCTGGGAACAGATCGAGCCGCCAAGCATCCAGGTGCAGACCTATTCCGGCAACTCGGTCACCGGCGTGGTCCAGCTCGACACGCGCGTGGTCTTCATCCTCGACATGGAAAAGATCGTGGCCGACCTCAACCCGGAACTGGCCCTCAAGGAACTCGACGAGGTCGTCTTTGTCGAGCGCCAGAAGGAACTGCCGGACAAGGACATGATCTTCAAGGCGCTTATCGCCGACGATTCCACCACCATCCGCCGCATGATCGGCACGTCGCTGGAAAAAGCCGGCTTCGAGGTCACCCGCACCATCAACGGCCGCATTGCCTGGGACCAGCTTGTGGAATGGAAGGACGCCGCCGCCAAGGAAAATCGCCCCATCACCGATTTCTGCCATATCCTCGTGTCCGACATCGAAATGCCGGCCATGGACGGCCATAGCCTCACCCGCAAGGTCAAGGAGGACCCGGTCCTCAAACGCCTGCCGGTGATCCTGTTCTCCTCGCTCATCACTGACAGCCTGCGCCACAAAGGCGAGGCCGTTGGAGCCGACGACCAGGTATCCAAGCCCGAAATGCTCCAGCTCGCGGAAAAAGCCCGCGCCCTGGCCTGGGACCGCTTGGCCCACGGTGAATAATAGAGATTAAGATGCCTCCGGCGGGGGGGGGGGGGGGGGGGGGGGGGGGGGGGGGGGGGGGGGGGGGGGGGGGGGGGGGGGGGGGGGGGGGGGGGGGGGGGGGGGGGGGGGGGGGGGGGGGGGGGGGGGGGGG
>JAEZMB010000271.1 GCA_023435825.1 Pseudomonadota bacterium | reverse complement strand
CGGGGGGGCGCGCCGCCGCCCTGCGCGGCGGCCGGGCCGGCGGGGGCCGAGGCCTGGACGCGCCAGCGTCTGGAAGCCGAGCGGCGGCAAGCCTACGCGGCCGCGCTGGCCCGTTATACGGTCGTGCTGCCGCCGTCCGTGGCCGGGGACCGGCCATGACGCGCCGCCTTGTCGGGCTGGCCGTTGCCGCCGTCGTCCTGGCCGGCCTGCTGGCCGCGCCCGTTTCCGCCCACGCCCACGAGACGCGGCCGGCCGTGCTGGAGCTGCGTCAGACCGCGCCCGAACGCTTCGACGTGCTGTGGCGCACGCCGCTCTATGAAGGCCAGCGCCTGCCCTTTGTCCTGCGTCTGCCGGAGGGCGCGAAGCAAATAAGCCCGCCCATCGTCATGAGCCTGCCGGACTGGCATCTTGAATCCTGGCGCGTCGCCGCGCCGGGCGGGCTGGTGGGCAAGCGCATCCTTTTTTCCGGCCACGACGCCACCACGGCCGGGGTGGTGGTGCGCTATTTCGGGCTGGACGGCCGGGAGTCCTCGGCCGTGGTCACCCCGGACAAGGACGGCCTGACGTTGGCCGGCCAGGGTTCGGCCGGCGCGGACTTCACCGATGCCGTGGCCCTGGGCCTGCGCCACATCGGCTACGGCCTCGACCATCTGCTCTTTGTGTTGGGGCTGGTCTGTCTGGCCCGGGGCGGCTGGCGGCTGGTGGAGACGGTGACCGCCTTTACCGTGGCCCACAGCCTGACCCTGGCCGCCGCGGCCTTGGGGGTGGTGAGCGTTCGGGCCGAGCCGGTCAACGCCGTGGTGGCGCTGAGCATCCTGTTTCTCGGCCCGGAGATGGTGCGGCTTGCGCGCGGCCAAACGAGCCTGGCCATTCGCCGGCCGGCGGCGGTGGCCTTTGCCTTCGGCCTGCTCCACGGCCTGGGTTTTGCCGGCGGGTTGTCCGGTTTTGGCCTCTCCCGGGAGGCCCTGGTTGTGACCCTGCTTGGCTTCAACCTCGGCGTGGAGATCGGCCAGCTGGCCTTTGTGGCAGTACTCCTGGCCGTGGTCGCGTCGCTTTCCCGCCTGGGCGTGTCCTGGCCGGCCTGGGCCGGCTACGCCCCGGCCTATGTGGTCGGCACGGCCGGGGCCTATCTGACCATCGCCCGAACCGCCGTCATGCTGGGGGTCTGATGCCGTCGCGTCTGCTTGCCGTTTGTCTGGCCGCCCTGGCCTTGGTCCTTGGCCGAGCCGAGCCGGCCCTGGCCCATCTGGTCAGCGCCGACGTGGGCGATTTCTACGCCGGCCTGCTCCATCCCCTGACCTCGTGGGAGCATCTGCTGCCCCTGGCCGGACTGGCTTTCCTGGCCGCCCAGTCAGGGCGCGGCGGCGGCCGGCTGGCCGTTGGCCTGCTTCCCCTGGCCCTGGCTGCCGGCGTCTGCGGCGGCGCGCTCTGGCCGTTGCCCCGGACCGCTGCCGGTCTGGCCGGCTTGTCGCTGGCCGCCTGCGGCGCATTGGCCGCCTGGCCCGGGCCTTGCCGTCTTGGTCTGGTTGGCCTGTGCGCCGCTGGCCTCGGCTTGAGCCTTGGCTGGCGGGGCGGGGCGGACTGGGCCGTCTCCCGGGCCGGCTGGCAGTTCGTGCCGGGCGTGGCGGCCTGCGGCTTTTTGCTGACGGCCCTGGGCGCGGCCTGGCTGCCGCACCTGGAGGGCGGCTGGCGGGGGAGGGTGCGGGTCGTCCTGGGGCTGGCCTTGGCCCTGGCCGGCCTGCTGCTGGCCTTTCGCGGCGTCGTGGGAGAGGCCGGCGCGGCCGGCCTGGGGCAGTTCGCCGGCTGGCTGGACGGCGGACGGGTGGGCGATTTCCTGAAGCAGCCCACGGCCGCGCCCTGGACCCTGGCTGGCGTCCTGGCCGGGGCCATGGCCTGGGGCGGGGTCCATGCCCTGACTCCCGGCCACGGCAAGGCCCTGGTCGGGGCTTATCTGGTGGGGGCGCGGGGCACCTGGCGTCATGCCGTCTGGCTGGGGCTGACCGTGGCCGTCACCCATACGGCGGGCGTGTTTCTCCTGGGCGGCGCGGCCGTGCTGGCCACTGACGAGGCCGGGCGGGAGCGGCTCATGCCCTGGCTGGCCCTGGCTTCGGGCCTGGGCATGTGCGCCGTGGGCGGGACCATGGCGGCGCGCGGCCTCTGGCGGCTTCGCGGCCGGGCAGGGGGGGAGCGGGCGCATAGTCATGGCGGCGTGGCCCATTCCCACGGTGGAATTCCCCATAGTCACGGCGGCGTCGTAAGCGGACAAGACGAGGCGCTGCATAACCACGGCGGGCCGGCCCACAGTCACGGCGGGGCCAGGCACAGCCACGGCGGTCCGTCCGATGCGGCCGGTCCGGTCGGCTGGCGCAACTTGCTGGCCCTGGGCGTGGCCGGCGGACTGGTGCCGTGCCCGTCGGCCCTGGCCCTGATGCTGGCCGCCATTGCCCTGGGCCGGCCGGGGTTGGGGCTGATCCTGTGCGCGGCCTTCGGCCTGGGGCTGGCCGGCGTGCTGACCGGAGTGGGCCTGCTGTGTCTGGCCGGGGTGCGGTTTCTGGGCGACTCGGGCCGGCTTGGCCGGGCAGCGCACTGGTTGCCCCTGGTCGGGGCCGGGCTTATCGCCGCCATCGGCGCGCTGGCCGCCTGGGAAGCGCTTGTCGTGCTCATTTCCTGAAAAAGGGCCGTTCGGGCGGTTGCCAGCCGCCGTGGGCCGGACTATGGAAGGCGAAATTCCGGGCCGCGCGGCAGAAGCCGCCGGCCGCTTCCGCGAGGACCCATGCGCCAGGGCGACGCCGCCAAAACCGTTTCTCCCATCGAAGCCGTTCGCCGCTACTGCCTGAACGCCTGCATGGGCGGCCAGCGTAGCCTGGTCGCCGGCTGCGTCGATGCGGACTGTCCGCTGCATCCCCTGCGCCTCAAGGAAGTGCCCGAGGGCTTTGGCGTGCGCGTGGTGCGGGTCATCCGCCGCTTCTGCCTGCGCTGCACCCTGGGCGATCGCGGCGACATCCGCCGTTGCCGGGAAAAGGCCGCCTGCCCGATCTGGCCCTACCGCATCGGCGTCTCGCCCCGAAAGCTCAAGCGCCTCATCGCGGAAAAGCGTCGTCCCAAGCAGCTCGAACTGCCGCTGTAATCTCGCGTCCCTTGAAACGACGAGAGGAGTTTTTAAGGGAAATTCATGGTTTTCGTTCGTTGCCCGCGAAACGCTTAGGCGCTTTTCGCGGACGCGACACGAGCTTCACCCCGCCCGAGTCACCTGAAGCCTCATGGAGCGATTTTGCCTGCCTTTTGTCGGCGGGCGTCTTTCGTCGCGACCTCGCCCGCTCTCGCCGTCTCCGATTCTCGGCCGTCCGTCCCGGCCAACGGTAGCCCCGCGCCGGTAAACGGCGTTTGCCCGTTTTCCCGCCGCCGTCTGCCCGCCATGGGCCATTTCCCGCCGTCCGCCGAAATTCCCGTGCCGGTTTGTCGCGGGCCGCCTACTTGTGGCCCATCCCCAAGCGGCGGCCGTCGCCGACGGGACGCCCGGACCAACCCCGGCCCGGCCCCAGGCCGGAGACAAGGAGAACGATCCATGCAACCAGACAACGCCCCGCCCGCCGCCCACGCCCCGGACGCCGGCCAGTTTTCCGCCCTCGTGCGCAAACGCTGGACCGTCTCCCTGACCCTGACCGCGCTCATGCTGTCCATTTACTACGGCTTCATCATCATCCTGGCCTTTCGCCCCGACATCTTCGCCGAACGCGTCGGCCAGCGCCTGACGCTTGGCATCCCGGTCGGCCTGGGCGTCATCCTGGCCTCCTGGCTGCTCACCGGCCTGTACGTGCGCTGGGCCAACGACGACTACGACAGCACCGTGAACACCATCAAACGCGCCATGCGGGAGAACCAGGGATGAACACGTTTACCAGTACCATCGGCCAGCCCAACGCCACCTCCATCATCTTTTTCTTCGTCTTCATCGCCGCCACCCTGGTCATCACCTATTACGCCGCCCGGCGCAGCCGCTCGGCCTCCCAGTTCTACGCCGCCGGCCGCTCGGTGACCGGCTGGCAAAACGGCCTGGCGCTGGCCGGCGACTACATGTCCGCCGCCTCGTTTCTGGGCATCGCCGGTCTGGTGTCGCTCAAGGGCTACGACGGCCTCATCTATTCCATCGGCTTTCTGGTCGGCTGGCCCATCATCATGTTTCTCATCGCCGAACCCCTGCGCAACCTCGGCAAATACACCTTCGCCGACGTGGTGGCTTACCGCTTGTCCCAAAAGCCCATCCGGGTGGCCGCTTCGGTGGGGTCGCTGCTCACGGTCTGCTTCTACCTCATCGCCCAGATGGTGGGCTCGGGGTCGCTCATCAAGATGATGTTCGGCCTGCCCTATGAGACGGCCATCATCGCCGTGGGCGCGGTCATGATCGCCTACGTGCTCTTCGGCGGCATGCTCGCCACCACCTGGGTGCAGATCATCAAGGCGGTGCTGCTTCTGGCCGGAGCCACGGTCATGGTGCTCATGGCCCTGTCCCGGTTCAACTTCGACGTGACGGCGCTCTTCGGCGCGGCCGCCGCCACCTACGGCGAAAAGGTGCTCAATCCCGGGGGCCTGGTGGCCAATCCTCTGGACGCCGTGTCCCTTGGCATCGCGCTCATGTTCGGCACCGCCGGCCTGCCCCATATCCTCATGCGCTTCTACACCGTGCCCGACGCCAAGGCCGCCCGCAAATCCGTGTTCTACGCCACCGGGCTTATCGGCTACTTCTACATCCTCACCTTCATCATCGGTTTCGCCGCCATGGTGCTCGTGGGCCGCGACGTGATCCTCAAGATCGACGCCGGCGGCAACATGGCCGCGCTGCTCCTGGCCGAAGTGACCGGCGGCACGGTGTTCCTCGGGTTCATCGCGGCGGTCGCCTTCGCCACCATCCTGGCCGTGGTGGCCGGGCTGACCCTGGCCGGGGCCACGACGCTGTCCCATGACCTCTACGCCAACGTGTTCCGGGCCGGCCGTTCCACCGAGGAAAACGAGATGAAGGTGGCCAAGCGGGCGACCATCGGCCTTGGCGTGGCCGCCATCCTGCTCGGCCTGGCCTTCAAGGGCCAAAACGTGGCCTTCATGGTGGGCTTGGCCTTCGCCATCGCCGCCAGCGCCAACTTCCCGGCGCTGATCCTCTCCATCCTCTGGAAGGGAACCAGCACCTTCGGCGCGGCCGCCAGCATCGTGGCCGGCACCGTGGCCGCCGTGGGCCTCATCGTCCTGTCGCCCACGGTCTGGGTGGACATCTTCGGCAACACGGCCCCCATCTTCCCCTGGAAGAACCCGGCCCTGGTGTCCATGCCGTTCGCCTTCCTGGTCGGCTGGCTCGGTTCGGTGCTGGTCCCCGACGCCCGGGCCCAGTCCCTCTACGCCGCCCAGCAGATCCGCAACTACCTGGGCGTGGGCGCGGAGTGATCGCCCGCAAACGGACCGGGGAAAGCCTCCCCGGTCCGTTTTGCCGTTTGTCGCCAGGCATTGGAGAGGTCATGGACCCCGCAACCGCCGCCCTTGTCGCCGCCTTGTCCGCCGCTCCCGACAGCCTGATCCTGGGCCGGGAGCTGGAACGCATCCGCCGCCACATCGCCGACCGGGTCGAGTCCCGGGCCGACGCCCTGGAAACCGGACGCCTGGCCAGCCGGTTCTATGACGCGTTTCTCGTGCGCGCGGCCGAACTGGCCCGGGACGGTCCGCCAGCGCTTCCCGAGACGGCCGGTTCGTACTGCCTGGCCGTGCTCGGCAGCCAGGGCCGGCGCGAGCAGTTCCTGGCCACGGACCAGGACAACGCCCTGATCCTCGGCGATGGCGTCGATGCGGCGGCCCTGGCCGCCTTTGCCGCTCGACTGGAACGCCTGCTGGCCGAAGCCGGCATGCCGCCCTGTCCCAAGGGCATCATGGCCGCCAATCCCGCCTGGCGACGGACGCTTGCGGACTGGCTGGCGGCCGTGGACGCCGCCGCCGCCCGCCCGGATGAGGAGGCGGTGCTTTTTATCTCGCTTTTGGCCGACCTGCGTCCGGTCTGGGGCAAGGCGTCCCTGGCCGCCGCCCTGGCCGAGCGGGTGCGCCGCCGGGCCATGGAATCGAGCCTGCTCACCCGGGGGCTGGCCCGGGAGGCCCTGCGCTTCGGGCCGCCGACCCTGATTTTCGGCCATCTGCCCAGCGGGCTTTTCGGCCTGGGCCACGGAACCCTCGATCTCAAGGCTGCCGCCGTGTATCCGCTGGTCCTTGGCGTCAAGGCCCTGGCCCTGGAGGCCGGCATCGCCGCGCCGGACACCCTGGGGCGGCTGGCCGGTCTGGTCGCGGCCGAGCGCATGGAACCGGAACTGGCCGCCGCGTTGCAAGACGGCCTGGCCCGGGTCCAGTCCCTGCGCCTGTCCGCCCAGGCCACGGCCTGGAGCCGGGGGCAAACCGCCGACAACCGTCTGGTTCCCTCGCGCCTGTCCGCCGGGGCCCTGGCCGATCTCGACGCCGCCTTGCGCGCCGCCGGCCGGTTGTCCGAAATCCTCAAGCACCACTTCAGCCTGCACTGTCTGACCTGACCTCGGAGGCCCGCCATGTCCCTGCCCGATCCCTCGCGCCAACCCGATGCCGTGGCTGCCTTCCTGGCCGTGGTGCCGCCCTTTGACCGTTTGCCGCCGGACGAACGGGCCATCCTGGCCGCCGCCGGCCGGGTGGAGCTGTTCCTGGAAGGCGAGACCATCGCCGAGGCTGACGACGAATCGGCCGAGTCGGCCGTGTGCTGCATCCAGCGCGGTTCGGCGGTGTTCGTGGGCGAGGGCGACGCCCCGGGGCTGGCCGATGCGCGCGGGGAAGGGGAGTGCTTCGGCCTTGGCGGCGTGCTCCCCGGGTCATTTGCCGGCTGCCGGGCCGTGGCCGCCAGCGACCTGTTCTTGGTGCGCCTGCCCGGCGCGGCCTTCACCGCCATGGCCAGACGACACCCCTTTGTAGCCGCGTATTTCGACAACTGCCTGGACAAGCAAGCCTGTCGGGCCGACGACGGCCTGGGGCTGGAGGCGGCCGAGGCCGACGGGGACTACCTCTTCACCCGGCTGGCCGGGGAGGTTGCCTCGCCGGGCATCGTGTCCGTGCCCCGGGGCACGGACCTGCCGGCCACGGCCCGGGTCATGGAGGAGGCCGGCGTGGGTTCGGTCCTCGTGCGCGAGGCCTCGGGCACGGTCATCGGCATCGTCACCGACCGCGACCTGCGTCGGGCCGTGGCCCGGGGCATGGGCCTTGCCGCCCCGGTCGAGACCCTCATGTCCGCGCCCGTGGCCGCCATCGACGCGGCCACGCCCTGTTTCGAAGCCTTAAGCCGCATGACCGAGGCCGGCATCCGCCATCTGCTGGTGACCCGGCAGGGCGACCCGGCCGGGCTGGTCACGGCCAACGATCTGCTCCTGGCCCACGGCCGTTCGCCCATGGCCTTGCTCCGGGCCATTCGCCGGGCGGCCGGCCTGGACGACCTTGTGGCCCTGTCCCACCGGGCCGGCCCCCTGGCCGCCGCCCTGGCCGCGCGCGGGGCCGGGGCGGCCACGGTCGGCGGCATCCTGGCCATGACCGCCCAGGGCTTGCTCGGGCGGCTGGTGGCGCTGGCCGAGCGGCGTTTCGGCCCGCCGCCGGGCAAATGGTGCTGGCTGCTCCTGGGGCCGGCCGCCCGGCGCGAGCTCCTGCCCGGCCAGGGCCTGGATGCCGTAGTGGTCATCGACTGCGGCGGGGACGACATCCTGGAGCGGGCCATGGACACCTATTGCCGGGCCGTGCTGCCGGCCCTGGCCGAGGAATTGGCCGCCTGCCGCCTGGGTGGCGGCCGGCTCCTGGGGCCGGTGCGGCTCTCCGGTCTGGCGGCCCTGGCCGCCCAGGGCCGCGACCTGGACGGCCTGGACCTGCTGCCGGCCGTGGGCGGGGCCGGAACGATGGACGCGGTGCGGCGGCTGTTGGTCCAGGATCGGCCGGACCCGGGATTGCTGTTGTCCGCCCTGGCTGCCGTCGTGGCCCGGCCGGTGCCCCTTGGCGTGCATCAGGGCAAGCTGGCCGAGCGGGCCGGGGGCTTTGCCCCGGCCTTTGACCTTGGCGGACGCGGCAGCGGGGTGGTTGCGGCCATGGCCCGGCTGGCGGCGGCTTTTCACGGACTGCCGGAACTGGGCACGGCCAGGCGTCTGACCGCCTTGGCCGCCGCAGGCCATCTGCCCGAGACCGTGGCCCAGAACGCCGGCCAGGCCTGGGCGTTTTTCGAGGGCGAGCGCCTGGCTGCCCGGCTGGCCGGCCAGGCCGACCCCGATATCGTGGCCCGGCCAGGGGCGCTTTCCGCCAGGAAACGCCAGGAATGCCGGGCCGCCTTTGCCGCCGTGGAGGCCCTGCGCCAGACCCTGGCCGCCATGCTCGCCGGGATGGAGGCCGGGCAATGAGCCGGTTTCTGGCCGGTCTTTGGGAGCGTCTGGGCCGTTCCTTTGCCCGCCCCCCGGTCCATCCGGCCCTGGCCGCCCATCGGGCCGCCCAGGCCGGGCGCGAGGCCGGAGCGCGGCTTGGCGACCTCGAATTCGTGGTCCTTGACACCGAACTCACCGGATTTGACCCCAAGCGCGACGCTGTCGTGTCCGTGGCCGCCGTACGGCTGCGGGGCCTTTCCATCATGGCCGGCGAGACTTTCGCCGCCTTGATCCGGCCCCAGCGCGACGTGCCGCGCCAGTCCTCCCTGGTCCATGGCCTGACCGCCTCGGCCCTCGCCGAAGCCGCCGACCTGGAGGAGGTTCTGGCCGGCCTCCTCGACTTCATCGGCCCGGCCGTGATCGTCGGCCACCATATCGATCTGGACATGGGGTTTTTAAACGCCGCCAGCCGCCGTTTCTTTGGCGGCGAACTGGCCGCGCCCTGCATCGACACCCTGCGTCTGGCCATGGCTTACGAAGAAAAACGCCTGTCCCCGGAGAGCGGGGCCGGGCTGGAACATGCCGCCTTTGACCTGCCAAGCCTGTGCCGCCGCTACGGCCTGCCCGAATTCGCCGCCCACGACGCCCGCCACGACGCCCTGGCCGCCGCCTACCTCTTTATCTATTTGGCCAAGAAACTCGGTCGGGGCAGGGCGCTGACCCTGCCCGACCTGTGGCGGTCCGGCCGGCATTGGTGGATGTAGTTTTTTGGCGGAAACCGGAAAAAGCGGTTGACAGGGCGAGGTGTGTTTCCTAAATAAGAATTAACAGCAACTAGGAATAAGACCTATGCAGATCGAAGCGCTGAAAATACTCTTCGCCCAAAGTGGCCTCAAGTTTACCAACCAACGGTATCTGGTATACAAGGTCATGGTCGAAGCCCGGGATCATCCCTCGGCCGAGACGGTCTGGCGACGGGTTCGGGAAGCGGCTCCGGCCATTTCCCTGGATACGGTCTACCGGACCTTGGCCTCGCTGGAAGCCCGGGGACTGGTGACCCGGGTGCCGGGCGGGAGCGAGGAGAGCCGCTTCGACGGAGACGCGTCGCCCCATCACCATCTGGTGTGCCTGCAGTGCGGAGGCATCGAGGATTTCGTCATGCCCGGAGCCGGGCTGGCCGATCTGCCGCCGGAAGTGGCCGCCTGGGGACGCGTGCGCGACGCCCAGGTGCTGGTTCGCGGCACATGCCGCTGTTGCCTTGGTTTGTGTTAAAACAATCAACCCAACTCAATACAAGGAGCAAGTGATGTCCAAGACCATGAACAATCTGCAGGAAGCTTTTGCCGGCGAGTCCCAGGCCAACCGCAAGTATCTCGCTTTTGCCGCCCAGGCCGAAAAAGACGGCATGATCGGCGTGGCCAAGCTGTTCAAGGCCGCCGCCGCCGCCGAGACCGTCCACGCCCACACCCATCTGCGCAACATGAAGGGCATCGGCACCACGGCCGAGAACCTCAAGGCCGCCATCGAGGGCGAGACCCACGAATTCAAGAGCATGTATCCGGCCATGATCGAGGAAGCCAAGGCCGAGGGCGACAAGGCGGCCGAGCG
Organism: Pseudomonadota bacterium; assembly: GCA_023435825.1. GTDB lineage: Bacteria > Desulfobacterota > Desulfovibrionia > Desulfovibrionales > Desulfovibrionaceae > Solidesulfovibrio. The sequence continues at coordinate 6,603 of JAEZMB010000271.1, read as the reverse complement.
CGGCTTCACCTTCGCCAACGCCGTGGAGCAACTCCACGCCGAGCTCTATTCCGCCGCCGCCAAGGACCCTGCCGGCTATCCCGTCGAGGATTGGTACGTCTGCTCGGTGTGCGGCTACACCATCGCCGGCGCGGCTCCCGAGAAGTGCCCGGTCTGCCAGGCCCTGGCCAAGGCGTTTTTCAAGGTCGACTAGTGTCGCATCCCTGAGAAATACGAGAGTATTTTCAGGAAAAATGCATGGGATCAGTTTGTTGTCCGCGAAATGTCCGAAGCGCTTTTCGTGGACGCGACGCTAGCCGTACCGGGACGCCTGGCGTCCCTGGGCAAAGGAGCGAGCATGTCCGCGCCTGAGAACATGTGGCAGTGTCAGACCACCAATTGCGGGTACATTTACGATCCTGACCGGGGCGACCGCAAAGGCAAGATTCCGGCTGGAACGTCCTTCGAGGATCTTCCCGAGGGTTGGAAATGTCCCATCTGCGGCGGCGGCAAGAAGTGCTTCCGTCCCCTGGCCGGCCCCGGCTCGACCAAGGAAGTCAAATGTCCCGTCTGACGATCGGGCGGCCCTTTCCGGGCCGCCCATCCCGGACGCTCATGCCAATGTTACCTCTAAAGCGAAAGTACATGGCAAATGACGTACGGATATGACGGTATATTTATAAAACATAACTGTCGTTATGTTTTATACTAGGCATCAAGCCCCGCAAGGGGCTTTTTTTATATCCGGTGGTCGTGATGGGCCAGATGCGGCGTCTCGTGGCGGCGGCTTGCGGCGGCGGCCAGCAGATTGCAGACCGCGCCCTGGATGTCCAGGAGTTCCACGGGCATGGTCAGTATCTCTCGCGGCTCCTTGGCGGGCTGGGCCGCGAACCGGGCGGCCTGGTCGTGGTTGGCGGCCAGAAAAAGCGTCGGGCGCTCCCCCTTGGCGGCCAGCAAGTCGCTTAGCCCGGGCGACGGGGCCTGGCGCACCACGAGCAGATCCGGCGGCTGGACCGCGGCGGCTTCGTCGGACTTGGGGCTAAGCCCCAGGCCGAGGTCCTCAAGAATGTTCTCGAGGATGGCCCGCCACATCGGATCGGGGCAAATGACCAGGGCGTTTTGGTCGGGCTGGGACAGCCTCGGGGCCGGGGACGGCGTTTCGGTCCGGGTGGGGGCGTTGTCCTCGGCAAGGATCTCGTCGCCGGTCTCGCCTTGCGCTGCCCCGGCCAGTATGTCGAGGAGTTCGCGCACGTCCTCGATGCGGGCTTCGGTGTCCCGGGCCGCCTCGGGGTCGGCCTGGGCCAGCAGCCGGGAATTGGACGCCAGCCGCCGCATGAGGGCTTCCAGCCGTCGGGCCAATTCGCTGGAGACGGCCGGCCGATCCGAACCGCCCAGCCCCGGCGGCAGGATGGGGGCCTGCTGGAGCCGGATGACGGTTTGGTCGAAAAAATGCTCCGGCCGGGTGAGGCCCCCGCTGTCGCGGCCGGCGGCGTCGAGTCGCCGGGCCAGGTCGCGGAAGGCCTTGGCGGCCGGCGCGGCGCTTTCCATCTCCACCAGGGGCGTTTGGCGGGTGGCGGCCCGGTACAGGGCCGGATCGTCGGGGATGACGCCGGCCAGGCGACAGTGGACGCCGAGGTGGTTCTCGGCGGTTTTCTGGATGCGCTCGAACACCGCCTGGCTGCGCTGGTGGGACAGCGACCGGTTGATGACGATAAGCGGCGGCCTGTGCAGGCCGTTTTCCTTGAAAACCTTGATGAGGGCATAGGCGTCGGTGATGGAGGACGGCTCGGGATTGACGATGACCAGCACGTCGCCGCAGGCCAGGCACATCGAAACGACCTGGGCCGAAATGCCGGGCGAATTGTCCACCAGCAGATAGTCGTAGTTGATGAGCTTGTGGAACTCGCGCACCAGATCGGTGCGCTTGTTGCGCGACAGCTCGGCCATGCGCGACACGCCCGACGATCCCGACACCACGTCCACGTTTCGCCCCACGGACAGGATGGCCCGCTCCATGGGCACGCCCTCGAAAAGCACCTGCTCCAGGGTGACCACCGGGTTGATGCCCAGCAGCACGTCGACGTTGGACAACCCCAGGTCGGCGTCGAGCAGGCAGACCCGCTTGCCGAGCCCGCCCAGGGAAAAGGCCAGGTTCACGGCCACGCTGGTCTTGCCCACGCCGCCCTTGCCGCTGGCCACGGCCAGGACCCGGGTCCAGGCCCCGCCGGTTTCCAGGAGGCCGTCTTCCCGGGGCTGGTTGGCGTCGTGCTGGTCTGCGGGTTGGTTCATGGACGGACCTCGTTGACGTTCCTGGCCTCGGGGACAGGGGTGGCCAGGGGCAGGCGCACGGCGAAGGTGGAACCTTCGCCGAGGCTGGTGAACAGTTCGATGCGTCCGCCGTGGGCGCTGGCGATGCGCTGGGCCACGGCCAGTCCCAGGCCCGGCGCGCCGTTGCCGGGGATGCTTTGGTAGGGCTGGAAGATCCGGGCTCGCACATCGGGCGGGATGCCGCTGCCGGAATCTTCCACGGCAATGACCAGATCGTTTTCGTGGATGTCCACCGAGACGCCCAGGCAAAGCCTGCCGCCGTGGGGCTGCATGGCCTCCAGGGCGTTGAGCAGAAGATTCTTGAAAAGCAGCCGCAACTGGCGGGGATCGCCCTGGATGTCGGGCAGGTTGTCCTGGAAGGAACGCTCCACGGTGATGCCGTTGGCAGCCAGGGTGTGTTCGAAGCAGGACAGGGCCTGGGCCACGATGTCGCGCGGGCGAAGCATTTCGTAGGCGGCCCGGTCGCCGGCCGTGGCCTCCTGGATATTTTCCAGGCGCATGGTGGCGATCTCAAGCTGTTCCAGGCCATTGGATAAAATGTCCTGGCCTTCGGCGTCGGGCAGGCGCGCGCGCAGGAACTGCATGGCCAACCGGACGCTGCTGAGCTGGGGCATGCAGCCGTTGAAGATGCCCAGGGCCGCCTGGTTCATGGCGGCCTGGAAGCTCAGGGCGCAGTCCGCCGGCGCGTCGGGCAGGGCGTTGCCGGCGGCCTCCAGGCTGTCGGGATCGCACAGGGCCGAGAGCTTGGTTCTGATCTCGGCCAGGTAGAGTTTTTTGTATTCCTGGAGCAGCCATTTGAGTTCGGCGATGCCCTCGGTGTTGCAGGGCAGCCAGGCGGGTTTGGGGGTAGGGCTGAAGCTGTGGTTGAATTGCAGCCCCAGTTCCATACGGCCGGAAACGAGGTTCGGGCGCTGGTAGCGGATGGAGGCCACGATGAGGAACTCGTGGCGCTGGCTGCCGGTGGGGCCCGGGAAGGCCATCTGGAGCAGCAGGTCCCGGCCGGTTTTGATGTCCTTTTTATGGAGACGGTAGGTTTCGCGGTCCAGGGAGACGCAAGCTCCCTTGGAAGAAATGTCGATGAGTCCCCGCTCATGGTCGAAACCCTTGGGCATGTGCAGGATGAGCGGGTTGACCATCTTGAGCAGGCGGATGTTGTCGCACTTTTTCACCAGGCACCAGGCGGCCAGGATGGGGGCGTGGCGCGGTTCGAGCTGGAGCCGGTCGGTCTTGTTGTGGGAGATGCGGTCAATATGCTGGGGCGTGGCCAGGCGCAGGCGGGTGGCCGAGACGGCTTCGACCAGGCTGGTGGTGCAATTGATGAACCCCGGCGGATGGTCGGCGTCGGGCAACAGATAGATGGTGATGTCGATGGTCTGGCCCGGGGAAAGACTGGCCGGGTCAAAGGGATGGTAGAGGCTTTCGATTTCCAGGGTCTCGCCGTTCAGGGCCACGGGCCGGAAATTGAGTCGGTCGGTAAGTCCGTGGGGCTGTTGCAGCTTGACCTGATAGATGGAACGCCTGGACAGTGACTCCTTGATGACGGCTGCCGGGGATTCCGTATTGTCGTTCGCGTTAAAGAAGAACAAGATTTTGCGGAGGTATTCGAGTATCATGGCGTTCCGGTTCCGGTGGTACGGACCCTGTTTTGCGTGAAACAACGAATGCTGTGAAAAATCTCCTGATTTGCATCAGACCAAAATCATCGCAACTAGTTGAGCTGCTCCGCGATTAATAGAAAATATGATATTTACAATGCTTATTTTTGAACTGCATTGTTGATGCTACGACACTGGCAAATATTTGCATGTGTTGTCAAGCACATTGCTCGATGAGAATGACTGTGTTTGGAATAGTTGTACTGATGTCGCAGTCTGGGGCTGATGTTTCGCATTGGCCGTGCCGGCGCGATCCGGCCTGAGGCCAGGGCGCGGGATACACCAGGGCGCGTCAGCGGATCTGATTGGTCCCGGCGTCAACGGGCCGGGCAGGGCGTCGGCGTGTTGGCCGGCGAGAGGCGGGGCGGCCGGGCGGCCGGGCGGCCGGGCGGCCGCGAGGGTCAGTCTTCCGGCAGGCAATCGGTCGGGGCCGGGTCCGCGCCGCGCGTTTCAAGCACGTGGCGATAGTCCTCGGCATACAGCGTGAGCATCACCATGGCGAAGCCCAGGATGAGCGGGCCGTAAAGGATGCCCAGGGCGCCGAAGAACTTGATGCCGCCGATGATGGAGAGAAACACCCAGAAGGTGGACATGTTGGACCGGTTTTGCATGAGCAGCGGCCGGATGATGGAATCGATGCCCGAGACCACCACGGCACCCCAGCCCATGAGGAAAAGCCCCCACTGCCATTGCCCGGTGAGCATGAGGTAGATGGCCACCGGCAGCCAGATGATGGCCGTGCCGACCACCGGAATAAGCGAGGCGAAGCCCATCATGCAGCCCCAGAAAAAGGGCTTGATGCCGACGATGAAAAGCCCGATCCCGCCGGCCAGCCCCTGGGCCAGGGCGATGAAGAAGGCTCCCAGGATCACCGACTTGGCCACGTCGTCGAGTTGGCGGAAGATACGGTTTTCCTGGTCCGTGGTCAGGGGCAGGAGGTAGCGTAGGCGCTGCATCATGCATTCCCCATCGCGGATGAGGAAAAATAGCACGAACATGAGAATGACGAAATTCATGGTCAGCACGAACACGTTGCCGATGATCTTGGTGCCGCTGTCGATGAGCATCTGCCCGGCGGTCTTGGAGATGTCGATGAGGTCGGCTTGCAGGGCGAGCTTTTTGAGGTCCAGGAAGGGCAGGTGCTCCTGGACCCAGTCCATGTAGGGCGAAATGGCTTCGTGGCTGAAGAGCTTGTTGAAGTCCGTGGAGGCCAGCTGGGCTTGCAGGGCGTTGACGGATTGCACGCCCTGGGCCAGCAGCGACCCCAGGAAGAAAAAGATCGGGATGATGATGCAAGTGAAGATGAGCCCGGTGGTCAGGAGAGCGGCCAGGGTGGGCCGTGGGCCGCAAAGTCCCAGGATGCGGCGCTGCACGGGGCGAAACAAGGCGGCCAGCACCACGCCGATGATGAGGATATTGACGAAGGGCGCGAGCACGATGCCGGCCAGGCTGAGCGCGCCGGCCAGGATGAGCAGCAGGAAGATGGAATAGATGGGCTTGCGGGCTTGGTTCATGGCCGGGCCTTACCAGACCGGCGCGCCCGGCGGCAAGGCCCTGGCCCGCCTCCGGATCGCAGGGCGTCCACGGCGGCAACGCCGGCACGTGGCCCAGGCCCTCTCCCGTCCCCCACGTTGCGAACCGCCCCCCATCCGGCATAGAGTGGCGTCCACATGCTGCAACCACGCCCTGCCGCCCGTCGCGCTTGTCCCTGGGAGTCCGCCCCGTGACCGATGCCCCCCGTTCCGATCCGCCGCGTCGCGCCCTGCCGCCGCCGACCCGGGCCTCGCTGTGGCCCAGGCCCGGGCTGCGCGACCTCACCCAGGCGGTCACCGGCTCGGCCTCGCCGGCCACGGCCATCCGTGCCCGGGAATGGGAACTCGTGCTGACCGCCCGGGCCATCCCCCACGCCATCCGTCGCCAGGGCGGCGGCTACCGTCTGCTCGTGCCGCGCCGCCGGGCCGAGGAAGCCCTGGACGAACTGGCCGCTTACGTCGCCGAGCGCCAGGCCAGGCCCTTGCCCGATCCCGAAGCCGAGGCCGCTGTCCGGGCCGAGCGCCCGCAGACCTGGCCGACGGTCGTGGCCGTCATGGGCGTCCTGGCCGGTGTCTGGGGGATTTTTCTGGGCCGCAGCCAGCTGTTCGGCCGCCTCATCGACTGGCGGGAACTGGCTGCCGGGGATTCGGCCCGGATGCTGGCCGGCCAGTGGCATCGCGCCGTCACCAGCCTTTTCCTCCATGCCGATCCGGCCCACCTGTTCGGCAACGCGGCCAGCGGAGCGCTTTTCCTGTCGCTGCTGGCCCGGGAAGTCGGGGTGGGGCTGGCCTTTTTTCTGGCCATTGCCGCCGGTGGCTGCGGCAATACGCTCAAGGCCGTGATCCAGGGGCCGGGCATGCACTTTCTCGGCGCGTCCACGGCCGTGTTCGGTGCTCTCGGGGCGCTTGGCGGGGCGCGCTTGGCCCACCGCTGGCCGCCCCTGACCTTCCGCCGCTCGGCCCCGGCCGGGGCGGCGCTCATGCTGCTGGCCATGCTCGGAGCCGGCGGCGAGGACGCCGGCCCCATCGATCTGGCCGGTCATTTCTTCGGCTTCCTGTGCGGCGCGGTCCTCGGCCTGTGCGCCGGCTTCGCTGTGGCCCGCCACGGC
>JAEZMB010000187.1 GCA_023435825.1 Pseudomonadota bacterium | reverse complement strand
GAGCCGGGGAGCCGGCGACGGCGGGGGGCTGGTTTGGCGTGGCCGGTTGGACGCCCGGTTGGACGCCCGGCTGGTTCACGATCGGGCTGGCGGCCACGCCCTCGGCCGGTTGTCCGGCGGCGGGTTCGGCCGGCGGACCGGCCGGAGCCGGCGGCGGGGTCGCGGGCTTTGGCCGGCGCAGGATGAGGAAACCGCCCTGGTCGTAGAGGGTCTCGAACTGCTGGCGGGCGCGGATGACGAACACGTTGAATTCCCGGGCCACATCCTCGTCGCGGCAGGCTCCCTGGATGAACTCGCAGCCCCGGTCCAGGACGAACCAGGGCCGGGTGAGGTCGAGCAGCACGTACTGGGCCTGCCAGGACCGCACCGGCAGGTTCGGGGTTTGCCGGGTGCGCACGAAGGTCCAGAAGTCGGCCCAGGTCGCGCCGGAAAGGTCGCGTACGGGATGGGATTCGAACACGCCCAGGGGAAAGCTGTTGTAGTCCAGCCGCTCGGCCAGGGCCCCCCAGTTCAGCGTGTTCTGGGAGACCACGGCCACGCTGGGGTCCTGGGGCACGGTCTTGAGGATCTCGCCCAGGATGGCGGCGTCGCGGGCGGTGGGTTCGTAGGCTTCGCCGGAGAAGGCAAAGCTGTCGGTGGTCCAGAAAAGCCGCGATACCGGCGAGGGGGCCAGCATGACATGGGCGATGGCCAGCCAGGCCATGACGGCGAAAGCCACCCTGCCGGCTCCGGCTCCGGACTGGCGGGCCAGGACGCGCACCGGCCCGAGCACCTGGCAGAAAGCGAAAAAGAGCACCCCGGCCGCGCCGGCGGTGTAGTGGTTGGCCCAGCCGTAATAGCCCGGATTGGTGGAGAGTAGCGACAGGGCGATGGTGGGCAGGGCCGGCAGCAGGAGCTTGGGCCGCAGCAGCGGAAAAAAGATCAGGGAGCCAAACAGGAAAAAGAGGTATTTCCACTTGCCCGGCACGCCCAGCACCACGGTAAGCACCTTGCCCGGCTGGGTGATCATGGTGGCCAGGGCCGCGCCCGGACTGCCGCCGAGCCAGGAGAAGGCCCCGCTTTGGACCCCAAGGCCGGGGTCGGCGGTGCAAAAGGGCACGACGAGGCTGGTCGCCACATAGAAATAGAGCGCCCCGAAAACGGCCAGGAACAGTCCCGGGCCACGCCGGCCCTCGCACAGCCAAAGATAGGCCCCGCAGCAGATCGTGGTCAGGGCGTAGGGTTCCTTGACCAGGGACGGGGCCAGTCCCAGCACCACGGCCCAGCCGATGCGGCCGGTGGTGGCGGCGGCCAGGAAGCCGTAGAGGATGGGCACGAGCAGATGGTCGAGGTGGAAATCGAACAGGGCGTTGGTCCAGACCGGGAAAAACAGGGCATAGGCCAGGGCGGCCAGGGTGCCGTGGCGGCGGCCGGCGAAAAAGGCCGGCAGAGCCAGGACAAAGGCCTGGGACACCAGGAGCGCCAGGGGCGCGGCCTGGTCCGGGGCCAGCCGATAGACCTGGGCGTAGACCGGCAACAGCGGCTGGGCATGGCCGAGAAACGCCCGCCACCACTGGCCGGCCACATGGAGCGAGTGGAGATTGGACAGAAAGACGCCAAGGTCGAAGACCGTGGAATGCAGAGCCAGGTATTTCAGGCACGACATCACGGCCAGGACGCCAAAAAGCCCGGCGAAGACCGCGCCGCCGACCTTGCGGGCGGGCGGCTCGGGCAAAAGGGCCGGGGCGTGTTCCTTAAGCATGGCCATCCTCCCGGCGGCGCGGGGCGAAAAGCCCGGAGGCCATGACGGCCAGGCAGAAGACGTACGCGGCGGCGCTTCCCATAAGCCCGATGAGGTACGAGGTTTGGGGCGCGAAGAAAAGCAGCAGTTCGTAGTCCAGGCCGCCGTCGGCCCGGGCGGCGAAATAGCCGGGGGTATCGGGTGCGGCCTCGGGCAACAGGCGCACCAGTCCCGGCGGCAGCCACCAGGCGTTGGCAAAGCCATACGCCTCGACATGCAGGGCCTCGGGCAGGGCCACCGGGCCACCCGGGGCCGGGGCGCTCCAGCCGGCCGGGTCCTGGGGCCTGGACACGGCCTGGGGCGTTGCCGGGGCAAAGGCTGACGGGAAAAGGGCTTCGGTTGCGCCAAGCGCCGGCAGATTGTCGTTCTGGATGGCTCCGGCGGTCAGGGGCGAGACGTAGTCCACGGCGAACCGGGTTTCGGTTTCGCCGGTCACTTTGCCGCCCGGGCCGTAGACAAAGGCCTCGCGCTCCTGGTTGGCGCCGTCCCCCAAAGTGGAGACCAGCCCTTTTTTGACGTAGCCGGCCAGTTCCGCCTGGCCGGCCTGATCCAGTCCCTGGACCGGGAAGGGATGGTAGGCGGCGGTGAGCGCGGCCATGTCGCGGCCCTGGCCGGTCAATTCGCCCACGGTGCGCGGCACGACCAGCGCCTTCCAGCCGGTGTGGAAGGTTTCCTGGAAGACCAGGGGAAAGCCGGCCTTGGCCCCGTGGACGCGCACCCGCACGGCCGTTGGCCCCAGGCGGCGAAATTCCACCGTGGGCGCGTCCAGGCGGGTTTTGGGCCGCACCACGGCGAGCTTTTTCTCGCCGGTGCGGTCGGCCAACAGCCGGGTGGCGGCGGGTCCGTCGCCCTGCATGGCGGCCACGAATTCCAGAAAGACGGGATCGGAACCGGCCCGCAGATAGACCGTGCCCGGATCGTAGTCCGGCAGCTCGATCTCCTGGGCCAGGGCGGCGGCCACGGCATTGCCGCGATAATTGCCGCCCACGGCTTCCACGGCGGCCACCCGGTCGCCGGGGCGCACCAGGGGCAGGAAGTCCTCGTTTTTATACAGGGCCACGTCGCGGAAAAGGGGCATGGCGACCAGCCCTTCCTGGCGGGCCAGGTTGGCGTCGAACACCGGCTTGTAGTCCTTATAGCCGTCCACCATGGCCGGAGGGACGTAGGCGGGCTGGAAATCGTCGTAGGTGTAGGCGTGTTCGTAGCGCGGGTAGACCAGGAACCGGCAGGAGCCCAGGCCCAGGAGCCGGCTGATCTTCGTGCTCGGCCGCTCGGCGTAGAAACCCGAAAAGACCGGCTCGGCCAGGGGATGGGTCTTGAAGGCCATGAAAAAGGGCTTGGGCGAATAGGCCGAGGTCCACTCGAAGGTGTAGTCGGTGTCGCCGGGCCAGGTGATGCCGATAGGCGGCAGGTAGCTGACCCGAAAGGCGTCGCGCCGGTCGCGCAAAAAGCCGTAGACCGAGGCCACCTCGGGGTTGATGGGCGTCTGGTGCAGGGTCAGCGGCTGGGGATCGCGCTCGGGGTCAAAGGGGCGCGTCAGGCCGCCGGCCAGAAAAGGCGAGACGAATAGGCCAACGGCTACGGCGCAAGCCCCGGAGGCGAGCCTGGGGCGCGGCGCGGCCCCGGCCAGCTCCGCCCCGGCCCGGGCCAGGAGCAGGGCATAGGGCAGGATCACCAGGGGCAGCCAGCGGGTGGTGTTGGAAAAGGCGGCAAAAAGGATGGGCAGGGTCTTTTTGAGGGCCAGCTGGTAAAAGACCAGCCCCGGCAGGGTGCGCGAACCGGCCACCAGCAGCACGCCGCACAGGGCGGTGACGAACAGGCCGGTCAGCTCCGGGCTTTTGCGCCGGGAAAAGGGATAGGCGAAGACCCCAAGCGTCAGGGCCAGGGCGGCCAGGTTCCAGGGAATCCCCAGACCCTTGGGCACAGGGTAGACGTATTCGGTGTCCATGCCCGGGCGAAGCCGCAGGAAAAACGAGGCGTCGGCCGGCTGGCTGGTGGACTCGTGGTAGGCTTCGCGCCGGGGCAGTTCGGAATCCACGGTCACATCGCCGTCGGCCGAAACCGACAGGCCCCAGCCGTGGCGGATGGCCCCCTTGCCGAAATAGTCGCCGAAAAACGGGGCCATGAAATGGATGTTCATGGCCACGGCCACCGCGCCAAGGCCGACAAACGCCGCCATAAGCGCCTTGCGGCGCGGGCAGGACACGAACCGGCAGGCAAAGGCGATACAGAGCATGGCCGCCGCGCTCATGCCCACGCCCGGATGCAGCGAGGTCAGGCCCAGGACGAAACCGGTGGCGACCGTGGCCCGAAACACCCCGGGCCGGCCGGCGGCGATGCGGTCCAGCAGCGACAAGGCGGCCAGCATGACCACCGGCAGCAGGGCGTAGCCCACCAGCATGGGCATGTGCCCAGCCACCACGCGGCTTAGGGCATAGGGCGAAAAGGCGTAGAACACGGCGGCCAGGAAGGCGAAAAAGGGCGGCAGGGCCAGCCGGCGGGCAAGGGGCCACAGGGCCGCGCCCGAGGCGAAGACGAGGGTGAGCGGCAGCCACTTGGACACGGCCTCGCCGCCAAGGACGGACACCGGCCACAGGGCCAGCCAATAGAGCAGCTCCAGCTTGAAATAGTGGTAGCGGCCGGTCTCGAAATAGGCGTCCCAGGTGGAGAAATGGTGCCGGGCCATGTCCCGGAACTGCTCGGCGAAATTGGGGATGCCCCAGTCCCAGGTGTGGCCGACGATGCCGGGGCGGGAAAGCACCCCGGCGAAAGCGACGCAGGTCAGCGCGGCCAGGGCGGCCAGGGCGGCCAGCGCGTACACCGTGTTTCGTCGCATGACGTCTTGTTCCTTTGCCTTGGCGATGGATGAGGCGAACGGGTGGCCGTTATACGGGGGCGACCGGCGTCGGCGGTCGCCTGGTGTGGCTTGCTCCGGCGGCCAGCATTGATCTGGCGGCGTTTATCGGACCCACGCCGCGTCGTCCGGCCTGGCCGACAGCGTACGGTTGCCGGGGGGCGCGACCCGCTAGCGCACCGGCGGGGCCAGGGCCGCCTCGAAGGAGGCGTCGAAGATGGCCGACCAGCGGTAGCGCTGCATGTAGGCCACGGCCGCCTCACGCATGGCCCGCCAGCGCTCCGGGTCCTCGACCATGGCGGCGATGGCTTCGGCCACCCCGTCCACGGTGTAGGGCGCGACCACCCCGGCCGCGAGCGCGTCCACGTCCTTGGCGATTTCCGGCACGTCGGTGATGACCACCGGCAGGCCGCAGGCCAGATAGTCCTTGACCCGGCTGGGATCGGCCCAGCGCGACAGGTTGTTGTCCGTGGGGCGGTAGAGCGCGAGGCTGATGTCGAAGGCCGGCAGGGTCTCCAGCACCTTGTCGTGGTTCATGACGCCGTGGAGCACCACGCTATCCCCCAGGGCGGTCAGGCGCGGCTCGTAGGGGGCGTAGACCACGCCGTCCTCGATGGCGTTGTTGGGCGTCTTGCCGATGACGTGCAGTGTGAGTCCCGGGAAGCGCTGGGTCAGGGCCGGCCAGGCCTCGATGACCAGATCCACGCCCTTGGAGGGGCTAAGCGCCCCCAGCAGCACGACGTCGCGCGGGGTCTTGGCCGATTTGTCGGGCAGGTCGATCTTTTCGAGGTCCACGCCCACTGGCACGAGCACGTTGCGGTCGTCGGGCAGGCCCTGCTCCCGGCGAATCTCCACGATGCGCGGCGAGATGTTCCAGGCCGCGTCGCAGCCCTCCAGGCAAAAGCGGTCCAGGGCGTGGTAGAGCTTGTTTAAGAGCTTGCTGGCGAAGCGCTCGGGCATCCAGTCGATGGTGTAGTAGACCACCCGGCGGATAAGCCCCAGGCGCTTGAGCACCATGGCCACCACGCCGTTTAAGGGGTCGCAGGCCACGCAGGTCTCGAAGCGCGAAAAAAAGCCGATGAAGAAGAACACCGAAAAAAAGGCGTCCTTGAAATAGGTGGCCAGTCCCGGCAGGGCCGCGCCGCAACGCTTTTTTTCCGAGACGAGCCGGCCGCCGACGTATTTTCGGGCGATGGAGCGGCGGTCCGAGCAGTAGTGGAAGGGATGGTAGATGATCCCCAGGACGTCGCTTCGGGCCTTGAGGTAGTTCTCCAGGGCTTCCGAAGGGCCGGCCAGATCGGTGATGTGGCTGATGAGCAGGGCTTTGGTGAAGCGCATGGTTCTCCCGCGCGGCAAACGAGTGGATGGGACCGGCTGATGTGTCCGGTCGGGGCTTGAGGTAGCCGCATCCCTTGCGGAAATCAAGCCGGCGGCGGGAGAAGGGGGCGAAAGGGGCGGGCCGGGTCCCAAAAAAACACGGCAGTGTTAGGGGAAAAACTACCGCCGGGTTTCGTCGTGTTTCGCGCGGCCTGCCCGCCTCTTTCGGGAGGCCGGCCCTAGCCGCGCATTTCCTCGATCAGCCGCATGAGGTCGCCGGCCTGGCCGGCCAGGTCGGAAACGGCCCCGGCCGCCTCGTCCATGTCCCGGGCGGTCTCCTCGGCCACCTCGCCGATGGAGTAGACGGCCCGGTTGATTTCGTCGTGGGCCGTGGCCTGGGTCTTGGCCGAGGCGGCGATCTCGCGCACGGCCCGGGCGGCGTCCTCGCAGCTTTCCACGATGGCGGCCAGGGTGCGGCCCGAGCCGGCCACCAGCCCGTCGGCCTGGGCCACGGCCTCGGCCGCGCCGGCCGCCTTGGCCGCGCTGTCG
>JAEZMB010000067.1 GCA_023435825.1 Pseudomonadota bacterium | reverse complement strand
ACCCAGGGTGAAGAGGTGCCTCCGGGGGGGGGGGCCCTGCGGCCCCCAGACCCCCCACATGGGTGAAGGGGGGGAAGGGGTTGCGCACGGGATTTGGGGCGCGTCGTTTATGAAGAATAGGCCCAGGCGGTGGGGTAGGCAATTGTTTTAGCCCGTTGTTTTGAAAAAGTCGTGCCGCTTTTGGTGGACGCGATACTAGACGGGGACAGCGGACAAGGCGGCGTAGGCTGCGCCCACGAGTCCGGCTTCGGCCGAGGCTTCCTCGATGAGGATGCGCCGGGCCGTGGCCGGAACCAGGGGCCGGCCGGCGGCAAAGGCTTCGTAGCCGCTGCTTAGGGCGGTAAAAGCCGGGCCGTCCAGGCGGTTGGCCTGGGAACCCATGACCATGATCGCGCCAAGGGGCCGGTGGGCGTGGATTTCAGCGGCCAGCATGGCCAGGTGCGCGCCAAGGATGCGGTAGACGCCGGCGGCTTCCCGGGCGGCCTCGGGGGCGTCGCCTATAAGCCGGGCGTGGAAAAAGGGGATGGCGTCCTCAATGCCTAGGCCGTAGTGGGCCAAAAGCCCGAGTTCATGGGCCGCGGCGGCCAGGCCGTAATGGGAAAGCGGGTGGCGCGGGGTGGCGAAAAGCGCTCCGCCCGGCCGGGAGGGAACGGCCCGGATGGCCAGCCAGCCGTATTCGTCAAACCCCGGTGGGCTGTGGCCGTCGGCGTCCAGGCAGTGGACGCAGGGGCAGGCTCCCAGGCGTAGGGTCAGCAAATGGCCGTTGCCGGCCGCCGCCTGGCCGCCGGCAAAGTGGAAGGCAAAAAGCGCCTGGGCCCGGCCGTCGTTGAGCACGATAGCCGGTCGGCCCGGAAAAGCCCGGCCCGCGGCCGCATGGATGGCCGTGGCCGCGCGGTCCAGCTCTCCCCGGGAGCAGGCGGCGAAAAGCCCGAATTCGGCTACCGGCAGTGGTTGACCGTCCATGACCGTGGCGGCCAGGCTCAGGCCCACGGCCTCGACGTCGTCTGCCGCCTGGCCCAGGTCGGACCGCACGGCGGCCAGGATGTCGGCGATTTCCGCCGTGAGGCAGCAGCGTGTCAGGTCGTGATGGGTTTCCCGGCGAAACAGGCGTTCCACAACACAACCGCTGTCCTCGGTGAGGCGAATAAGCCCCCAACTCGTCAGGTGCTGGCCGATGTTGACGGCCAGGGCCAGCCCGGGTCGTGCCTGTCTGGGCTTTCCCACGCTTGCCGCGCTGGCGTGGGCTTGGGCTTCGGGCAGGGAGCCGTCGGTCTGGCGGGCGTCGATGGACAAGGCGCGGCCAAAGGCCGACTGCACGAGCCCATGCAGGAAATACAGGGACATGTTGGAAAAATCGTCAAGCCGGGCAAAGATATTGTGCCGTATGGCGTCCAGTAATCCGGCATCGTGGTGATTTCGGGAGACGATCTCGACGCCGTGGGCTCCGGCGAGGGACAGCACGTTGTTGAGCCGGGCCGAGAGGTGCAGTTCGACGATTCGGCGGGCGCGCGGGTCGGCCAGGTCCGGCAGCAGCCAGCGTTCCGTCACATCCGGGAAGGGCGAGCGTTTGAACACCAGGGCCACGGGCGAGGCCTGGGTCGGATCAAGATCGGCGAAGGCCTGGGACCAGTCCACGAGATAGGGGGAGACGGCCTGGTCGGTGGCGAACAGGTCGCGGCAGGGATCGCACAGCATGGAAACCGCCTGATCCGTCCCGACGGCCATGGAGGGGCCGGGGCCGAACCATGGCCCGGACATCGCCGGCGGCCGCCCGAAGCGGGTGATGCCGGATGAGTCCGTCAGGCTGGACGGGCGGTTACGGGGCATGGGGGCGATTTCTTGAAAAAATGTCATGAAAGGCGGCGGCAGGGGCTCGTCGCCCCGGGGAGCCCGGCCATTCCGCGTGGTTCGGGAGGCGAAAGCCGCCTGGCCGGCCGTGGCGGCGGGATGTGCCGCATGCCGGTCCCGGGAGCCGGCCTAACCTGCTCCGAGCCAGCGCCCTGTGGCGCGGCTTGGACCCAGGGGGCGGACATGGGGACGGTCTGAAGGCCAAAGGGCCTCAGGCGGCGGTTTTCTGGCCGAGCTTGCGCTCAATGAGCGCCTTGGCCCGCATGGCGAGTTGGCTGACGTCGGGCTTGGAAATCTGGTCGTCGGCACCCACGGCCTCGCCCTTGTGGCGCAGCTTGTCGGTAATGAGCGAGGAGAAAAGAATCACCGGCAGCTCGCGCAGGACCGGGTCGTCCTTGATGCGCTTGGTGAGGTTGTGGCCGTCCATGGCCGGCATCTCGATGTCGGCCACCATGCAGTGGACAAAGTTGGAAAGGGGCTGGTTTTCGGCCTCGGACTTCTCTTTGATCTGGCTCAACAGTTCCCAGGCTTCGCGGCCGTTTTGCACGGCCGTGACATCGAAGCCGGCCTTGTTGAGGAGGTCTTTTAACATCTCGCGCACCAGCACCGAGTCGTCGGCGACCAGGGCCCGGTAGCGGCTGGACGAGTTCCATTCGATGCTCATGTCCAGGCGCAGCCCCAGGCTCGGGTTGAGGTCGGCCACGATCTTTTCCAGGTCCAGCAGGAAAACGATGCGGTCCTCCAGCTTGACCACGCCGGTGATGGAATCGCCGCTCATCTTGGACACGTAGCGGTTGGGCGGCTCCACGGCCTCCCAGCTCATGCGGTGGATGCGGGTGACGCCCGAGACGAGAAACGAGGAGGTGACGTTGTTGAATTCGGTGACGATGACCTTGGGCGAGGCCGTGTCCTGGCGCTGCTTGTCGAGCCAGATGCTGAGGTCCACCAGGGGGATGATGTGGTTACGCAGATTAAACGCGCCCATGACGCTCGGGTGCGACACCTCGGGCATGGCCGTGACCTTGGGCAGGCGGATGATCTCCAGCACCTTGGCCACGTTGACGCCGTAGTAGCCCCGGTAATGGCCCGAAGCCTCGGGAGCGTCGGCGGTGAACGAGGAGGCCGTGGGTTCGTCGATGAAAAACTCCACGATCTCCAACTCGTTGGTGCCGGCTTCCAGGAGAATATTGGTCTGGGCCATGAGGTTCTCCGCGGTTGGGGCCGCGCCGAACAAGGGCGGGGCGGCGTTTATCGGCCGGTCGGTCGCCAGAGGCGCACGAGCGGCGTAAGGCTAATAGGATTCCAGCACCTGCTGGACACGGTCAATTATTTTCTTCGGCGTTGATGCGCCGGCTGTCAAGCCGATTGTGGCGTAGCCCGTGAACATCTCGGGTGAAAGTTCGTCGGCGGTTTCGATATGGATGCTCGGCGTTCCGGCGCTTCGGGCCACCTGGGCCAGGCGTCTGGTGTTACCGGAGTCGCGCCCGCCGACCACCACCAGAAAGTCCACGGCGGCGGCCAGATCCATGGCCTCCTGCTGGCGGTTCATGGTGGCGTTGCAGATGGTGGACAGCACGGTGAGGCCCGCGCCGAAGCGGTTGCGCAGATAATCGCGAATACGCAGGAATTCCTGCTCGTCCTGGGTGGTCTGGGCGGCCAGGAAATAGGTGGGGCCGTGGGGCAGGTCGAGCTTTTCGAGTTCATCCATGTCGCCGAAGACGTGGGCTCCGGCCGTGGCGTAGCTCAAAAGCCCCTTGACCTCGGGATGGTCCTCCTCGCCGAAAAGGAGCAATGCCCGGCCCTGTTTGGCCTGGGCCTGGATAAGGGTCTGGGCCTTTTTGACCTTGGGGCAGGTGGCGTCCACGATTTCGGCTCCCCGGTCGGCGATGGACTGGCGCACGGGTTCGGGGATGCCGTGGGCCCGAATGACCACGGTGGTTCCGGGAGCGATGGCGGCCGGGTCGTTGACGATGCCCACACCCTTGGCGGCGTAGTCTTCAAGCACCTGCGGGTTGTGGATGATGGGGCCGAAGGTGACGATGGTTTTTGCCGGCGCGTCCTTGGCCGGGGCGTCGATAAGGGCGGCGAGTTTTTTGAGGGCCAGATCAACGCCCATGCAGAATCCGGCGGTCTGGGCGCGAAGGAGTTTCATGCGGCTTCTCCGGCGGGTTGGGATGCGGCCGTGGCCAGGGCCTCGGCTTCGCTTATGATGTCGGACAGCTCGTTCCAGGATTGCACCCGGCACAACCGGTCGCGAAGCGCCCGGCATCCGGGCAGTTCGCGCAGGTAGCGGGGCACGGCCGTGCGCATGCGCAAAAGCGCCTGGCGGTCGTCGGCATGTTCCCGGCACAGGGCGGCATGGCGGCGCACGACGTCGCACACCGACGGGACGGCCCGGGGCGCTCCCTGGCCTTTTTCGGCGAAAAGGGCGGCATGGCGGGCGAAAACGCGGGGATCGGCCAAAGCCCCCCGGGCGTACATGACGCCCCGCGCCCCGGTCGCGGCCAGGACCGCCCGGCCGTCCTCGGCGGTCATGAGATCGCCGCTGGCGATGACGGGCAGGGGCGAAGCGGCGACAAATTCCCCCAGGGCCTGCCTGTCGGCCGTGCCGGCAAAGCCCTGGCTGGCGTGGCGCGGATGCAGGGCCAGCCAGGCCGCGCCGGCTTCAGCCAGGCGCGCGGCCAGCTCCAGGTCGACCCGGGCCGGGGGCTTGGGTCCCAGGCGCAACTTCACCCCGACCCGGCCCGGCCCCACGGCCCGGACCATGGCCCCGGCACAGGCGACCAGCCGATCCGGGTCGCCGAGCAAAGCCGCGCCGGCTCCGGTCTTGACCACCTTGCGCACCGAGCAGCCGCAGTTGAGGTCGAAATAGGTGTGGCCCGCCTCGGCCAGGGCGGCGGCGGCCCGTTCCAGGTAGTCCGGCTCGGCTCCGAAAAGCTGCACCACCAGCGGGCTGTCGGCCGGGCAGGTGTCGAGCAGGCGCTTGGTGTTGCGCGAATCGTAAAAGAGCCCCTTGGCGCTGACCATTTCCGTCACCGCGACCACCGCGCCGAGTTCCCGGCACAGCAGGCGAAAGGGCAGATCGGAAAAACCGGCCAGGGGAGCCAGCCAGGGCGCGTCGGGAGCGATGGGAGGATGGGACATGCCGGGAGAATGGGACATAGGGGATACGCAATTCCTTTGCCGTCTATAGCCCAAGGCCGGCACGGGGGCAATGGCCGGTCGGGGCTGGCGTCGCGGCAGGTCCTGGCCGGCGTGTCGCCTGCAGCGCTCGGTCCGTGTCCACCAAGCTGCTGGCGAAGGAGGGAAAGTCGTTCGGTCGAAGGCGCAGTGCGCCGGGCTGGCGACGCCGGCCCGGGCCGGACCGGAAGTCAAGGCTGTTAACCCCCACGGAAAAAGCGGGATTTCGAATTGTCTTGCCCAACCTGTGAAGCTGTTTTATTCTGTATAATCTTGAACCGTCCGAGGCTTCATGTCGCGGCCTCGATCGGCACACCCTCAAAGTGCACAAATTTACGCTAAACTGCATTGGAGTTGCATGATAGAGCATCCCATAACCTCTTCCCGGCCGTTGCCCCTGCTGGAGCAGGCCCTGGCCCCGTTTCGCCGTTTCAGCCATGTCCAGGCCTCGGGCGGCATCGTCCTTATTGTCTGTACCATCATCGCCCTGGTCTGGGCCAATTCGCCCCTAGCCCCGGCCTATTTCGCCCTGTGGGAAACGCCCGTGACCGTGGGCTTCGGCGACCATGTCCTGTCCAAGACCCTGCTGCACTGGATCAACGACGGGCTCATGGCCGTGTTCTTTTTCATGGTCGGCCTGGAAATCAAGCGCGAGATCCTGGTCGGCGAACTCAATTCGCCGGCCCAGGCCATCCTGCCCGTGGCGGCGGCCGTGGGCGGCATGGCCGTGCCGGCCCTGCTCTATGCCTTCTTCAACCAGGGGTTGCCGACCATGGCCGGCTGGGGCGTGCCCATGGCCACGGACATCGCCTTTGCCCTGGGGATCCTGTCGCTTTTGGGCAATCGCGTGCCGGTTTCGCTCAAGGTCTTCCTGGCGGCCGTGGCCATCGTTGACGACATCGGCGCGGTGCTGGTCATCGCGATCTTTTATTCCGGCGACATCTCCCTGTTTTCCCTGGCGGTCGGCGGGGCCATGTTCGTCGCCATGCTCGGCCTCAACTTCGCCGGGGCGCGCCATCCGGCCGTTTACGGCATCTGCGGCGCGATCCTGTGGCTGGCCTTTCTCAAGTCCGGCGTCCACGCCACCGTGGCCGGGGTGTTGGCGGCCATGACCATTCCGGCGCGCACCCGCATTTCGGCCGGGGCGTTTCTGCACAAGGCGCGCCGTCTCCTCGACGGCTTCGCCGCGTCCATGGAGCCGGGCCAGGTGCTGTTGGCCAACAAGACCATGCAGGGGACCCTGGAGAGCCTGGAGAGCGCCTGCCTGCGGGCCAGCGCGCCCCTGACGCGCCTGGAGCACGCCCTGCACCCCTTCGTCGCTTATGGCATCATGCCGCTTTTCGCCTTGGCCAACGCCGGAGTGCCGCTTTTCGGCCAATCCGGGCAATCCCTGGCCGAGCCGGTTTCCCTGGGCATCTTCCTGGGGCTTTTCATCGGCAAGCAGCTTGGCATCTTCCTCACCTGCCTGGGCCTTTTCCGCCTGGGGCTGGCGGCCATGCCGGAAGGGATGCGGCTTTCCCATTATTACGGGGCGTCGGTGCTGGCCGGCATCGGGTTTACCATGTCGATCTTCATCGCCGGCCTGGCCTTTGGCGACGGCGCGGCCGTGGCCGATCAGGCCAAGGTGTCCATCCTGCTGTCTTCGACCCTGGCCGGGGTCTACGGCTTTGCCGTGTTGCGGCACGGCGACGTGGTGGATGATCCGTCCTGCCGGGAAGAGGACGACAATGAGACGGCCTGTCCGGGCAACGGCGGCCGGCCTTGAGGGCGCATCACCTCGGTGTGCGGCGTGGTGACGGGATCGACGGGAATCGGAAGAAAAGGCCGAGGGCGCAACACCTCTTCGGGGCGTAAGCGCCTTTGGAACGGGACACGGCGTTTGGCCGCCATACGGCGACCGGGCAGGCTGGGCCGGAAAGCCGCCCTAAACGGCCAGTCCCGGCCGCAGCCAGGAGCACTGGCGGACGCCGGAAAGCCCCTTGAAGCAACTGCCGGCTCGGATGCCGGCCAGGGCCGCCTCGGGGTCGGACACGTCGCAGCCGGCCAGGACGTCGATGCCGCAGCGCAAAAGGCCAGGGGCAAACGGCGTGGTGGGGCCGAGCATGATGACCACGGCGTCTTCCCGACAGGCGGACAGAAGTCCGGCCAGGGTGCCGTTAAGCAGCGTCGTGCCGGTGACGGCCACCATGTCGGCCCGGGGCAGGATTTCGCCAGCCATCTCGGCCGGCAGATCGCCCGGTCGTGGCCGTTTCTCCAGTACCCACAGCGTACGGCAAGCTTCGCGCAGGCTGGCCGTGAAGGGAAAATGTCCGACCACGGCCACGTCCTTGCCCCGGCCCAGGGATACGAGCAGGTCCTGGCCCGCGCCGTCCCGGGCGTCCTCGGGCAGCGGCAGCAGGGAATTGGCCGCGGCCATGGCCACCGAAGCCAGGTCGGTCCCGTCCATGGCCGGATCGGCGAGCAGCCGTACCGCCTCGTGGACCGTGGCCGGCACGTTTTCGGGCCGGGCCGGGGCCAGCCCCGGGACGATGTGGGAGACCAGCGAGGCCAACCCCAGGCCGCGCGAGGCCACGGCGGCCAGACACGTGCCCATGGTCAGGGAAGCGATGGGCCGGTCGGGCAGGGCCAGCACGTCGTCGGCTACGGCGGCCAATAGTGCGGCCTGGGTCAGTTCGCGGCGCATGGGCAGGCTCCTTAGGGTTTGGCCGGATTCGCGACCGGACCCAGGACGTCGAGGACCCGGCGGCAGAGCAGGTCGTAGCCGGTCATGGTCATGTGCACGCCGTCGCCGGCCCGCAGGGAGACGGTCTTGCCGCCGATGTCCTTGGCCTGGACATAGTTGCCCGAGGCGTCGGTGAAGATGCCGCCGGGCTCCAGGTAGCGGCAGCCGGACGTCTTGGCGCAGCCGGCCCGGGCCGCGGCGTTGACCGCCGCCACGCGCTTGCCGTAGGCCGGGTCCTTCATGGCCGGCAGCCCCACCCACATGACTTGCACCCCGGCCTTGGCGGCGATGGCCAGGAAGCGTTCCACCTTGGCTGTGTAGGCCTCCTGCCATTCGGGCGTGCCCGCGCCCTTGCCGGCGATGGCGTTGTTGGCGTCGTTGCCGCCAAGGACCACCACCACGGCCGAGACGGGCCGGCTGGCCAGCGTCTCGGCCAGCGCCTTTTCCCAGTCGTACTTCTTGGAAATAAGTCCGGTGGAAACCTTGCCCATGGGCAGACAGCCCGGGCCGCCGGCCTTGGCCAGGCGTTGTTCCATGGTCATGCCCACGCCCACGGCCAGGGAATCGCCGACCACGGCCACCACCGGCCCGTCGGCTTTTTTCGTTTTGGCGGCTGGGGCCTGGGGCTCGGCCGGCTTGGCGGTCTGGGCGGTCTCGGCGGCGGCGGGCGCGGCTGGTTCGGAACGGGGCGGCTTGATGGCGGCGTTGACGGCCGCTTTGGGTTCCAGGGCCTGCTTGGTGGCCTGCTCGGGCACGGCCGGCTCCTCGGCGACGTCGGCCTTGGGCGCAACGGGCTCGGGCATGGCCGGGGGCACGGCCGCCGGCAAGGTGTCGACGGGAGCGGGCTTGACCTCGGCTTCGGCCGGGCTAGCCGTTTCCTCTCCGGTCGGCGCGGGGGTCGGCGGATGTTTGGCGCAACCCGGCAGCATCAGGGCGGCGGTGAGCAGTGGCGCGGCAAATCGTGCAAGCGGGCGCATGGCGCATCTCCATGAGGGCAGGCGGGCCCATGTGGCGTTGTGGTTGGCGGCGTTGTCGGGGCGCGCCACGGATTGCCGGCCCAGGAACGCGGGCCGGCATGAGGGCCAAAAGGCTGATCCGCGACTGGAGAGCGCCCGGTTTGGCGGGCGCGTCGCGGGCGCGTCGCGTGCGTGGCCCGATGGGCGCGGCTATATCCCCCGAGCGGGAGTATGACCCATGGCGGTCGGCCGGGTCAACGGCGAAAAGTCGTGGAGTTCCGGGCTGGTCGAAGCGGCCCAGGCGGCCGCGTTGCGCGAACCTAGCGGCGGCGCACGGGCAGGCGCAGGGACTGGCCGATGGACAGGCGTCTGGGATCGGCGTCGGGATTGAGCGCGGCCAGATCGTCTTCGGACACACCCATGCGTTTGGCGATCAAGCGGAAGGTGTCGCCGTCGCGCACGCTGTAGACCTTGCCGCTGGGGCGGGCCTTGACCTTGGGTTTGCCGGAAGCCTCACGTTGGGCCTGGGGAGCGGGGTCGGCCACGGGGCGCAGGTCCCGAGCCTGGGCGCGCAGTTCGTCGAGGCCGGCCGAGGGGGGCAGTTGTTCCTTGCCGGCCAGACCGGCGGCCGTCACGCCGGCCAGGAGCCTGGCCCCGGCTTCGGTCAGATGCACGCCGTCGGCGGTGCGGATTGCCGTGGCTTCGGCCGTGGCCGCGTCCTTGGCGTGCCGGGTGTAGCGGCCGTCGGGGTCGGAAAAGGCGGCTTCGGTGTCGATGAACCGGCAGCCTGCCTCGGCGCACATCTTGGCCAGCACGGCGTTGACGCGCTTGACACCGACGGCCAGGGCCGCATCGCCCATGGACGGCGCGCCGACCCAGCTCACGGCGACTTCGGGGTTGGCCTGACGGCAGATGGCGACGAGTTCCCGGGCCTTGGCGGCGTAGGTTTCGGCCCAGGCCGGCTGGTCGAAATAGACCCGGCCGCCGTCGGCGGAGGTCAGCGGCATGACGTCGTTGGCCCCGATCATGATGACCACGATATCGGGCGGGGATTTGGCCACAAGCTCCCGCAGCCGGGCCGGCCAGTCCAGGAGTTCCGGGCGGCTGAGGCCCGTGGAGCGCTGGCCGTCGCGGGAGAAATCCAGGCCGGGCGCGCCGGCCAGGGCGTGTTCGAACTGTTCGCCAAGGCTGATGGACAGGGAGTCGCCGACCACGAGCAGACGTTTGGCCCGTGTTTGGGACGACTGCGGCGTTTGGGAAGATGGGGAGGGCTGGGGCGTCTGCGACATCTGGGGCGGCGACGCGGTTTTGGCCGGCGTTGCCGCGGGTGCCGCGGCCTTGGGTGCGTCGGCGGTTTTGGGCGCTTCGTCCTGGCTGCAGCCCGTGCCGAGCAGGCAGGCCAGACAGGCCAGGGCGGCCAGGGCGCGGCGGGCCGGACAAGGGGCGGCCGCCCGGGCGACAGGCTCCCGGCCGACGGTCGCGGTCGGCTGGCGGGGCGGCGTCCGGCGTTGCGGCCCGGGGCAGGCGTCCTTTGCGGTCGGATTGGGCACGTGGTCTCCAGCCGCCTACTTGGGGGCTGTCTGGGCGGCCTGGGGCGCGGCGGCGGCCGGTTTCTTGGCCGTGATCTCCACGTCCTTGGCCAGGGAGGTCAGGAAGGCCTGGGCCAGGATGTCGCCGCCGGCCACGGTGAAGTGCACCTTGTCGTTGGCCCGCACCTTGATCTTGACCCCTTTGTCGTTGGGCAAAAACGTCGAGTAGTTGCCCTGGTCGTCAGCCAGCAGCGTCCAGGTGTCCAGGTAGGTGCTGTTGCGGAACTTGGCCGCCTCGGTCTTCACGATGTCGTTCATGATTTCGACCTGCTTGGCGTAGGGCGCGTCGCCCATGACGGGCAGGCCGATCCAGTAGTTGCGGATGTTTTTTTCCTGCATGGCGGTGAGGAAATCCTCCACGCGCATGGAAAAGACTTCCGGCCAGGTCTTGTTGGGATTGCCGGGCGAGCGGGGCTTTTCATTGACGTTGATGTACTTGGCGTCGTTGGCCCCCATCATGACCACGACCAGATCGGGCTTGTACTTGTCGAGAAAGACCCGCAACGCCCGGCTCCAGTCGTAGTATTTGGGATTGGCCAGACCGCTGGAGACCTTGCCTTCCTCGATGAGCTCCAGCCCCTCGATCTCGGCCACGCTGCGCCGCAGCGACAGGGACAGGCCGATGGCCAGGGAATCGCCGACCACCAGCAGCTTGCGCGGGGCCGGTCCCTTGCCCTTGGTCAGGGCTTGTTCCCCGGCGCCGTGCGGGCCGGAAAGGGGCGCGTGGGCCACGGCCGGCCCAACGGCGTCGCCCTCGGCCGCGCCCGGTTTGGGAGGCGACAACGCGGCCAGCAGGTTGTCGGCGTCGATGGGCTCGTCGGGCTTGAGCAGGGGCTGGTTGGGGTCCAGACGTTCGCGCAGGGCCTGGGCGGCGGCGTCGGAGGTCGGCTCCTCGCGGCAGGCCAGGTTGTTCTTGTAGGTTTCATCGAAATAGGGGGCCATGTCGCAGTCGAGCTGCCGCCAATGGCTGGCCAGCTGGGTCTCGCGCCAAAGATTGCGCACCCGGCGCACCTGCCGGGCCGCTTCCGAGGCCGGGCCGTCGCCCAGGCGGTCGTCCACCCAGACCGACACCTTTTCGATGTTGGCCAACATGGCGACGACCAGGGCGATGCAGTATACGAGGCAGGCTTTTTTCCAACTCATGGATGGTACTGGGGTGTCGGCGTTTGGCGCGCGGGTTGGCGGCGTCAGGGCGCCACGGGCAGGCCGGTGGCGATGCGGTCGGTGAGGAGCTTGCAGCCGGCCGGGCTGAAATGGACCCCGTCCTTGCCGCGAAGAGGCACGGCCTTGCCGGCCACCGGCTTCTTGGCCGAGAAGTTGCCGGAATTATCGGCGAAAATATCCCACGAGTCGATGAAGCGGCAGCCCTTGGAGGTGGCGCAGGCGGCTCGCATGGCCTCGTTGGCGGTCCAGGCCTTCTGGCTGAAGGTCTTCTCGCGCATGGGCGGCAGCCCCACCCAGGCCACGGGCACGCCCCGGCCGGCGGCGATGGACAGAAACCGTTCGGCCTTGGCCTGGAAATCCCGGGACCACTCCGGTGTTCCCTTGCCGTTCTTGGCGTCGTTGCCGCCAAGCATGACCACCAGGGCGTCGGGCTTTTCGGCGTCCAGGAACTCGCCCAGGGCCTTTTCCCAGTCGTAGAACTTGGGGCTGTTGAGGCCGCTGGAGACCTTGCCCTTGCTGGCCAGGGCCACCGGCCCCCGGTGCTTGAGGGACTGCTCCAGGGTCATGCCCAGGCCCACGGCGAAGGAGTCGCCGACGATGAGGATCTTTTTGGGGGAGCAGGCCGTCTGGGCGGCGGCGGCCAGGGACTGGGCCGTGGCGGGCTCGGCTTCGGCCGGCTGGTTCTTGGGCTGCTTTTTGGCCCAGGCCTCGGGGGCGAAAACCGTCGCGCCGAGGCAGGCTGCCAGGAGCGCCGCCGTGAAAACTCGGGACAATAAAGGGGTGGTGCGCCCAGGACAAGGGCGGTCCAAAACATTTCGCATCCGCTGGCGTATAGACGCGGCATGGCGCTTTGTCCAGAAGCGAAGCGGCGGTCAAACCGGCGCGGCCGCCGTCCTTGCCCCCGAGGTCGGCTGGCTGGCTGCCTCGGGGGACAAGTCCGGTTTTTTTGAGGAAAAGATCGTGCGGGACGGCTTGCCGCCCCATCGCCAAGGCCCGTCGGCCGGGGCGCGGCTAGTTGAGGTAGCGGCTGGCCACCCAGCCTTCCTGGCCACGGGTGAAGGCCCAGACGTGGGTCCAGTCGCCTTGGTGGCTGAGCACCTGCACCTGTTCGCCGGCATTGAGGGAGTTGATGATGTCGCAGCGCATGGAACCGCAGCTGCGCAGGCTCAACCCCTGGGTGTTGACCACGGCGTAGACCGCATCGGGCGGCACGACCACGCCGGCCGGCAGGGGCATGCAGCCGTAGCCCGAGGCGTAGTAGTAGCCTTCAGGACAGGCCGGCTGCGGCACGTAGACCATGGGCGCGGCCGTGACCGTGCAGCCCGAAAGCGCCGCGACCAATGCGAACAATGTCAAGAGATTCCAGATCGTCTTCATGCAAGCCTCCTGAGCCGGGAACACATGCCGGCCTGTCGCCTCCGCCCCTGCCGCAACCTGGCCGGCTGACGGGGAGGTTTTCCCATCTGCCGTTTCTAGCACCGGCCCATGCCCCGGTCAACGCGCCGGCGGGCGTCGGGGGCGACGGCGGGCATGACAGCGCTTTACAAACGTCGCGTTTGAAGGGTAACGACTTCTTTTTTACCAATTCTGGGAAGTCGCTCCGGAAGGAAACCGCAATGCCCCGACATTTTCTGACCATCCTCGATTTCAGCCGCGACGAGGCCGCCCGCATCCTCGATCGGGCCGCCGCCATGAAGGCCGCCAACCACCGCAGCGACCTGCTGGCCGGCAAGACCTGCATTCTCATTTTCGAAAAAGCCTCCACCCGCACCCGGGTGTCCTTCGAGGTCGCCGTGCGCCATCTCGGCGGCTGGCCCATTTTCATGACCCAAAATGATTCCCAGCTCGGCCGCGACGAGCCCATCAAGGACACGGCCCGCGTGCTCTCACGCTACGCCGATTGCCTGATCGTGCGCACCTTCGGCCACGACAAGCTGGCCGACCTGGCCAGCTATGGTTCCATCCCCGTGGTCAACGCCCTGTCCGACGCCTACCACCCCTGCCAGATCATGGCCGACCTGCTCACCATGCGCGAGCATTCCGGCCGCCTGGACGGGCTGAAGCTGGCCTACGTCGGCGACGGCAACAACATCGCTCATTCCATCATTAACGCCGCCGCCCGCTTCCCCATCCGCGTGGCTATCGCCTCGCCCGACGGCTACAAGCCCGATCCGGCCGTGGTGGCCAAGGCCCGGGAACAAGGGGCCGACGTCACCATCACCACCGATCCGGCCGAGGCCGCCGCCGGGGCCGACTACCTCTATACCGACGTCTGGGCCTCCATGGGCCAGGAAGCCGAACACGCCGCGCGCGTGAAGATTTTCGCCGGCTACCAGATCAACGACGCGCTGCTGGCCAAGGCCGCGCCCGGGGCCAAGGTGCTCCACTGCCTGCCCGCCCACCGGGGCGAGGAGATCACCGACGCCGTCATGGAAGGCCCGGCCTCCATCGTCTGGGACGAGGCCGAAAACCGGCTCCATGTCCAAAAAGCCATTCTCGAATGGGTTTTCACGGCGGCCGACTAGCCGCCGCGCGCGAAGGTTCGTCCCGTATTCAGCAATATTCCGGCCCACCCGTCGCCGCCGCCTGATCGCCAGGAGGCGCGCCGGCCGGCCGATCCAAGGAAAGCGCCATGAGCACCATCAAGAAAGTCGTCCTGGCCTACTCCGGAGGCCTGGACACCTCGGTCATCCTCAAGTGGATCAAAAAGACCTACAACTGCGAAGTCATCACCGTCACCTGCGACCTCGGCCAGGAAGAGGAACTTGACGGCCTGGAAGAAAAGGCCCTGAAAACCGGCGCGACCAAGGCCTACATCGACGACCTGCGCGAAGAGTTCGCCAAGGACTTCATCTTTCCCATGCTGCGGGCCGGAGCCATCTACGAAGGCCGCTACCTGCTGGGCACCTCCATCGCCCGGCCGCTTATCGCCAAGCGCCTGGTGGACGTGGCCCGGGCCGAGGGCGCCCAGGCCGTGGCCCACGGCGCCACCGGCAAGGGCAATGACCAGGTGCGCTTCGAACTGACCACCGGCGTCCTGGCCCCGGACCTGCGCACCATCGCCCCCTGGCGTGAATGGGATTTCGCCTCGCGCACGGATCTGCTCAATTTCGCCAAGGACAACGGCATCCCCGTGCCTTCCGACAAGAAAGGTTCGGACCACAGCATGGACCGCAACCTCATGCACTTAAGCTTCGAGGGCGGCGAGTTGGAAGATCCCTGGAACGAGCCCAGCGCCGACACCTACCTGCTCACCGTGCCCGTGGAAAAAGCCCCGGATACGGCCGACGTCGTCACCATCGACTTCGAGCACGGCGACCCGGTGGCCATCGACGGCGAAAAGCTGTCCCCGGCCGCGCTCATCAAAAAGCTCAACACGCTTGGTGGCAAACATGGCGTGGGCCGCATCGACATGGTCGAGAACCGCTTCGTCGGCATGAAGTCGCGCGGCGTCTACGAGACCCCGGGTTGCACCATCCTGCACATCGCCCGGCGCGACCTCGAAGGCATTTGCCTGGACCGCGAAGTCATGCACCTGCGCGACAGCCTCATCCCGCGCTACGCCGAAATGGTCTACAACGGCTTCTGGTACGCCCCGGAGCGCAAGGCCCTGCAGGCCATGATCGATCAGGCCCAGGAGCGTGTCACCGGCACGGTGCGGGTCAAACTTTACAAGGGCCAGGCCTATCCCCTGGGCCGCAAGTCGCCCAACAGCCTCTACAACCCCAAGCTCGCCACCTTTGAAAAAGACGAAGTCTACAACCAGGCCGACGCCACCGGCTTCATCCGGTTGGTGGGGCTGCGGTTGCGGGGACTGGGGCAGTAGCGGGCGAGTAGAGAAGCGAAGAGAAGAGGAAGATGCCTCCGGCGGCCGGGAGGGGGTGACCCCCTCCCGGACCCTCCCCGACAGGGCGTGCGGCGGCTCGGTCGGGAACGTCGGACGGCGGGACGCCGAACGTTTGGGGGCGCAATTTCGGGCAACGCGCCGGCCGCAAAGCCGGCCGACACGTTGCCCGAAATTG
>JAEZMB010000341.1 GCA_023435825.1 Pseudomonadota bacterium | reverse complement strand
GGCCGCCGGAGGCATCTTTATCTTCCCTCGCCCCCGCTACCCGAAATACGTCGAAGCCGCGCCGTCCATGTAGCTGTAGAAGAAATCGCCGGAGGAGGCGGAGCTTTGGATCTGCTTGAGGTAGGCGGCGTAGCCGTTGGTGCGCACCAGGGACGCCGATTGGTTGGACGTCATGGCCGCCAGGTCCGAGCTGGTCTTGGACAGGGCGGTGAAGGCTTCGCTCAGGGTCGGCACGTCGGTGAACAGCTTTTCGATGGCTTCCTTGTCCGGATGATCGCCGGCAACCGTCACTTTTCCGTCGGCCCCCTGGGTCAGGGTGATGGGACGGCTGACGTCGACGCCCAGTTCCTCGAACTTGGCGGCCAGGGTCTTGGTGAACTGGGTCTGCAGCGCCTCGGTTTGCATCTTGGCCTGGAGCACCGGGCTGATATAGGCGCTGTCGAGATTGAGATTTTGCGTGGCGGATTGGCCGGTTGTCGACGTCTTGGCACTTGTGGCCGTGGTCGTGCCGGCGGTTTTGGCCTGGCCGTCGCTGAGGCCCGACCGGATGGTCAGCAGTCCGCTGTGCTTGTCGTAGCTGGTATTGATGTCCATGGCACGCTCCCGGGGGCTTCCCCACAGGAGTTCTTGCAAGGACGATGCCCGGCAAACCTTGCCGATTTCACCGACCCATCGGCTGCCCCCCATATCGCGGAACGCATCCCGTAGGTCCGCGGGCCGTATCGCCCCCCCCTCTGGCCGCAACGGGCAAGCAATCCAACACGGACCTTTACGGCGCCGTCACCAAGCTGCCGCCACAACGACGTGCTCTTGTCTTCTTGTTGATCGATCCAAGCCCAGCGGCGCAAGCGCAAAATGAAAAGTTTTTCATCTTCAGTCGCCAACGTAACCAAGCCGTACCGCCCTGCGCCTGCAGCCAAGAGGATAACCGGCACGTCGCCGGTTCGCCAGCGAGCACACAACATATGCAAGAGGACAGTATTATGAAGTTGTTTAACGACATGCGCGTGGGCAAGAAACTTCTTCTTTCCTTCCTTGCCATGGCCTGTCTTACTGTCGTCGTCGGACAGATTGGCTTCCAAAGCATGAGAGACATCAACAGTCTTGCTGAGTCCATGTATGCAAAAGAACTGCTTGGCCTATCCGCCATCAAGGAAGCGGGCATTGCGCTTGGGCACATCGACAGAGCCTCAAAAAACATGCTCCTGGCCGACTCCCAGGAAGTGAAAGAGAAGTATGTCAAACGAATAGACCAATACAAAATCGATTATCTCAAAAGTTACAACGAGGCATTGCCCTTGTTTTGGACCGAAAAAGGACAGCAAAGCCTCAAGCGCCTCGACGACTTGTGGCAGACCTACAACAACTCACTTGCCAAGCTTGTTGCACTCAACAAAAGCGAAGCCCCTGCCGCGCACCGGGAATCCACCGCGCTGTCCATGGGCCAGTTGGCCGAGGAGACCGACGCCATAAACGAGGCCATCAACACCTCAAGCGCCCTCAAAGACGCTAACGCGCACAAATTCGCCCAACAAATCCAAGACACCTACACCACCAACCGCAACTACCTCCTGGGCGTCGCTCTTGGCAGCCTCCTTCTCGGCATCGGCCTTGGCCTGGCCATTGCCCGATCGATCAGCAAACCGCTCAACCAGACCATGCGGTTCGCCCAAGAGGTGACCCAGGGCAACCTTGACGCCTCCTGTCCGGTGCACAGGCGCGACGAGATCGGCCAACTGGCCGAGGCTCTGCGCAACATGGTCGTCAGGCTCAAGGAAAAGATCGACGAGGCTTTCCAGCAGTCCGAGCACGCCGCGAAGGAATCCGAGCGGGCCGGCCAGGCCATGCAGGAGGCCCTTGAGGCCAAACAGCTCGCCGAAACGGCCAGAACCGAGGGCATGCTCCAGGCGGCCGGCCAGCTTGAAGCCATTGTCGAGATCCTCCATACGGCTTCCGAGGACCTTTCCGCCCAGATCGACCAGTCGAGCAACGGCGCGAGGGAACAGGCCCAGCGCATCGGCGAGACCGCGACCTCCATGGAGCAGATGAACGCCTCGGTCCTGGAAGTCGCCCAAAACGCCTCCAGTGCCGCCGCCACCGCCGACCAGACCAAGACGAAAGCCGCCCAAGGAGCCGACGTCGTCGGCCAGGTCGTGGCCGCCATCGCCCAGGTCCAGGCCCAATCCCAGGAAATGATGGACGACATCAGCAGCCTGGGCGCCCAGGCCGAAGGCATCGGCCGGATCATCAACGTCATTTCGGACATCGCCGACCAGACCAACCTGCTGGCCTTAAACGCCGCCATCGAGGCCGCCCGGGCCGGCGAAGCCGGGCGCGGTTTTGCCGTGGTCGCCGACGAGGTCAGGAAACTCGCGGAAAAGACCATGGCCGCCACCAAGGAAGTGGGCCAGGCCATCCGGGGGATTCAGGAAGGGACGCGGAAAAACATCGACAACGTGGAACGCTCCGGCAAAACCATCGGCGAAGCCACCCACCTGGCCACCTTGTCCGGCGAAGCCCTGCGCCAGATCGTGACGCTGGCCGACACCACCACCGACCAGGTCCGCTCCATCGCCACGGCCTCGGAAGAACAATCCTCGGCCAGCGAGGAAATCAACCGCAGCCTGGAAGACGTCAACCGCGTCTCCCTGGAAACGTCCGAGACCATGCGCCACTCGACCCTGGCCGTCGATGACCTGGCCAGCCAAGCCCAGTCGCTCAAGGCCTTGATCGAAGCCATGAAAACCGAGGAGACGGCCATGCTGTCGACAAGGCACGCAACGCCCATGCTCGGACAGTCCAAGAGCGATCTCTACAGACAATAACGGCCCGGCCTCGTCGAGGGCGGGACTCTCGGCAACAGCCGCCCCGGGTGGCCCCCCCCCCC
>JAEZMB010000281.1 GCA_023435825.1 Pseudomonadota bacterium | reverse complement strand
AATGGGGGGGGGGGGGGAGGCCCCGCGCCGCCGGGCAGGGAGGCCTCCGGCGGCCAGGGCTTTGCCCTGGACCCACCGGGGGGATGATCCCCCCGGACCCCTGCAATGGGAAAAAGGGGTTAAAGGGGGCTGTGTTGCTCCAGTCTACCTGCCCCGCGTTTGGCGGCGTTCTCATGTCGCGTCCGCGAAAAGCGCGTAGGGTGTTCTGTAGTCAACGAGCTAAAACCATTCATTTTCTTAAAAAATACTATCGTATTTTTTAAGGGACGCGATACTAGCCGCCGAAGGGGGAATTGCCGATCTTGACCGGCTGCATCCCGAGCACTTCGCCGCGACGGGAAATGACCACCTGGGTCACGGGCACGTTTTTGCCCGAGGCGGCCACGGCCAGGGCGGCGATGCGCGACATGCCCGAGCAACAGGGCACTTCCATTTGCAGCACCGTGATGTCCTGGGGCGCGCTTTCCCGAATGATGTCGGCCAGCTTATCGACGTAGCTCTGGGCGTCGTCGAACTTGGGGCAGCCCAACAGCGCCACGCGGCCCGGCAGGAAGGCGCTGCCGTAGGCCGGGAAGGCCGGGGGCACGCAGTCGGAAGTTAAAAGCAGGCGCGCGCCGCGCAAGAACGGAGCCGTGGGCGGCACCAGGCGCAGCTTGATGGGCCAGGTGGACAGGGCCGAACCGCCGCCGGCAACCTGGGCCGTGGGCGCGTTGGCCGCCTGGCAGGGCGACATGGTCATGGGCGCGCTGGACGGGCACCCGCAGGGGGAGGGCTGCTTTTTGAGCTCGGCCAGGCGTTCTTCCACGGCGTGCTCGTCAAATTCCGGGGCTTCGCGTTCGATGATTTGCAGCGCGCCGGTGGGGCAATGGCCGATGCAGGCCCCCAGTCCGTCGCAGAAATGGTCGGCCACGATCTTGGCCTTGCCGTCGATGATTTCGAGAGCGCCTTCGGCGCAGCCGGTGACGCACTGGCCGCAGCCGTTGCACAGCGCTTCGTCGATTTCGATGATCTTGCGTTTCATGGCTTTTTCCTGATGGGCGGCCCCGGTCCAAGCCGGGGCCGCCAGAGAGGGCGCGGCTCGTTAGCCGAGGATCGCCTTGAGGTCTTCGTCCGGGGTGGTGATGGCCTTGATGTCGTAGTTGGCGACCAGGAAGTTCAGCACGTTGGGGGTGAGGAACGCCGGCAGGCTGGGTCCCAGGCGGATATTCTTGACGCCCAAGTGGAGCAGGGTGAGGAGAATCGCCACGGCCTTTTGCTCGTACCAGGACAGGACCATGGACAGCGGCAGGTCGTTGACGCCGCAGCCAAACGCGCCGGCCAGGGCGACCGCCACCTGGATGGCCGAGTAGGCGTCGTTGCACTGGCCCATGTCGAGCAGGCGCGGGATGCCGCCGATGTCGCCGAGCTGCTTGTCAAAGAAGCGGAACTTGCCGCAGGCCAGCGTCAGCACGATGGTGTCGGCCGGGGCCTTCTCCACGAACTCGGTGTAGTAGTTGCGGCCGGGCTTGGCCCCGTCGCAGCCGGCCACCAGGAAGAAGTGGCGGATCTTGCCGGCCTTGACCGCGTCGATGACCGTGCCGGCCACGCTCATGACGGCGTTGCGGGCGAAACCGGTCATGACCGTTCCCTTGTCCTCGTCGGCGGCGAAGCCGGGCATGGACAGGGCCTTTTCGATGACCGGGCCGAACTCGCCGTTTTTGACGTGGACGGCTCCGGGCCAGCCGACCAGACCGGTGGTGAAGATGCTGCCCAGGTAGCTCTCGGCCGGCTTCTGGATGCAGTTGGTGGTCATGAGGATCGCGCCGGGGAAGGCGGCGAATTCCTTGTGCTGGTTCTGCCAGGCGGTGCCGTAGTGGCCGTAGAAGTGGGGGTACTTCTTCAGTTCGGGGTAGCCGTGGGCGGGCAGCATCTCGCCGTGGGTGTAGATGTTGATGCCCTTGCCGGCGGTCTGCTCCAGGAGCTGCTTGAGGTCCTTGAGGTCATGGCCGGACACCAGGATGGCCTTGCCGGCCTTGTGGCCCAGGGGCACGGTGGTGGGCACGGGGTGGCCGTACGCGCCGGTGTTGGCGGCGTCGAGGAGCTCCATGGTGCGCAGGTTCACTTCGCCGCACTTCAGCACCAGGGCGACCCAGGCGCCGAGGTCCTTGTCGGTGGTGAAGGTGGCGGCCATGCCTTCGTAGAGGAATTCGTACACGGCCGGGTCTTCCTGGCCGAGGATGGCGGCATGGTCGGCGTAGGCGGCCACGCCCTTGATGCCGAAAATCAGCGTATGCTTGAGCGAGCGGATGTCGTCGTTGGCTTCGGGGATGTCCTTGAGGCCATGGATGTGGCCCTGGGCGATGAGGCCGGCCAGGTCGAGGGCCGGGACGAAGCTGGCCGGGCCTTCGGGCAGTTGGGCCTTGATCAGCGCGGCCAGAGCCTTGCGCTTGGCCACGGCTTCACTCACCAGCGGCACGAAGTCGGCGGCGTCGAAATTGACGTTGGTGAGCGTGGAGAACATGGCCTTGGCGAAGTAGCGGCCGGTTTCCAGCGGCACGGCAACGCCTTCGGCCTTGGCGGCCACAGCGGCCTGGGCCAGGCCGGTCAGGGCGTAGACGAGGAGATCCTGCAGATCGGAGACGTCGGGCTGCTTGCCGCAAACGCCCATTTTGTCGCAACCAAGGCCTTTGGCGGTCTGTTCGCACTGGTAGCAAAACATATGTCGTCCTCCGTTTGGGTTGGGGTCGGTTTCCCGTTTCGTTGGTTTCGGGTCTACGCGGGCCGGGCCGAAAGCGGTTTGACCTAAGTCAAAAGGGCGATTTTTTTTCGAGAGGTCCGTTTTTTTTCGGCGACGCGAGATCCGGGCCACGAAGCGGCAAGCCGCGACCGTTTGCCGGGGACGAGGCCGAGAAGCCGGGGCCGTCGTTCCCGGACAGGAAAGCTTTGGGAGATATTGTCACTATAAACAGCGGAACGGGAAAAAGGTCAAGACGCCGGAGGCCGGTGAGGCGGACCTGTGCGTCATTGGCGGCGATATAGGGCGCTCTTGTATTGTATGTAAACGGAGAGGCGGGCTGCTTCTTTGGGGATTGTTGTGGGCTATGTGAATGGTTTGTCGAGTTTTATGAGTGTTGTTTATGTTTAAAATATTTTTATATAGTTCCACTGAGTTAAAAAATGTCGTAGATTCTTGTTTTTAGTCGCTTTTTGCATGTTCTATGACGGTAGTTAACGAGATAATATTATTGGTTTTCTGGCTGATGATCTCTATGATGCCGTTTGGCGTCGTCTTGCTGTTGGCGCACGCCGGTGCGAAGAGCTTCAGGATCTGTCGTCGAGCTCGGCCTGCGGGAGACGTTGTCGGGAGGGTGTTGCCCGGAAAGGTCATTGCGGCCGTAACCCGGTGCATTGGCGGCGGGCAGGCAGCCAGCAAGGCTAAGGTTTGGGATGGTCGCAGCCTGTGTTTGACATCCAACGCCCAGAACAAAGCCCGCGCTTCTTTTTGAGGAAGCGCGGGCTTTTGTCGCTCGGATCGCTTGGGATCGCCGAGGATTATTTCTGGTCGTTCTTGGGCTCGACCGGCGTGATGTTCTTTTCGTCCATGGATTCCTTGAAGCCCCGGATGGCCTTGCCCAGGTCGTGTCCCAGGCTCGGCAGCCGGCTCGGTCCGAAGATGAGCAGAACGACTCCCAAGACCACCAGCCAGTGCCAAATCGAAAATGCGCCCATCGGATTGCTCCTGTTTGCGTTGTTCCCTGTCCTTCTATAATGGCGCGGGGCCGACAACGGAAGGGGATGTTACGGCGGAAAGGGTTTCATTCATGAAACCCTGGGGCATTCGGTCCGAAACAACAGTGATTCTCTAGAAGAGAACATGTTGCCTGCATGGCCCGCAACCGCCGGCCGCCATGGCCGGGCGCGGCGCGTTCTGCCGCAGAAGAGGCAGTCGGTGAAGCGGCGGACCAAGCATAGGGACATATCCGCCCTAGGGCAACCCATGGCCGGGTTTGCCCCAAACGCGCCGGGAAATCGGGCATGGGCCGCGAATAGCTGGCCTATTTTGCCCGTCACGGCGGGCTAGATCCGCGCCACGCCCAGAAACACCGCGTGCAGGGCCACGACCAGGGCGAAAAACGCTTGCCGCGCCGCCTCGGGCGACAGCCCCGGAAACCGCAACCCGATGCGCCCGCCCGGACAGGCGGACAGGCAGTCGCCGCACAACGTGCAGGACAGGCCCGGCCGGCCCTTTTCGAGATCGGCCGGGATCAGCGCCAGATAGCGGCAGACCCGCGAGCACCGGCCGCAACCGTCGCAGCCCTGGCCGATGCGCACCCGCCAGGGGCTGATCTTCCCGAGAATATTCCCCAAAAGCCCGATGGGACAATACATGGCGCAATGGACCATGACGCCGGTCTTGCGGGAAAAGGTCGCCATGATCCCCAGGCCCACCAGCCCGAAGACGGCCGCCGCCGTGACGGCGACGCCCAGGGGAACCTCCAGCCAGCGCAGGACAAGCGCGCCGCCCACGGTGAGCGCCAAGGTCGCCGCCCGCCACCATGTCCGCCCGGCCGGCAGCCGCCTGGGCACGGGCCGGCCAAGCCGGGCGCAGGCGTCGTCGGCCGCGCCGATGTAGCACAGATGCGAACACCAGCCCGGGCCGACCAGCAGCACCGTGGACAGGTAGAGGATGGGCATGAAGTAGCCGCCGCCCCGGTAGGCCGGCCCGGCCGCGATGAGCGCCGGCACGGGCAGGTGCAGCGCCCCGGTCATGAGAAACACCGTGGCCCCGGCCAGCCCCAGGGCCAGCTGGCCGAAAAAGACCAAGGAAAAGGCCGCCCAGTAGCGCGAGCGCACGGGGCCGGTTCGCGGCGCGGCCAGCATCCGGCCGGTCAGCCAGGCGGCGTAGAGGCCCAGGGCCGTGATTTCCAGCCAGCCCCAGCCCGGCGCGAAGCGGTCCAGAAGCAGGATCGGAAAGGCGACCTTGGCCCGGGCCACGGCGAGCAGCGTCACGGCGATCCAGAAGGCCGCCGCCCGGGGCGCGACGTTGCCAGGACCAACGCGGCCAAAGGCCTGCCCCCGGCGTGTGAAGGCAAAAAGTCCGCCAGCCAGGCACACGGCCACCACCCCGGCCATGATGCCGGACAGCCGCAGCCAGGGCAGCCCGGCCGCCAGCCGGAAGGCGACCATGTCGCGCCCGGCTGCGGCAAAGACCAACCCGGCGGCCAGCAGGGTCGGGCCGACCAGCCACCGGGCCAGGTCGCGCCGGGCCGCCAGCCAGCCGGCCAGGACAAGAACGGAGGCGCACAGGCCCAGATCGCCGCCGCGCAGGCTGTGGGCGGCGAAAATGAGCAGGCCCAGGAACTGGAGGGTCACGCCAAGGGCCGTCATGACAGCGCCCAGGCCGGCAGGCCCGGCAGGCCGCCCGGAAAGACGAGATCGGCAAAACGCAGCCCCGGGCGCATGTCCCGGGCAAAGACGGCCAGGGTCCGGCGGGCCAGTTCCACGGCCTCCCGGGGCGAAAGGGCGCGGCCAAGCTCCGTGCCCAGGCGCGGCCGGCGGCCGAGCCTGCCGCCCAGATACACGCGGTAGGCCACCGGGCCGCTGGCGATGGACCGGCTTGGGCAGACCCGGGCGCACGCGCCGCAGCCCAGGCATGTGCCCTGGTCGATGACCGCCTTGCCGGCGGTGATCTGTATGGCCGTGTCCGGGCAGGCCTCGGCGCAGGCCCCGCAGCCGTGGCAGGCCTCGGGATCAACAGACGCCTCGCGCACGGCGATAAGCCCCAGATCGGCCACTTGGGGGCGCACGCAGGCGTTGGGGCAGGCCGAGACGGCCAGCCGGAACTGTTCGTGGCGGCGAAGCGGCCGGGCCAGCTCGGCCAGGGCCTCGGGCACGGCGGCGCAGGCGGCCAGTTCCACCAGCTCGGCCAGGGTGTTCGTGGCCAGGGGCGCGGCGTGGGGGCAGACTCCCGGCGTGACGCCCCGGCAGGTTTCGAGTATGACGACTTCCGCAGTCATGGCGCATCCTTTGCCGTTGTCATCGGTTAAGGGAACAGAGGGCTCGGCCAGGGTGACAGAGGTCGCCCGGCCGCGCCTTGACTTACGTCAAGCGGCGTCACAGGGCGTCAGCGGCGTCAACAGGGAGGAGCAGTCGTGGACACCATCCAGGCCGTGGCCGACATCAGTCTGTTTTCCGGGCTTGGCCCCAAGGAACTGGCCGCCGTGGCCGCCGTGGCCGAGGTGCGGCGCTACGGGCGCGGGCAGGACATCTTTTTCTCCGGCGATCCGGCCGAGGGGTTTTTCTCCGTGGCCTCAGGCAAGGTGCGCATCTACCAGACATCGCTGGCCGGCAAGGAGCACATCATTCACGTGTTCGGCCCGGGCGAGGTGTTCGCCGAGGTGGCGGTCTTTGCCGGCGGCGTCTATCCGGCCAACGCCCAGGCCCTGGAGGACGGCGACTATCTCTTCTTCCCGCGCGAACGCTTCCGCAAGCTGTTGGCCGACGACCCGGATCTGGCGCTGACCATGCTGGGCCTGCTCTCCATCCGCCTGCGCCAGCTGGTGCGAAAGCTTGAGGACTTGAGCCTTCGCGAAGTGCCGGCCAGGCTCGCCTCCCATCTGCTGCTGCTGGGCGCGCAAAGCAAAAAACGCGTGTTGCCCCTCGACCTGCCCAAGGGCCAGCTGGCCGCCTACCTCGGCACCATCCCCGAAACCCTGTCCCGGGTGCTGCGCCGCTTCGTGGACGAGGGACTCATCAGCCTGACCGGCAGCGCGGTGGAGATCCTTGATCCCGCCCGCCTGGAAGCCCTGGCCGGCGCGCCTGCGGCGTTTGGGGAAAAGATGCCTCCGGCGGCCGGGAGGGGGTAACCCCCTCCCGGACCCTCCCTGAAAGGGGGGCTCTTGTCGCATCCCTAGAAAACGCGGTGGTGTTTTTCAGAAAAATGCATGGCGCTAGCCGGTTGTTCGCGAAATGCCCTCTGTGTTTGTCGCGGACGCGGCGCTAGATGGTCGGCAGGGGTTCAGGCAGGGGGCACTGGACGCCGTTTTCCGAGGGGCAACCGGCCACGGCCACGCGGTTGCGGCCGGCGTTCTTGGCCGTGTACAGGGCCGCGTCCACCCGGGCCATGAGTTCTTCCACCGATTCCCCGGGCTTGAGCTCGGCCACGCCCAGGCTGATGCTGCCGGCGATGCCGTGGGGAAAGGGCTTGCCGGCCACGATGAGCCGCAGCTTCTCGGCCAACAGCGTGGCGTTGCCCAGGGCCGTATGCGGCGCGGCCACCACGAATTCCTCGCCGCCGTAGCGGAAAAGCCAGTCCACGCCACGCGTGGCCTCGATCACCCGCCGGGCCAGCTCCCGCAACATGTCGTCGCCGGCCCCGTGGCCGTAGGTGTCGTTGACCACCTTGAAATGGTCGATGTCGAACATGACCACGGACAGCGCCTCGCCGTAGCGGGCGGCGCGGGCCACTTGCGTGTGCATCACCTCATTGAATTTGAGCCGGTTGTAGGCTCCGGTCAGCTGGTCGGTGACGGCCAGCTCGGCCAGGGCGTCGTTGGCTCCCTGCAGGCGCTCCCGGTCGGCGCAGATGCGGCGCACCATGGGCCGGAAAATAAACAGCCCCGACGCGGCCAACACGGCCATCATGCAAAGGGCCGCCCCGGTTTCCAGCCGGCGCAGGACGGTGAGCCGCGACATGGCCAACTGCTGGTAGCGCTGGATGACCATGCCGAGGTCCCGCAGCAGTTCGTTTTCCCCAAAAGCCAGCAGATTCAGAAACGCCTCGTCGGACAGGGACGGCCGGGCCGCCTCGGAAGCGGCGAAGGCGCGGGCGTTTTGCAGGAAAAGCCGCATGCCCCGATCCAGGTCATAGGGCGGCTTGAAGTAGATGTCGCGCAGGTCCGGGGCGGCGGCGGCCAGGGAGGCGGGATCGTCGAGGTCGGCCAGCAGCCGCTGATGGTTGACCTCCAGGGCGGAAAGGGCCTGCCCCAGCCGGGCCTTGATGTCGCGCCGGGCTTCGTCGTTGTCGGCGGCGGCCAGGAGCAGGCACTGGGCCAGCACGCGCTGGGTGAGCAGGCGCTGGGAGCCGGACACGGCGGTGACGGCGGCGGCGCGGTCCACGGCGGCCATGATGTAGCGAAACAGCACATAGGATGAAAGGGCCAGGATGGCGGCCAGGGCCAAGGCGACGAGATAGCGCAGGGTCAGACTGCGCTTGTAGCGCTGGTTGGCGGCGGCGACGGCGTCCTTGGCAGGAATTCCCATGCTTTGGCTGTAGGCCAGGGCCGGGAAATAGGCAAGGCCGGGATCATGGCCCGTTTGGTCGCTGTGGGCTGGTTGCGCGGCGTTCTAGCCGTAGGAGAGCACGGCCCACAGCGGGGCCAGCCCCGGGATGTCCAGGCGCGGGTTGTCCGGCGGCGGGCGTATCGGCTGTCGCGTCGGCCATGCCAGGACGCGATCATGTCGCCGGTGGACGCGCCAGGGGAAGACCGCGCCGGGGGAAGGCTCCCCCGGCGCGGCGGCGTTTGGAGGGCCGGCTAATAGTCGCCCGTGGCCTGGCGGAAAGCCACGATGTCGGCGACGCTGACCAGCGGGAAATCATGGGTCGCGGCAAAGGCCGCGATCTGGTCGCCCTTGGCCATGGTGCCGTCAGGGTTGGTCAGCTCGCACAGCACCCCGCAAGGGCCGTGGCCGGCCAGCCGGCACATGTCCACCGTGGCCTCGGTGTGGCCGCGACGGGAGAGCACCCCGCCCGGGCGGGCAACAAGCGGAAACACGTGGCCGGGCCGGGCCAGGTCGCAGGGCTTGGCGTCTGCAGCAGCAGCGGTCTTCACCGTCGTCACCCGGTCGGCGGCGGAAACGCCGGTGGTCACGCCCTTTGCCGCCTCGATAGTGACGGTGAAGGCCGTGCCGTTCTTGCAGGTGTTGACCGCGACCATGGGCGGCAATTCGAGCTGGCGGGCCTTTTCCTCGGTCAGGCACAGGCAGACGATGCCGCTGCATTCGCGGATGAGCATGGCCATCTGCGGCGCGGTGAGGGTGTCGGCGGCGAAAATGAGGTCGCCCTCGTTTTCGCGGTCCAGATCGTCCACGACCAGGATACCCCGGCCTTGGCGCATGGCTTCGATGGCGGCCCGGGTGCGGGCGATGGCGGCGTCGACATTGGAAAATGGCTGATTCATGGCTTTCTCCGAAAACAAAGTTTGGGCCAGAATCAGGGCGGACAAAGAGACGGCCAGACCGGATGCGCGCATCCGGCCGGCCACGCGCCGGACGCTCCGGCGGCGGGGAATGCCGTCTTTCCTCTTCCTTCCGGACTGTGACCGTCGGCCCTGGCTTCGCACCAGGTCTGCTGACCCCGCCACACCGAAGCGTCGCGGGCGCTCGCGGGCTCCCCGGCCAAGCCGGGATACCGCCGGTGGGGACTTCCACCCCGCCCTGAGGACAACGGCCGCCTTGTAGCGCCGGCGGCGGCCGATGGCAAGACCATCGGACTGGGGACGCCGCCTTGGCCGCCGGCTTATGCGGCGTCATCGAAAAGAGCCTGTGAGGCTTCGGGGACAAGGCGCTACAAGAGGCATCATTGAGAAAGACGCGGATGTCTTCTTGAAGGGGCGCGGCGCTAATCCCCGGGCCAGCCCCGCTCTTTCCCGGGAGCGCGGTCGGAAAACCAGACCCGGAAATCGTTGCCCGGCCCGCCGGAAAGGGACAGTTCGCTGCGGCCCGGCGGCACGGCCAAGGGCGGCAGGTTTCTGGCGTCCAGGACGGCCTCGATGGCCATGCGGTCGATGGGCCGCGTGGGCGACCAGAACTCGGCCGAGGGTTCGGCCACCAGCGTGAAACGCACGACGACCTGGGTGGCCGGTTTGGGCAGCACCACCCGGGCAAATCGCCGGTCGAACATCCGGTTCCACCGGCCTTCGTGCTCGGCCTCGGCCGTGAGCAGGGTCGTGGGCGGGCCGCCGTCGGCCGCGTAGGACACCATGCACTGCCGCTTGGTCCCGGGGTCGCCGTACAGGCGAGGATAGGCCATGACGCGCAGTTCGGTGACGGGGTAGGCCGACACGAACACGTATTCGAACCAGCAGTCCGTGCCGGCCCGGCAGCGCACGCCGCCGGCATAGCCCGGATAGGAATCCGACGCTTCCATGTTCAGGGCATGGGCGGTGGGGCGGTCGGTGAAATCCGGCGGATCGAAGTCCGGGCTGAAGTGCA
Organism: Pseudomonadota bacterium; assembly: GCA_023435825.1. GTDB lineage: Bacteria > Desulfobacterota > Desulfovibrionia > Desulfovibrionales > Desulfovibrionaceae > Solidesulfovibrio. Next base: position 15,150 of record JAEZMB010000281.1, on the reverse strand, counting down.
ACAGCCCCTGGCCACCGGGGGTGAGACGCGCCACGGTCCCGTCCGGGGCAGCGATGGGAATGGCAACGCGGGTCTCGCCCAGGCCCAGGACCGGAGCGTTCAGCCGGCCGGCCAGGGTCAGGGTCCGCACCGCGAGGGGCGCGTCGCCGGCCAGTTCCAGGCCGGTACGCGGCGCGGCGTCGGACAGGGGCGCGCCGCCACGGCCCGGTCCCAGGGCCGGGTCGGCCACCACCACGGCCGGTTTCCCGGCGGCGTCGGGCAGGACGTAGGCCGGGGGCGTGTCCGGGTTGGCGGCGCTAAAGGCGGCCAGGGCCTCGGGCGGGTTCACCACCGCGCCGCCGGGCAGCGCCCCGGCCAGGGCGGCCTGGTCCAGGGCGGCGAAGACCGTGGCCCGGGGGCCAAGGAGCGTCACGTCCGGGGCGTAGGCCGGCGAGGCGCAGTTGCGGGCTAGGTTGGCGGCGTAGAAGGCCAGCCCGCCGTCCGGGACCGGGGCCAGCCCCGTGCCCGTGACCGTGACGCCGGCCAGGGCGAGCAAGCCCTCGCTGGTTCCCGGCAGATAGCGCACCCGCAGCCGGACCGAGCCGGCCGTGAGGTAGGGCGTCAGATCGACCTCGGCCCGGGCCGTGCGCACAACACCTTGATAGAAGGGCACTTCCTCGTAAAACCGCCGTTTCTCCAGGCGCGGTGTGCCGTCAGGCAGCAGGAAATCGTCGTGGCCCAGGGTCGCCAGCGGCGTGAACGTCGCGCCGTCGGCGCTGGCCTCGACGATCAGCCGCGAATCGGCCGGCAGGCTCGGGTGGCGTTTGTACAGGGCCGCCTCGATGGCGGCCGTCACCTTGGGGGCCGGGGAGCCGGAGGGCAGATCCAAGCGCCAGGTGGCGGCGGCCGGCTGGCTGGAGCGCACGGGGCGAAGGAGCCCCACCTCGGCGTCGGCCACCAGGTTTTGCAGGGCAAACGCGTCGCGGTAGACCTTGTGGTCACGGAAATCGTCGCTGTAGCCGGCCCTGCCCGAGGTGTTAGGCACAAGCAGCAGCGGGGCGCGGCTGGGAAAGCCGGCCAGGGCCAGTCGCGACTGCAAGCCGGCGGCGCTCCAGGAGGCCAAGAGCGCCCCCTCGGGCGCGGCCCGCAGGCGCTGGCTTGGGGCGAAAATCTGGTCGGCGAACCGGACGCGGCGGTAGCCCGGGCGGTCGAAGTCGCCAGGGCCGGCGACGGTGTCGCCCAGATGCCAGCGGGAGGCGAAAGCCCGGGCGTTTCGCTGCCAGCCGGTGAAGGCCAGGGCGGCCTCGGGGCCGGGGGCGCGGCTGACGCTGCGGAAGAAATCCCGGTCGTTGGTCAAGGTGCGGCGGGCGTATTCGCCAAGCTGCGACAGCGGTCCGGCCAGGACGATGCCGGCCAGAGCCCCGGCCACGACCAGCGCTGCGGCCGGGGCCAGCCGGGAAGGCAGGGCGCGGGCGGCAAGCCCGCCCAGGCGCGAGGCCCCGGCCCCGGCCAGGATGGTCACGGCCGGCAGGGCGGCGATGAGATGGCGCCAATTGACCAGTTCGCGCAGGTCGGATTTGCTCGTGAGGATGGCGGCGGCCGGGACGGCGGCGCATAGGACCAGCAGCAGCGTCATTGTATTGCGGCATGTGACAAGGCCCAGGACGGCCAGGACGGCGACGCCGGCCACGGTGACGGGCGAGAGGGGATAGCTGCTGTGGAAAAAGCCGCCCAGGATGTCGGCGAAAAAGGCGGGGGTCAGCCCGCTGCCGAGAGAAGCCTGAGGATTGGCCAGAAAGCCCTGGAGAATAAACGGTCCCCGGGCGATGGGCAGCCAGGCGGCCGTGGCCACGGCCATGGCCAGGGCCACGGGCAGCAGCCGGGACAGCCGGTCCGGTCCGTCAAAGGGCGTCTTGCGGCCAAGGTAGAGGGCCATGACCCACAGGCCTTGGGCGGCCAGGATGGGCGCGCCCTGGTAGCCGGCCCAGAGCATGGCCGCCGTCACGGCGGCATAGCCGGCCAGCAGCAGCGGGCGGCGTCGCGGGGTAGTAAGCGCCCGGGTCAGCAGAAGCATGGAGAAAACGAACAAGCCGAAAAACGGCGCATAGAGCTTGATGGCCCGGGAGATGTCGACATGAAACAGCGCCCCGGCGCACAGCAGGGCGGCGACAAGGCCGGCCCGGCGGCCGGCGCAGGCCGCGCCCAAAAGCGCCAGCCCCAGGATGGAAGCCAGGCCGGCGAGCAGGGAGGGCAGCCGGGCGGCCAGCACGCTGTCGTGGACGGCCAGGGCGGCGCGCACGATCAGGAACTGGAGCGGCGGCTGGAGGTCGTAGATGGTGTCGGCCGGCCCGAGTTGTTGCTGGACGGCGATGATGGTCGAAGCCGGCAGGGCGGCCCGGCTTAAATTCAAATAGTCGTCTTCCCACAGCTGGGGCGTGTCGATCTGCCACAGCCGCAGCCCGGCGGCCAGGGCCAGGACAGCGGCAAGCAGCATCCAGAACGTGCGCCGGGACGGTTCGGCGCTGGCGGCGGCAGGGGGGGCGGATGGCGCGTGCATGGTCCGGGGCAAGGTAGCAGCCGGCCCGTGGCGAGGCAACCAAGGGGCGCGGCGCTTTCGGCGCGCTGACGCTCCGACTCCTGGGGCGAGGGCGACCCGCCGTCCAGGCCCGGTCCGTTGGCCGATGCCCGTTGGTTGGGCGGGCGAAGCCCGGACGGCGTCGCTTGTTTTCGTGTCCGCCGGGCCAGGGCACGTCCGGGCGGACGCCAAAAAGCCGCCGCCCCGGGGCAGGGGCGACGGCCGGTTTGGGGAGGAGCGTCACATTGAACTATGGCTTGGCGGCCGGCGCGGGAGCGGCCGGCGCGGGGGCGTTGGCGGGCCCATGCTCCATGGCCCCGTGGTCCGGGGAACCGTGGTCCATGCCGCCCATCATCATGCCCTTACCCTGGCCCATGCCCTTGCCCATCATCTTGCAATCCATGCCGCCTTCGCCCATGCCGGCCATCATGCCGTCATGGCCGCTGCCGAGGTGCAGGGTCTGGCGGATGGGCGTGCCGGTTTCCTTGGCGTAGCGCAGGCGGAAGAGCACGGTCTGTTCGGCCAGTTGGCCGCGCAGGGCGGCGATATCGCCGGCGAGCTTCTTGACGGCCGCTTCGTCGCCGGGCTTGGTGGCCAGCAAAATCTCCAGGTCAGCCTCGCGGGCCTTGATCTTGCCGCGCAGTTCGGCGGTCTTGGCGGTGAATTCCTGCTTGAGCAGGTAGGCCTTGTCCGGGTCCACGGCGGGAGCGGCGGCCTTGGCGGGATCGGCGACGTGGCCCCCGTGCTCCTGGGCGGTCAGGCCGATGGCGGGCAGCGAGAGGAGCATGGCGGCGGCCAGAGCGGCCGGAGCGAAAACAGTGATGCGCATGGGGGAACCTCCTTGATGCGATGCCTTCCTTTGAGCATAGGCCGTGCCAATGGTGGTGGTTTTATAATTCACCAAGGAAAGTAGATGGTTGCCTGCTTCGTGTGTATTTTAGACTGCTGCAGGCGACAATAAAATATACAGATGCGGTAGGGTATGTGGGCAATAATCATACGGCTGTCGCCAAAACGCCCAGGCTGGACAGGCACGAAGGACGGAGGCGGCAAGAAAAGGCAGCGTCGGCTCGTCGCCGCTCGTCTCGTGTCCCCTGAAAGTTTTGTGAGCGTTGGTTGTGGGAAACGCCCTCAAGACTTTGGGGTCACGGAAAAACCGCCGCCATCTTGCCCAAGGGGCGCGCCGCTCATGTCGCGTCCCTGAAAGAATACGAGAGTATTGTTATGAAAAATAAAGGGTTTTTGTTTGTTGGCCGCAAAACGCCATAGGCGCTTCTCGCGGACGCGACACTAGCGCTCGACCGCCGCCGCCGCCGCAGCCGTCGGGGCCGGGGCGTCGGCCGGCTCCACGCCGAAACGGGCCTCGAACTCCTTGCCGAAACGGCACAAGGCCTCCAAGATGGGAATGATGCCCCGGCCCAGGTCGGTCAGCGCATATTCCACCCGGGGCGGCACCTCGGCGAAGACCGTGCGGGTGAGCAGGCCGTCGGATTCGAGTTCGCGCAACTGCTGGGTCAACATCTTCTGGGTGATGGCCGGCATGGTGCGGCGCAGGGCCGAAAAGCGCATGGTAGGCGTCTCGCGCAGATGCCACAAAATGAGCGGCTTCCACTTGCCGCCAATGACGGCCAGGGACAGCTCCATGCTGCACGAATATTCCTTGCCCAGGCAGCGCCGCCGGCCGCAAATGGTTCCGGGTTCGCCCATGACGCCTCTCCTTTCCATGGTATCCAAAAGGATACTACTGAACTTAAATGTGCCTACTTGCCTTTTTGGGCATACTGGCAGAATTTCCCCCTAGCGTAAAGCGGAAACCGACAAGGAGGCCCCATGGATCTGTTCGAAGCGCTCTACACCCGGCGCAGCATCCGGTCGTTCACCGACGAGGCCGTCACCGAAGCCGACCTGGAAGCCTTGCTGCGCGCGGCCATGGCCGCCCCCAGCGCCGGCAACGCCCAACCCTGGCATTTCGTGGTGGTGACCGAGCGCGCCGTGCTTGACGCCATCCCCGGCATCCATCCCTACGCCGCCATGTGCAAGACGGCCCAGGCGGCCGTGATCGTCTGCGCCGAACTGGCCCTGGAGAAATACCCGGGCTATTGGGTGCTCGACTGCGCCGCGGCCACGCAAAACCTGCTGTTGGCCGCCCGGGGGCTGGACATCGGCTCGGTGTGGTGCGGGCTGTATCCCCAGCAGGAGCGCATGACGGCCATGGCCGGGCTGCTCCGGCTCCCCGAAGGCATCGCGCCCCATGCCCTGGTGGCCCTTGGCCATCCGGCCCAGGAATTCAAGAAGATCGACAGGTTCAAGCCCGAACGCATCCATCGCAACGGCTGGTAGGCCGGCCAAAGGAGTTTTTCATGAAAGTTTCCATCGGTTCCAAAACCATGGCCCTGCCCACCCCGGCCTGGCTGGTCGGCACCTATGACGCCGAGGGCAAGCCCAACCTCATGACCGCCGCCTGGGGCGGCATCTGCTGCTCCAAGCCGGTGTGCGTCACGGTTTCGCTGCAAAAGCCCCGCCACAGCTACGCCGCCATCATGGAACGCAAGGCCTACACCATCAATGTCGCCTCGGCCAAGGACGTGGCCAAGGTGGACTACTGCGGCATCATCTCGGGCAAAAACGCCGACAAGTTCGCGGCTTGCAACTTCACGGCCGTTAAAAGCGAGCTGGTGGACGCGCCCTACGTGGCCGAATGTCCGCTGGTGCTGGAGTGTAAGGTCATCCGCGTCGAGGATCTCGGCATGCACACCATGTTCGTGGGCGAGGTCATGGACGTGAAGGTGGACGAGGCGGCCATGAAGGACGGCAAGCCCGATCCGCTCCTCATCGACCCCATCGTCTATGCCCCGGAAGACCGCCACTACTACGGCCTGGGGGCCAACCTGGGCCTGGGCTTCTCTATCGGCAAGGAGCTGAAGTAGCATGGAAAAAGTGCGTCTTGACCCCAACCAGCTGCCGCCCATGCCCGTGGCCCTGGTCGGGACGCTGGCGGAAGGGCGGGCCAATTTCATGGCCGCCGCCTGGATCACCCGCGTCACCATCAAGCCGCCCCGCATTGGCGTGGGCATCAACCACCGCCAGTGGACCCACGGCCGCATCCAGGAAACCGGGGCCTTTTCCCTGTGCTTTCCCGGGCCGGAGCTGGTGGAAAAAACCGACTACTGCGGCCTGGCCTCGGGGCGAAACGCCGACAAGTCGGGGGTGTTCGACGTCTATTACGGCGACACGCCCGGCGCGCCCCTGATCCGGGAATGCCCGCTGTGTTTCGAGGTGGTCCTTGATCAGGCCGTGGATTTGGCCACCCACACGTTTTTCATCGGCGAGATCAAGGCCGTGTGGGCCGACGACGCCATCGTCGCCGACGGCAAGATCGCCGTGGAGAAATGGAATCCCCTGCTGCTGACCATGCCCGATAACCGCTACTGGACCCTGGGCAACCAGGTGGCCGACGCCTGGAGCGTGGGCAAGGCCCTGAAGAAAGGAGAAGCGCAATGAAAGTCCTGGCCATAAACGGCAGCCCGCGCAAGGGCGGCAACACGTGTCTCATGCTGCAAAAGGCTCTGGAGCCCATCGCCGCCGCCGGCATCGAGACCGAACTGGTGGAGCTGCATGGCATTAATTATCTCGGCTGCATCGCCTGCATGAAGTGTTGGGAGAAGCAAGACGGCCACTGCGCCATCAAAAAAGACGGTCTCAACGACCTCATCGACAAGATGCGGGCCGCCGACGGGCTCATCCTCGGTTCGCCGACCTATTTCGCCAACGTCACCACCAACATCAAATCCATCATCGACCGGGCCGGCATGGTGGCCCTGGCCAACGGCGGCTTTTTCGCCCGCAAGGTCGGCGGCTCGGCCGTGGCCGTGCGCCGGGGCGGCGGCATCGCCGTGTTCGACGCCATCAACCACTTCTACCTCATCAACCAGGTGGTGGTGGCCGGGTCGAGCTACTGGAACCTCGGCCGGGGCCTGGCCCCCGGCGACGTGTCCTCGGACGAGGAGGGCATGACCACCATGGAAAATCTGGGCAAGAACATGGCCTGGGTGCTGGGCAAGCTCCACGCCTAAAAGGGGCGCGCCTGCCGGACGCCTCGTCGCCCGGGGCCGTTGGCAGCCAGTGGCACCTGAGCCCTGGCGCCCCTGCCCAACGCCGAGAGTTCCTTCCGGGCGTCCCGGCTTTTACCCGCTTCGCCTGCCGTCCCGCCCGTCGCCCACCCGGCGCGGCGGGGCGGCTGGCGGCCCTCCCGCCTCGCCACGCCGCCCTGGCGCGAAGGCGTTTCCCAAGGAGACACATCATGACCGATCCCCAGGCTGCCGAACCCGGACTCGTTGTCGTGTGGACCACCCGCGACCGGGAAGCCGCGCTCAACATGGCGCTCATGTACGCCAAGAACAGCCGCCTCAAGGGTTGGTGGAGCGACGTCCACCTGCTCGTCTGGGGCCCCTCGGCCGACGCCCTGGCCCACGACGCCGAGCTGGCCGCCGAACTGGCCGCCTGCCTGGAGGCCGGGGTGGAGGGCTACGCCTGCCGGGCCTGCGCCGACCGCTACGGCCTGGCCGAACGCCTGGAAGCCCTGGGGCTGACCGTGATCTATACCGGAGAGGCGTTGACCAGCTATCTCAAGTCCGGCTGGAAGGTGCTGACCGTCTAGGTCGCGCCCCTTGAAAAGATGAGCATATTTAAAAATTCAATGGATTTGGCCGGTTGTCCGCGAATCGCCGCGCCTACTTTTCGTGGTCGAGACCCAGGCGTTGCCAGGGCCGGCAAGGGACTTATCTTCCTTCTTTGGCCGGTTGGGGCCGTCGCCTAAGGCGGCCGCGCCGCGTCTTGCCTTTTGCCGCCGCCTCGACGACAACGGCTAGACCGGCCGGTGTCGTTTCGCCGGCCGGTTCAGGAGGTTTCCATGCTGCGTATGGCTGTTGGACATGCCAATTGTCTGGACGCCGCCTGCGCCGTGCGCGGGGCGGCCGAGGCCTGCCGGCGGGGCCTTGGCGGGGCCGCGCCCGTGGGGCTGCTGCTTTTTGCCGGGGTGGGCTACGACCACGACGAGCTGTTGCGCGGGGTGGAAGCCGCCTTTCCCGGCGTCCCCCTGGCCGGCGGGACCTCCTGCGGCGAGCTGTCCCTGGCCGGCGGCGTCACCGACGACGCCGTGCTGCTCATTGCCTTTGGCGGCGAGAACGTCCGGGCCTCGGCCGGCGTGGTCCGGGATTTCGCCGTTCCCGGCGCGGATCTCGGCGCGGCGGCCGCCCGGGCGGCGGGCGAAGCCCTGGCTGCCCTTGGCGGGGCCGATCCCGTGCTGTGCCTGACCTTTCCCGACGGCGGCCGGGGCGGGGTGGAGGACTTAAGCCGCGCCCTGGGCCAGGCCCTTGGCCCGGACTGCCTGGTGCTTGGCGGCGTGGCCGGCCGGCAGTTGGCCGACCGGCGGCCGGTGCGCCAGTTCGCCGGCCGTGAAATCCTGCTCCATGACGCGCCCTTTCTGCTCCTGGCCGGCGACATCCCCCTGGCCATGCGCGTGTCCAAGGGCTGGCGGCCCATCGGCGACCGGGCGCGCATCACCGGCGTGTCCGGCAATGTCGTCAGCCGCATCGGCGAGCGCACGGCCCTGGATTTCTACCGCCGCTATCTCGGCCCCCATGCCGAGCCGGCGGTGGAGCTGCCCCTGGCTGTCACCTGCGAAAAATCCGACACGTTTATTTTGCGCGCCCCGGCCTTTTACAGCGAGGGCGACGGCAGCATCCAGTTCCCGGCCGGCGTGGCCGAAGGGGCCATGGTGCAGTTGGCCGAAGCCACACGCGGCGACATGCTGGCCGACATCAAGGCCATGGCCAAGGGGCTGGCTGCCGACGCCCGGGCCATGCGGCCCGGGCCGGCCGGGGTCCTGCTTTTTTCCTGCTCCACCCGCAAGGACATCCTGGGCACCAAGTCGTCGGAAGAAATCGACCGCCTGGCCGCCGCCCTGCCGCCGGGAACACCCGTGGCCGGGTTTTATTGCCACGGCGAGATCGCGCCCTCGGCCCCGGGGTTGCCGCTGCATCTGCAAAACGGCTCCCTGGTCGCCGTGCTCCTTGGCGGTGACCGGCCCGAAGCGGCCGCCGGCGCGCCTCTGGAGGAGCTGCCCTGTCCGGCCGGCGAGGCCGAGGCCCTGGCCAGGGAAGTCCGCTCGCTCACCCGCGCCCTGGACCGGGCCACCCAGGCCCGCTCGCGCCTGGAGGCCCAAAAGGAGCGTTCCCAGGCGCTCATGCGCTCCATCAACCAGGAGATAAACGAAGCCAAGCTGGAGATTCAGCGCAAAAACGAGCTGTTGCGCCAGGCGCTGGCCCTGGCCGAGGAGGTGCAGCGCAACCTGCTGCCCCAGGCCGCCCCGGGCCTGCCCGGCTTCGACATCGCCGGCACGAGCTTATATAGCGACGAGACCGGCGGCGATTACTACGACTTCATCCACGCGCCCAATGAACAGGCCGGCCGTTTCGGGGTCATCATCGGCGACGTCACCGGCCATGGCATCGCCGCCGCCCTGCTCATGACCACGGCCCGGGCGTTTTTGCGGATGCGCTCCTTCCAGCCCGGGTCCCTGGCCGCGGTCATCGACGACGTCAACCGCCTCATGTGCGCCGATCTGGCCGATTCCGGCCGGTTCATGACGCTTTTCTATCTGGCTATCGACATTGAGAAAAAGCGCTTGCACTGGGTGCGGGCCGGCCATGATCCGATCATGCTCTACGACGCGGCCACGGGCCTGACCGGCGACATCCCGGACAAGGGCGGCCCGCCGCTGGGCATCGTCACCGAGGCACGCTACGCCGAGAACAGCGCCGCCGGGCTGGTCCCAGGCCAGGTGGCCCTGCTGGCTACCGACGGGCTGTGGGAAGCGCGAAACGACAAGGGCGAGATGTTCGGCAAGGACCGGGTGCGGGAGCTGCTTGCCCGGCACAGCGACAAGCCCGCCGCCGACATCGTGACCGCCGTCCTGGAGGGACTGCGGGAATTCCTTGGCGAGGTCGAGCCCGAGGACGACGTGACGCTGGTCGCCATCAAGGTCCTGCCCGATCCGCCCGCTGCGTAACCTTGCTCGCCTCCCGGCTCCCCAGAACACGGTGGGAGCCGGGGGCCGACCGCCGGGCCTACGGCGTTTTCCGCCAAGCGTCACCAACGGGCTTTTGAGCTTCCCGGCCACCAAAGGGCCAACCCTCGTCGAACCCCCTTTAAACCTTCCCCCATTTGGGGGGTCTGGGGGCCTCAGGCCCCCAGCCGCCGGAGGCATTCTTCTTCCTCCCTCTTACTCCTCTCTCCCCTCTTCGTGCTGGCGCACGAATGCCCCGGGCGTCGCGCCGAACATGTCGCGGAAGGCGGCCACGAAGGCCGACACCGAGGCGTAGCCGCTCTCCAGGGCGGCAGTGGTGACGTTGTCGCCGGCTTCCAGCCGGCCCAGGGCGGCGAGCAGGCGTTGGCGGCGTCGCCAGGCCCCGAAGCGCAGGCCGGTTTGGGCCTCGAACCGGCGGGCCAGGGTGCGTCCGCTCATGCCGGCCTGCCGGGCCAGGGCGTCCATGTCGCGGTCGTCGTCCGGGGCATCGCGCAGCTTGCGGCACAGGGCGGCCAGGGTGGGGTCGGCCGGCCAGGGGAGGCTCAGGTCCGCTTCGGGCAGGGCGGCCAGCTGGTCGAGGAGCACCCGGGCCAGCCGGCCGGCCGGCCCGTCCTCGTCATAGTCCGGCGGCAGGGCGGCGGCGGCCAGTATGAGTTCCCGGGCAAGGCTCGTCACCCGCAGCACCAGGCAGCGTGGCGGGCAAAAGATGGTCTGGTCGGCCCGGATGTAGAGGCTGCGCATGGCGGCCGGCCGGGTGGTGGTCACTTCGTGGAGCAGTCCCGGCGGCACCCACACGGCCCGGCGCGGCGGGGCCACGTGGCTGCTGACGGGGGTGGTCACCTCGATGACGCCCTCGCCGGCGTAGGAGAGCTGGCCGAAGGGGTGGCTGTGGGCCCGGGCCAGGGAGGCGGCCGGCAGGGCTTCGCTGCGCCCGAAGACGAGCCGGGGCAGTTGGGTGAGCGGCGGTGGGGTGCGTTCGCGCGGCATGTCCGTTTCTCGCTATGGGTTGTCATTTTGACGCAAGACGGACCCGGCGTCCAGGGATACAAGACCATCACCCAAAGCAAGGAGCGGTGACGATGGTCGGCAAACTGTTGCGCAAGATGGCGTCGGACTGGTTTTTGGCGGGGATGATCTCGGCGGTGCTTCTGGCCGCCGCTTTTCCGAAATTCGGGGCCGCCGGCGGGGCCATGCACGCCGACGTGGCCAGCGACGTCGGCATTTTCGCGGTCTTTTTCCTGCATGGCCTGGCGCTTTCCACCCGGTCGCTGGTGGCCGGCCTGGCTAACGTCCGGCTGCATCTGCTGGTGCAGGCCCTGACCTTCGTCGTTTTTCCGCTGCTCTACATCCCGTTCAAATTCGCCTTTGGCGGGGTGATTCCCGAGGGGTTGATGCTCGGGTTTCTGTATCTGTGCGCCCTGCCGTCCACCATTTCCTCGTCGGTGGCCATGACGGCCATTGCCAAGGGCAACGTGCCGGCGGCGATATTCAACGCCACGCTGTCGAGCCTGCTTGGCATCGTGCTCACCCCGGCCATCATCGGGCTGGCCATGGAAGGCGGGGCCACGGGCGGGCTGTCGCTGGGGCAGGCCATGCTCAACATCGCCACGCTGTTGCTTTTGCCCTTCGTGCTCGGGCAGGTGGCCCGGCCGATGATCGGCAACCTGGCCTCGCGCCACAAGAAGTTCATCAACACCTTTGACAAGCTCGTGATCCTGATGCTCGTCTACAGCTCTTTTTGCGACTCCACGGCCTCGGGGCTGTGGCGCGACAACGGCCTGGGCGTCATCGCCCTGACCCTGGCCGGCGCGGCGGTTTTTCTGGCGGCGGCGCTTTTCGTCTCGTCCAAGGTGTCGCGCTGGTGCGGATTTTCCGAAGAGGACCGGATCACGGCGATTTTCTGCGGCTCCAAAAAGACCCTGGCTTCCGGCGTGCCCATGGCCCGGCTGCTGTTCGGAACGCATCCGGCCCTGGGGCTGATCGTGCTGCCCATCATGTTCTACCACCAGCTCCAGCTCTTCGTGTGCTCCATCATGGCCGGCCGGTTCGCCGACCGGTTTAATAAAGTTCCCCACCCGGCTCCCGACACGGGCGGTCTGCCCGAGCCCCTCCCGGCCCGCGCCGGGAGCTGAAGGCGGCCGGCCCCGAAGCGCGAGCTTCGGGGCCGGTTTGTTTTGGGGCGCTATTTCCCCAGACCGTTGCGGAAGATCCAGTCATTGATGAGATACAGCCCGTCCTTGCCCACCGGCGCAAAGCGCACCGAGCGCTCGTTGCGCACCTCGCCGGCCTCCACGAACTGAAAGCCCACGTATTTCTTGCGCAGCGGCGGAAAATCCCGGATGCGCTTGGCCTCGGCCCGGATGCCCAGCCACAGGGGGGCGGCGTTGGGCTTGCCGGCCAGCTTGACCTGGACGAGCAGGGGATGGTCGCGGCTGTCCTCGGTGAAATAGGGATAGGCCGGCGCGTCGTGGTGGATTTCCAGCAGCATTCCTCCGGCCGAGAGATCCTTGATGCGGCAATGGCCCAGGCTGTCGGGGATGATGCAGAATGGACGAGGCCATTTCTCCAGGGAATTGAAGAGATTCCAATCCGCCTCGGGGGCCGGGGCGGCCATCTCGAACAGGACCACCGAACCGGGATCCACGGGCAGGCGCTTGTGGTTGCGGCGGGTGAGCTCGAAGGTGGCCGGGATGGAGAGTTCCACCAGGCAGTGGCTGTCGTCCGGGCAGGCCACCGACTCCACCGTGGTGCGGAAATCGCAGTAGGTGCTTTTCTTGTTGGCCCCGACCACGGCGAAATAACCGCTGACTTCCTGGCCCGGCGCGGCGTCGTTTAAGCGGTTGCCGCGCGGGGAGACCACGGTCATGGAGTCGTCGTCCACGCTGCGGATGTGGCAGGGATTGATGGCCGTGTCGGCGGGATCGGCGAACAGGTTGAAATAGAGGATGCTTTTCTGGTCGGCGGCGGCCAGCAGCACGGTGCGCTCGGCCACCTTGAGGCCCCGGGCGGGGACGGTTTTTTTCTGCTGCTCTTCCTTGACCCGGGCCAGGGTGCGGCGCAGCCAGATCATGGCCGCCACCCGGTTGGCCACGCCCTGGGGCGGCTCGGCTCCCAGGCGCAGGCGCGATTCCGGGTAGTTGCGGCTGGTTTGGCGGTCAAAGGCGGCCAGCAGCCGGCGCAGCAGTTCCAGGGAGCTGGCCTCGCCGGTCAGGCCCAGGGGCTTGGCATGGTCGGCCAGGGTGAAGACCTTGGGAATCTCGCCCATGACCAGGGCGGCCTGGCGCTCGGGGCTGCCCGGGGTCCGGGCGGCGGCGGCGAAAAGGGCCTTGAAGGTGTCGAGGATGAACGTGGTCTTGTATTTCGCTTCGAGCAATCGGGCGGTGTAGTCGAAGACCGGCTTGGCCGCCAGATCGACCAGGCAGACCGTGCCGATGGAGCGCAGCCGCCAGTGGACGGCGTCGTCAACCTTGCCGGGGGGCGCGATGATGTTGTCCCCGAGTTTGATGACGTGGTCGAAGGTGTTGAGTTCCAGGCAGTAGCCGTTTTCCCGCAGCTCGTTGGCGCAGCGGATGGGGAAATGGCGCTTGTCGTCCTCGCGGGCCCACAGCCAGCGGTGGTAGAGCAGTTCGTTGCTGAGAAAATCCAGAAACCGCCGCCGATTGAATGGATGGTCCAGGAGCTTTCGCACCGAGGTTTCCAGCTGCTGGCGGTCGTTGTCGCAGGTCACCAGCCCCCGGTTGACGAGCCAGGCCGGCAGGGCCTTGTCCTTGGCGAACACGTGGCGCTGGATGAGGGTGTCCACCGGGCAGTCGTCCGGCACGGCCAGGATGTTTTCGGCAATGCGCCGCATCAGCGCGGCCGCGGCCTGGATGAGTTCCGGGCGGCTGTCCGGGGCGGAGACAAGGGGAGCCAGCCGGCCGAAATGCAGGTCCAGGCTGGCTTGGATGACAGGCGCCAGGGAATCGTTCATGCGAAAAAACCTGCATCGTTGATTGTGGCGGCGGCGTGGGTAATCGATACCAGACTGGCGTCAATTGGCAAGGGCGCGCCGCCGGTCGCGAAATCTACGGCAGGATGGTGACGATCGTATCGCGGGGAACCCAGCCCACCACATCATCGTCGGTTTCCAGGCGCACGAAGCCGTTTCGGGCCTGGCCAAGGGCGACGCGGCGGCCGGGCGGCAACACGGCCAGGGTTTCGGCCCCGGCCTCGGGGGCGCAGGCCAGGGGCGTGGCCACGGCGGTGGTGACTTTTGGGGCGAGCGGAGGAATCAGACGCCGCCAGCCGGTCGAGCCGGCGGCCACGTCTCCAGCCTCGGCTGTCCGGCCCGGGATGGCCGGCGGCGTGGCATCGTCGGCCTGGGCCGCCGGCCGTCCGGGCGTGGCGACCAGCGTCAGCTCCGGCCCGGTGGCCCGGCTCCAGACTCCGGCGACCGGGTCGAAGACCGCCACCGCAAGACCCGGCAGGGTGTAGCGGCCCGGGACGGTCGGCGTGAGGGCATAGTGGAAGACGCGGCGTCCGACCGCGCCGTCCGGGCCGGGGGTGAAGGCGTCTTCGTGGCCGAGTCCCCGCAGGAGCACGCCTTGGGGCACGGCCGGGAGCGGCAACGCCGCCTCGGCCAGATTGCCCCGGCCCGAGAGCGTGACGGTCAGACGCGCATCCTGCCCCACGGCCAGGGCGGCCGGGGCCAGGGTAGCCGTCAGCTCCAGACGTCCGACCAGCCCCGAATCGGCTAACCCGTCCGGCGGCGGCAGCGGGCGGACCTCGGCGGCCAGGGCCGGTCCGGCCACCGTGAGGGGGGCCGAGGTCCCGGGCAGGCCGGCGAGCCTGGCCTGGGGCGGCCCCAGGGAGAGGCGGCCGACACGCTTGGGGGTCAGGGCGTAGGCCACGCGGCTGATGACATAGCGCCGGTTGCCGGCGGTGAGCTGGCTGTCCTCCTGGCCGGGCAGGGGCGCGGCGTCAAAGCCCTCGAAGGCCGGCGGGGTCACGGACAGGCCCGAGGCGGCCACGGAGCGGTACAGGGTCAGGGCATAGACGGCGGTCTGGCCGAGCCAGGGGTTGGGCGGAGTCAGGGTGGCGTCGAGAAAAACCGTCTTGCCGGCCAGTCCCGGCGGCGCTGCGGCCGGCGCGGCAGGCCCGGGCGGAACCTGGGCCATGGCTGACCCGAAAAAGGCCAGGACCACGGCCAGGGCCAGCGCCGCCGGCAGCCGGCCGGCCAGGGCGAAAGCGCGTCTCACCAGTCCTTCTCCACCGTAGGCCGGGCATAGACCGGGGCCACGGGCTGGCCGACCAGATCCGGGATGCGCCCGAGCACGGGATCGTCGGCCGCGCCCGGGGCGCTCGCCCGCCGCTGACGGGTTTCCTCGCCGTCCCGGCCGGCCACGGGCAGCCGGGCCTCGGCCGCCTTGTCGCCGGCCCGGCCGGGCGCGGCCGTCTCGCCGGAAGGCTTTGTTTCGCCCTGTCCGTCGTCGCCCGGGGTCGGGGCCGGAGCCTGGCCGTTGCCCTGGGC
>JAEZMB010000160.1 GCA_023435825.1 Pseudomonadota bacterium | reverse complement strand
GGCGGCGGGGGGCGCCAGGGCGCGCCACGGCAGGGCGCGTCTGCCTGGACAGGCTGTCCCGGCAGGCGTCGCTTGGAACGAGCAAGGGAGGGACGATGCGGCGCACGATCATGACGACGCCTGGCGGCACGGCGGCGACCGAACCGGCGGCGACCGAGCCGACGGCGACCGGCCGGGCGGGAAAACTGCTGTACTTCTGCTACGGGGCCGACATGCTGGAAAGCCGCATCCGGTCGCGTTGCGCCTCGCCCAAGGGCGTGGCCGTGGCCCGGCTGGCCGACCATCGCCTGGGTTTTTACGGCTACAGCCCGATCTGGGACGGGGGCCTTGAAACCGTGGAGCCGGCCCCTGGCCGCGAGGTCTGGGGCGTGGTCTACGCCCTGGGCGTCTCCGACGCCGACAGCCTGGACACCTGGCAGGGCGTGCGGCTCAACGGCACGGGGTCGTACTTCCACTACCCGGCCGAGGTCATCGACGCCCAGGGCGCGGCCTACCCGGCGCTGGTCTATAAAAAGGACATCCTCGGCGAGCCGACCCGGCCCAGCCGGCCCTATCTCGACCTTATCGTGGCTGCGGCCCGCCAGCGGGGATTGCCCCCTCAGGCCGTCGAAAGCCTGCTGGCCCTGCCCGCCAGACCGGCCGACTATCCCGTGCCCCACTACGGCCTTGGACGCCGGGAAGGTGTGCTCCCCGGCGAGACCTGCGCCGGCTGCGGCAGCCTGGCTCCGCCCCGGACCGCCTCGCCAACCCGGATCTAAGCCCAGGACATCCAGAGGAGAATCGCCAATGTCCACGACAACGCATCCCGGCCATCCCCACGGCGCCATGCGGCGCAAGGACCGCGAAATCACCGACCGCGCCGCCATCGACGCCATCCTGACCGAAGGCCGGCTGCTCTATCTGGCCCTGGCCGACGACAACATCCCCTTCGTGGTTCCGGTCTTTTACGCCTACGACCACACCGGGCTTTTTTTCCACTGCGCCCGGGCTGGGACCAAGGTACGCATCATGGAACGCAATCCCCTAGTGAGCTTTGTTGTGTCCCTGGACCACGGCATCGTGGAAAGCGACGCGGCCTGCGATTTCGAGGCAAGCCATCGCACGGTCATCGGCCATGGCCGGGCGGTTTTCGTCACCGACGAAGCGGCCAAGATCGCGGCCCTGGACCGCATCGTGGCCCGGTTCACGCCGCGCCGTTTCGACTATCCCAAGACCAATCTGGCCGTCACCAACGTCGTGCGCATCGAGATCGACTCGGTCAAAGGCAAGACGCACGGCTTGGCCTGAGCCTCCTCCGGGAAGCGCAACCGGCCTCAGGAGTCGAGGCCATCTCGGCCCCTCGCCATACCCAAACAATGAGAGCCGTGTGGCATTATGAATGCTGTACGAACAACGGCAGTGTTAACAAGAAGGTTGCGCTCGACACGTCCGCCACAAGCTCTATCGAGCCGCCGTGAGCGACAAGCATCGCACGCACAATGGGAAGCCCCATGCCGGTTCCGCCCTTGTCGCGCTGCGTCGTAAAACAATGGTCGAAAATTCTGGCTTGATTATTGCGCGAAATGCCGACGCCATTGTCGCTTACCGTGATCCGCGCACTGTTCTTGTCATGCTTGATGCTGATCGTAAGCTCCGTGGCGCAGTGCCGAACGGCGTTGTCCGCCAAATGCGCGATAATGATGCGGAGATTTTCCGCCGAAATCGCCAACGTCTGGGAGACATCGCCGCTTGTCGAAAACAGCAGTTCGGGAAAGCCGGCGCGCATGGCGGCGACGACTTCCTGCAGACTCGTGCAGCCCGCGGTAGGCCTGGTTTCGGCTTGGGCGAGCTCGCGCAACCTGTTGACGATCGCCGTCAGGCGCTGGGTGTCGCTGATGATGTTGTCCAGAA
Source organism: Pseudomonadota bacterium (assembly GCA_023435825.1). Classification (GTDB taxonomy): domain Bacteria; phylum Desulfobacterota; class Desulfovibrionia; order Desulfovibrionales; family Desulfovibrionaceae; genus Solidesulfovibrio. The sequence continues at coordinate 6,688 of JAEZMB010000160.1, read as the reverse complement.
ACCGTTGCTTGAACGCGACATCCATCTTGTCCTGGCCGGCCTCCAGATCATCGCGCAACAGCTCGGCCGCGCCCTGGATCGACGTCAAAGGCGATTTCAATTCATGGGAAACATGGGCCGCGAAAGTGGCGATGAAATCCGACCGCGAAGCCAGGCTGCCGGCCATATCCAGGAATGCCTGGGTCAGCGCGGCGATCTCTTGGGTGCCGTGACGCGACAGTGGCCGCATGGCTTGCCGGTCGCCCCTGGCGATGGCGTGCGTACGGGCCACCAGCTCCCGAATAGGACCGGTCAGGAGACGATGGAACAACAGACCAAGGGCAAACGTCAGCGTGAGCATGCACAGCGCGGCCAGCCCGACCTTGTGGCGCTCTTCATAGAGATGCTGCATCACATTTGACGGCGTACGCGAGGCGTAAATGACGCCGGCCACCTGGTCACGGACGATAACCGGCATGGCCGCGAAGATCCGGACCCTGCCGCCACGACTTAAGGAATACAGCGGCGGAGGTTCGTGCTTTGACACGCGCAGGCGCAGGACACTGCGAAAATGGCCCTGCAAGGCATCCCCGACCTCTTCAATGGCAGCCAGGGAGAGTCCGCGCTCCTCGCGCCCGGCGATCACCACGCCATGGGGGTCCAGAACGCGAAACCCAGCCAAGGTTATTTTTTGCGTATCGTTGAGTTCCGGGGCCAGGCGTTCGCCAATGGCCTGAAAGAGGGCCTCGGCCGGCACCTCCGGCGGCGACGCCTCGGGACGCCTTGGGCGCAGATCGTCCGTGGCCAGGTCAAGACTGGGCAGGATCGGTTGGTAAGGACCGTACTCCCCCTCCGCCGGAGGAGGCGCGACCCTTTCTCCCAACAGCGCCGCCGGGACAGGCGCGGCCTCGACCTCGCGACGCATGCTCGCGGCCAGGACCGCGCATTGCCCTATCAGCTCCGCTTCGGTCTGCCGGATCAGCTGGTTTTCGTAAATGCGGAAAAAGAACACGCCCATGATGGGCAGCATGAGCACGGCCAGCAGGACCAGCGCCAGACAAAGCCCCAGCGTTGGACGCCACTTCCGCTCGACCCGAGGGAGGTTGTGTTCCCGGATCAAGGGCAGGCCGTTATTTCGCATGGACCGAGTTTGAACCCCACCCCGTGCACGGTCTCGACGGCGTTGGCGCAGCCGGCCTCGGCCAGTTTGGCCCGGATGTTCCGGATGTGGCTGTCTATGGTGCGGTCCGCCACCTGGCACTCGCCTCCATAGGCCGCATCAAGGATTTGTTCGCGCGTCAGCACGTGTTTGGGCCGGGCCAGCAGTGCCTTGAGAATGGCGAACTCGATGGCGGTCAGCCCCACCGGGGCCTGGGCAAAACACGTTGTATGGCTGGGCGCGTCCAGTTCCAGCGCGCCATGGGAAAAACGCCCACCCACGCCCGGTTGCGATTGCCCGCGCGCCCGCTTCAAGATGGCATTGACCCTGGCCACGAGCTCACGGAGGCTAAATGGCTTGGTGACGTAGTCATCCCCCCCGATTTCCAGGCCCAAGACCCGGTCGATCTCCTCGTCGCGAGCCGAAAGAAACAGGATGGGCACTTCGCTGGACTTCCGCAGCTGCCGGCAGACCTCCAGCCCGTCCATCTCCGGCATGCCGATGTCGAGAATGATGAGCCCAATAGGCGCGGCCTGAAACAGGGCCAGGGCCTCGGCTCCCTCGCCGGCGCTCAAGGTCTCGAAGCCGGCCTTGGCCAGGGCGAAGCAGAGGATCTCGCGGATATGCGGATCGTCATCAACCACCAAAATACGTTGGGACATGATCATGGCTCCGGACGTCAAGGATGGAGGCTGGCGACCGACTCGCCCTTGCCCGCCAGGTAACGATGCAGGCTCCAGGCTTCGAGGCCGAAGACACGCCAACCCTGTTGCTTCGCCTGGAACTCGTTGGCCAGGGCAGCGCGGGCGCGTTCCAACTTGCCCATATCGCGTCCTTTCAAGCGGCCGGCCTCGATGTAGGCATCCATTGCCGGTATCGCCTGGCTGCCCAGGCTGACAAGATACTGCTCATCAAGTTTGTTCCGCTCTTCTACACCCTGGGACGAGGCGTGGGCAACGTTGTAGTTGGCGATAAACAGGGCGAAGTTGACAAAACAGCAGAGATACAGCGTCAGCCCCAGGGCCAAGGCGTTCGCGCCGATGAGCCAGGAACTGCTTTTACGCCAGTAGATTTTCAGGCTGACCAGGACCAGACCCAGCCCCACAAGCACCATCCAGATAAACGCCGCGACACGCAACCCGGTCAGCGAATAGGCCGCGACGTACAGATCGAGGCGTAAAAGCGCGGAGACGACCAGCAGGAGGTTTTGCCCGACCCAGAACATGAGCAGGGGCCTCAGGAATCGCGAAGGATTTGTCGTTTCGAGACTTGGCGCGGCAGCTAGGACAAAGAGCGCGGCTATAAGGGCCGTGCAGCACAAGGGATATGCGCCGCGATGCGCGTAGTCGGCATAGGTCAAGTTGTCGGGCAAGCGCAAGCCACCCCAGAGATAGGCCATGTCCAGGATCGTTTGCACCGCAAAAATCGCATTGAACAGCAGAAGCGAACGCAACAGCGTGCCCTGGCCTATCCACATCCAGGGGCGCATGCTGCTCAAAATCGCATGGCGTCTTTTCGGAGCCTCGGCCTTGCCCGACCGGGGCGAGGGCATATGCAGATAGGGCCAGACCAGACCCAGGACAAAAAACCAAAAAAACATTCTGGAGGGAGAGACATGCCGCCACCATGCGGAAAGGTCAACATGGCGCAGCATGTTTTCGATGAGCGGGTTGGCCGCTCCGAAAAGCGCCACAAAAACCGATCCGAACACCAGCGGGACAATCCACTGCAAATAACTGGCCCGCTTGGATACTGTTTTTCGCCGACAAAACCACAGTCGCTGGACGCGGATGCCGTCTCGAACCACCAAGACAAAGCCAATTCCAGCAAAGCGCCAAAACCGCCTCATGCCGTAGAGCAACGAACTTCGCTCAACTCCGCTCAATACATGTACATATACAAGAAAAGCAGACACGCCAACGCAAAACGAGAGAAAATTGAAATCGTAAACCAGCGCCAGAACTCCAGCGACCAGCACAACAAAGGCGATTTTAACATCGCTTTCCCTGGCCCGCACAGGATTGACGCAAAGAGCGACAAGGGCCAAAAACAACACATACACGGCGAATGAAATGCCGACCGATTGACCGAAAAACAGCCAGTCAGCCATACCCAGACATGCTGCCCCCGCCCCTGCATGCAAGCGCAACCACGCCTGGGGCGTAACCGGTCTCTGCACTATTGTACCGCAAGAATACATGGATGCCTCCCTGTCGCTGTGTGTGCACGCCGTCCAAACCGGCCCAAGACGCGGCTTGACGGCAGTCGGCTCGGGTCGAGCGACAAGGGAGACGTTAGAAAACAGGAGTGCAGGCGCTTTGCGCTTTCTGGTGAGGGGGTGCGGAAATGTTGTGCAAAGTTTGTGCACCGGCCCCAGCAATGGCCATTGTAACACGCCACCACCTGGGATTTGGCCAGTCGCCGGAGGGGGTGCCTTGTTCGCCCTGGGTTTTGTCCGGCATTCTCAACCCCAGCGCCAAGCGACACCCTTGATCGATTCCATTATTTCAGGGGGATAGGCCGATTTCGGCCTATCCCTTTTCGCCTTGGCCTGGCCGCGCCGACCACGCCCCCGGCCAACGCCAGGGCGGCAAGGGCGACAGGATGCGGGTTGTTCCGAAGGAAACGTCGCTTTCCCCGGGCAGGCCCCCTGCCACCCTCCTGCCCTCGCCGCGAGGCGGGGCCGGCGACAGGCCTTACCCGCAACAGCTTCCGGTCGTGGCTTGTCCCGCCGGCCGCACGGTGCAGCCGCAGGCCACGGCCGGCGCTTTGACGGAATCAGGGTTGCGCAGCGCCTCGTGAAAAAGGCCCGCGGTCACGGCCGACAAGGCCACGCACTTGTCCATATCTTCCTGAGGCCCCAACCGGACCAGCAAGGCGGAACAGGACGTGCATCCATGAAGAGCCTTGAAGCGGTTACGGACGCCAGCCGCCAAGCTGGCCAGGCCGTCCCACTTCTCGCTTCCCCGGTCGCGTCCCTGGAGATAGCCCAGGGCGATGAGGCCGCCGGAAAGCGCCCCGCACAGTTCTTCCTTGCTGCGCCCCACGCCCGCGCCAAAAGCCGTGCCCAGACGCGTGGCCTCGGCGCAATCCGCGACCCCTTGTCCGGCCAGGACAGCCGTCAACACCGCTTCCGCGCAGTTCAGTCCGCTCTCAAACAACGCCTGGGCCCGTTGCTCCACGTCTCGTGTTTCCATGGCTTTCGCCCTCCGGTTGCGCCCTGCCGGCACGGGGCCGGCGGGGCGGTTGCTTCGATCTTTATTTCTGCTTAATCATGGCTTTTGATCGAATCCAGCGAATATATCCGAAGGGGTCGATCGGAAATTCCGAACACGCCCCATCCAGGAGCGCCCATGGAACTGCGTGATCTCCGAACGTTCGTGGCCGTGGCCCGCCACCTCAGCTTTCACCGGGCGGCGCTGGAAGTGCATGCGGCCCAATCCACGGTTTCCGCGCGAATCGCCTCCCTGGAGGACGAATTGCAGGCCTGCCTTTTCGAACGTCTCGGTCGGCGGGTGGTGCTCACCGAAGCCGGAAAACGCTTGCAGCACATGGCCATCAAGCTCCTGGACCTGGAAGACGAAGCCCGGGCCTGGGTGTCCGGAGCGTCACAGGCCCGGGGGATGCTCACCATCCGCGTGCCCGAATCGCTTTGCGCCTGGCGGATGGGACGGGTCATCCGGCAGTACCGCGAGACCTATCCCCATGTGCAGCTGCGTTTTATCTCCTGCACCGTTGAGGGGTTGGAGGATGATCTGCGCCAGGGCGTCACCGATCTCGCCTTGCTCATGGCCGACAGCGTGCGGGCCGGCGATCTCCTGGTGGAGGCCCTTGGCGTGGAGGATCTGGTGCTGGTGGCCGCGCCGACGCATCGGCTGGCCCAAACGGGTAAGCCCTTCGGCCTGGACGCCCTATCGGGCGAGACCTTGCTGCTGTGCACGGCGGACTGCGCCTACCGCAAGCTCTTTGAAACCCTGCTGGCCCAGGCCGAGGTGCAAACCGGGGCTTGCCTGGAGTTTTCCAGCGCGGCCTCCATGCGGGGGTGCCTGCGAAACGGCACAGGGGTGAGCATCCTGCCCACTTCGGCCGTCCAGGAAGACCTTGCCGCCGGCAACCTGGCCATTCTCCCCCTGGACCTTCCCGCCTTGGAAGTGGCCATCCTGATGCTGCACCACAAAAACAAATGGATCTCGCCCCAGCTCGCGGCGTTCATGGCCTTGATGCGCGAGGAACTGGCGACGCCATCCTTGGACGCAACCACCAGGGAACGGCTTGATCAAAAGTTGCTCACGACCCTTGACGTCCAGGACAAGCCCTGCTGCAGCAAATAATGGCCTGTGACAGCCCATGGCGGCGGCGCAATCTCGCGCTCCTTGCGGCGGCGGCACACGCCGTTGCAGCTTCAGCGTTCCGTCTTGCTGATCGCTTTCCACAAGAAGCGCCCCGCCCGGGAGGGACGCCACTTGCGGACACGCACAAGCCAAGAGCAAATCAAGCCCTCTTCCCGGCAGGGAAATATCCGGCTATACCGGCGCGGTCGTCCGACACATCAGCCCCGACGCCAGCCGGGGAAAGCGAGCAAACCATGAGACACTTGACCGTGTTGTCGCTTCTTATGGTCCTTGTCCTGGGCCTGGGCCTGGAGTGCCCGGCCGCCAGCAATTCCGCGGCGCAAACCGACGCGCCCCCCAAACAGGCGTCACCCGTTGCAGGGGCCAGCCAAATGGTGCTGGTGGTGGCCGAGGACTGGAACACGACCCAGGCCCGGCTGCGCCGGTTCGAGCGGTCCGGCCCCAATGCCGCCTGGCGTCCTGTGGGCGACGCCGTGCCCGTGAGCCTGGGGCGAAACGGCCTGGCCTGGGGCAGGGGTCTGCACGGCGAGCAGCTCTCCGACGCGCCGGTCAAGAAGGAAGGGGACGGACGCGCGCCGGCCGGCGTCTTCAGTCTGCCGCGCGCCTTTATCGGCCCCGGCGAATCCAGCGGCGCGTCGCCCCACTTCCCCGTGCATCAGGTCACCGCCCAAACCGTTTGCGTGGATGGCGTCGCGTCAAAGTATTACAATCAGCTGTTCGAGGAAAACACCGTCGCCAAGGACTGGGACAGCGAGGAGCGGATGGCGCGGCCCGACGGGCTGTACCGCTACGGCCTGTTCGTGGACCATAATGCCCCGAATGCCCAGCCCGGGGCCGGTTCGTGCATTTTCCTGCATTTGTGGCGCGGTCCCGGCGCGCCCACGGCGGGCTGCACGGCCATGGCCGAACCGGACATGCTCGCCATGTTGCGCTGGCTCGACGCCGCGAAAAACCCGGTACTGGTGCAATTGCCGCGCGAGGAACTGGTCCGGCTGGCTCCGGCCTGGGGCGCGCCGGAGCTCGCCGCCAAATAGGATCGCACGGGAAGCGAAAACCTCCTCGGCATTGACGGAGCACAGCCTCGACGCCCTGTCGCTTCGCGACGCCTCGGCACAAATCCGCTGATGTTGCCGCTGGTTCGGGGCTCTGCTACCAAACGGCATGTTCCAAGCGCCCCGTCGTCGCCGGCCGTGGCCGG
>JAEZMB010000080.1 GCA_023435825.1 Pseudomonadota bacterium | reverse complement strand
TGGGGCTTTGCGTGGGGGGGGTGGGGGCCGGCGCCCCCCTGACCCCCCGACTGAAGAAAGGGGTAAGGGTGTTGGTTGTTGGGCGGCGGTTTTGTCGGCCAATAGCCGAGAGCGATAGGCAAAAGCCTGTCGCGTGACGAGAGCCCGGGCGCGGCCGTCGACGGCTTGAGTCTGATCGGGCTGTCGTTCCGGGCTTGGCCGCACAGGCCGCCCCGTCGCCCGGCGGAAATCGCAGACTGCACGCGGCGACAGCCGCTAAACGAAGCGCCCCGCTTTCCGGTCCAGCCGGGAAGCGGGGCGCTTCGCCTTGAAACGCCGTCAGTCCAGGCGTCGCGTCCTCGAAACGATCCTGTCGCGCCTTCGCGGCAACCGCCGAAGTTACGACGGCATCCGCGACAATGCCCCTATGCCGTCGGCGGGGGCGAGGCTAGTGTCGCGTCCCTTAAAAAATACGATAGTATTTTTTAAGAAAAATAAATGGTTTTAGGGTGTTGACTACAAAACGCCATATGCGCTTTTCGCGGACGCGACACTAGGCCTCGGTGCCTCCGACGCCGGACAGAGCGCTGGAAATGATGCTGTCCATGGTGGCCATAGGATTGTCGCCGCTGTGTTTGGCGTACTGCTGGGCCGCCTGGCCCTGAGCGCCGTTGCCACCGGCCGGAGGCGCGGGCGGGGTCAGGGAATCCATGGACCCCGACGAGGACGCCGAGGCGAATTTTTCCGACATGGAGGACAGCATCTTGGCCGTGTTGGAGTCGGACGTGTTGTCAGCCGCCTCGGAGAGCTTGTCGGAAATCTGCTGGGTCACTTCCTTGAACTTGTCCGGGTCGGAACTGGCCAAGTCCTTGAGCTGCTGCATGGCCTTGGCCCCCTTGGAAAAATCGCCGCCGTCGCCCTTGATGGACAACCCCGAGGCCAGGCTGTCCGTGGCCGAGGATTCGGTGGAGCTCGTGCTCGACGTGCCGAGCAGGCTGCTCAGGGAGGTGGTCGTGCTGCTGTACGAATTGCTGATGAGATCCGTGCTCATGGTGCTTCTCCTCATGCAAGGCAAGGTTGATGTCTGCCGGTCTTATCGGTGATTCGGAGAAGGAGTTTAGTCGTAAGTATCGAAATATATTATGTAACTTTGTATGTTTTTTGGCGTCTACCGGGTAGTTTTTAAGGTGTGGCCCAGTATGGTCATGTGTGTTTGAGAAAATGTTCGGATAATTTTTGTTGAAATCAGGAAAAATTCATAACCGTACAGCGATTTAGTCTCGCATATCGTGCCAATAATTGGTGTTTTGTTTGTCTTTGTTGCTTATGGACTTCACAAATACTTTTTTTACGTCTTCCTGTTTGCGTAGCGCCGTTTTTTGACAAGGGGGAGAGGGGGGGCTGGCCGCTGTCGAGGTGAAGAGGACGCGTGCCGGACCGGGTCTTGGTGAAGCTTCTTTTTAGGCTGGTGAAATTGTTGAGTCAGGCGTAATTCGGATAATCGATTGACATGAAATGCTGTTGTAATGTATACTTTTAGAAATAGGTGAAGATAATTGGCTGTTGTGATTTCGATTGTTTGGGATCGGGAATGATCCATTTATCCGCACGAATCAATTATAGATCGTGATTTTGGGTTGTTGTCGTTGCTCGCGGTGCGGTGGCGGAAGAGAAGGGCTTGCCGTACGTGTTTTGTGATAGTTGTCGGAGCGGCGGTGGTTCTGGCTCAGTCCTTTTGCAAGTGTCGTCTGTTATTCTGGGCCGGTGGCCTCGGTGGAATGGCAGCGAATGTACGAAGCCCCCTTCACCGAGACCGGGGCCGGAACCATGGGCCAGAGCGTGCGCCGTCGTGACGGCGCGTCCCTCAACACGGCCCTGGGGCTGCGGTTCGCCCGGACTTTCGAGACCAAACGCGGCGAGGTCACCCCGGAGATCCGCGCCGCCTGGGGTGCGCAGTGGCTGGGGCAGTCCCAGGGCGTCCAGGCCGCGTTCATCGGCAATCCGACCTCGACCTATACGGCCAAGTCGGCGGACCAGCGTTACCATTCGCTTCTGCTCGACGCCGGCGTGTCGGTGCGCCTGAGCGATTCCATGTCCGGCAACATCCGGGGCGGCGTGGAACTGTTCCGTCCCGGCTATTCGTCCCAGGCCGTCAGCGTCGGCCTCAAGTACACGTTTTAAGGAAGGGCAAGCGGCCGGCCTTCGGCCGCTTGCGCACCACAAAGGAAGTCATTCGTGAAAAAAATGTTGGCATGTGTGGCGTCTTGCGCCGTTGTCCTGGCCCTGGTCGGCTGCAAGCAGGAAGAGCTCAGGGAAGAACCCAAGCCTGCTCCCCCCCGGGTGATGGTGGTCAATGTCAAGGAAGTGCTCGCCAAGACCAGTGATGGCCTGCGGATATCCGGGGAGATGCGGGAAAAATTCGCCTCCAGGCAGGCGACGTTGCAATCCCAGGAAGAAACCATTCGCCGGCTCAAGGCCGATCCGGGCCTGTCCGATCCCAAAACCGGGAAGCGCGAGGAGATGTTGCGGCTCACCCGTGCCGTCAACGACGGCGTGCAGCAGTTGCGCAGCGACGTGGCCGCCGAGGAGGCCGTCCAGTACAAGCCGCTGGTCGACAAGATCAACAAGGCCCTGGGCGAGCACGCCAAGGAAAACGGCCTGCTCGGCATCCAGGATGCCGCCGGATACGCCTATATTGACCCGTCGCTGAACATCACGCAGCAGATCATCAGCCGCGTTGACGCCATGAAATAACGCGTCGGCGTTGCCGGAAGTCTGGCGTCGGCGCAACAAAAAGGGGAGTCGGCTTCGGTCGGCTCCCCTTTGTTTTTGTGGCGCGGACTTGTCAGAACTTGCGCAGCTCGAACAGCTTCTTGCTCTGGGTGGAGACGATGTGGAAGTACTTGTCCTGGGGAATGAAGATGTAGGGCACGTCTTCGGCGCGGCGGAACAGGAAGTCCGAGAGGATCATGCGGTTGACGGCCTGATGGCCGATAATCATGATGTATTCGGAGTTGCCGCTGAGATATATGGCCTTCTTGATGCCGCGGTACACCCGGCCGGCCATGGTGGCGTAGCCTTCGCCGCCGGGATAGACGAAGTTGTATTTGTTGCGCGCCCTGGCGGCGAAGAGTTCGGGCCGGGTGCGCTCCATTTCGCCGTAGGTCAGCCCGTCGCATTCGCCCACGTCGATCTCGTCGAATTCCTTGAAGGCATGGTGGATGGTCGTGCCCTTGCGGGTTTCCAGCAGCGGCTCGGCCATTTCCCGGGTGCGCGTCAGCGTGCTGGTAAAGACGTAGGGCAGGGGCGTGCCGATAAAGTGGCGAGACAGGGCCCAGGCCATGCTGCGGCCCTTGTCGGTCAGCCCGGAGTCGCCGCCGACGCGGTTTTCCAGATTGTATTCGCTCTCGGCGTGGCGCACGAGAAAGAGATTTTTGATCCAGTCCGACATGAGCAGGTCGCGGATGCGGCCGTAGTGGGGCACGTCGGAATGGACGCGTTCGGCGATGATGCGGTTGTTGAGGGTGTCCAGGCGCACGAGGTTGCCGGCCTCGTCGGCCGGGGCGTAGATGTGGCGGTAGTAGCCGATGCGCGAGAAAAAGCTCTTGGCCGCCTCTTCCTGGGGCAGGTGGGCGAATTCCGGCAGCCGGGTCTTGCGGGCCACGGACAGGGCCAGCAGTTCGGGATCGTCGTTGATGCACTCGATAAACAGGATGGGATGCGGGGCGAGGCTTTGCCGCAACGTCTCCCGCCGTTTGCGGGAGACGTTGGTGGCGTCGAGGATGGCGATCTGGCCTTCGGCCGTGAGGTAGGCCTTGGCCTCGGCGATGCTCACGGCGGCGATGCGTTCGCGCAAGGCCGCCGCGTCGGCGTTGTCCGGGTTGTAGAAGCCGGCATGGGAGGTGTTGCCGGCGACCATGCGCCGGCGCACGTCGCCGTTGTTGAAGATGCCGACCTTGATGTCGTCTTTTTCGAGGTTTTCCTTGATCTTGGCCGCGACAGTGGACTTGCCCATGGCCGGCAGCCCCACCATGGCGATGCAGAGCTTGGCCGGCCGTGCCATTACAGCAACCCGATTTCCCAGTTGAAGTGGCTGGTGCGGTCGCGCCGGTTCACTTCCTTGGGCAGCGGCTCGCGCAGGTCCACGAACACGCAGTAGCCGGCCTTCACCAGGGCCTCGCGGTGGCGGTAGAGGTCCACTTCCCAGTTGGCGTAGAGCCAATAGGTGCGGTCATACTTGACGGCCCAAAGGCCCTCTTCCTTGGGGCTGATGACGGGCAGGCAGGTCTTGACCTCGCCCGAGAGCACCCGCGACAGCCCAAGGGGCCAGGCGCCCTTGGCCACGATGCCCAGGGGGATCGGCGAGGTCTTGGGCAGGCCGAGCAGGTCTTCGCCCGACAGCTCCGGCGAGACGAACGCGCCGTAAAAGCCGTTGCGGGCCAGTTCGCCCAGGGCCAGGGGGTTGGCCACGTTGCAGAACGGGCCGGCCCAGAAGTCCAGGCCCTTGGCACCGGCCGGGAACAGGCCGATCTGCCAGGGGGCATTGAGGACAAAGCGCTTGCCGCCCCGGCTGACGATGGCGGCGATAAGGCTTTTGAATTCGCTTTCCTCGTCGGGCCAGATGACCGGCGGCAGCCACCACCAGACCATGGCCGCCCGGCCAAGGGGCAGGTTCTGGGCCCGATGGGTGGAGATCCACACGCCAAAGGGGCTCTTTTCCTTGCGCATGTCGGGATGGCGCCACACGCTAAGCGACAGCGGCTCGCTGCGAAACGGCTTGGCCGGCTTGGGCATTTTGGCCACGAATTCCGACGGCTTGGCCTCGCGCGGGGTGATCTTGTCCAGGGCGGCTTCCAGGGGCGCGATCTTGGCGGCCAGGGCCGGATCGCGGCGGTCGATCAGAAAGACCGGGATGCCGGACTCGGGCTTGTTGTCCGGGCCGTCGAAGGTGAGCGTGAGCCGGCCTCCCTTGGGCACGGTGCGGGTCACCTTGACCACGCGGTGGCCGGGTTCGTCCTCGAAGCCCACCCGCAGCAGGTCGCCGGGCATGAGGCCCACCCGGGTGGACAGGTTCCACTGGCCGCTTTTGATGCCCCGGGTGAGCTTGCCGGCGGGCATGCCCGAGCCGGTGCGCTCCTTGGTGTCGATGGGGTTTTTCGGCCGCTGGGGCAGGAAGTTGTAGTTGGTGCCGGGCCGGCCCAGGGCCTGTTCCAGGAAGCTGGCGGCCATCTTCTTGGCCGAGGTGTCGTCGGCGGCGTCGCGCAAGAGCTTGTAGGCGGCCACGGTATGGTAGACGTAGTGCGGGCCTTTCTTGCGGCCCTCGATCTTCCAGGCCGTGATCTCGGGGATGGTGAGCAGGGCCTTGGTGAGCACGTCGAGGCTCAAATCCTGGCAGGAGAAATAGCGGCCCTTCTGGCCCCGGTGGTCGTAGATGCGCCGGCAGGGCTGGACGCAACGGCCGCGCAGGCCCGACTTGCCGCCGAGGTAGCTGCTCCAGTAGCAGCGTCCCGAAACATTGTAGCACAGCGCGCCGTGGACAAAGGCTTCCAGTTCCAGGCCCTTGGGAGCGGCCTCGGCCATCTCGCGCATTTCATCGACAGTCAGTTCGCGCGGCAGCACCACCCGGGAAAAGGAGTACGGCGGCAGGGTGGCCAGGCCCGACGGGCTGCTGACGTTGGCCAGGGTGGACAGGTGCAGTTCGCCCTTGTAGCCGGCCTGCCGGGCCACGGCGGCCACGCCCAGGTCCTGGACGATGAGCGCGTCGGGTCCGACGTCGGCGGCCAGGCGTGAGATCAGGCGTCCGGCCTTGTCGGCCTCGTCGGGCTTGAGCAGGGTGTTGATGGCGACGTAGGTGCGCACGTTGCGGCCCCGGGCCATTTCGGCCAGGGCGGCCAGCTCGGACGTGGAGAAGTTGCGGGCCAGCATGCGGGCGGAGAAATGTTTGAGGCCGCAGTAGACGGCGTCGGCCCCGGCGGCGACGGCCGCCAGAAAGGAATAGGGATCGCCCGCTGGGGCAAGGATTTCAGGCTTTTTCGCCTCGGTCATGGGAGTCTCGCGAAGATAGGGATTAGCGGCAGGGATCGCCGTGAGGCGAGAACTGTAAACCAAACTTTCCCGGGAGGGAATTGTTTTTTTGGGGCGCGTCGCGATTCGGCGGCAAACCCGTTACCATATTGCGTCACTTCAGTTTTTGCGCCATGCTCGCCGGACACTTTTTTTGGAGGGTCGGCCGTGAAACTGGTCACCGAGCAAATGGAACAATTCCTGTCCGGCGGAGCCTGGATACGCAAGATTTTCGAACACGGGCTGGAGCTCAAGAAACAATACGGCGAAGACGCCGTGTGCGACTTTTCGCTGGGCAACCCCGACCTGCCGCCGCCGGCCGTGGTTGGCGAGTGTCTGGCCGAGCTGGCCGAACAGGCGGATCGGCCCTTTGCCTTCGGCTACATGCCCAATCCCGGCTATCCGGCTGTGCGGGCCGCCCTGGCCGAACACCTCACCAAGGAGCAGGGCATCGCCATCGCCGCCGAGGATCTGCTCCTCACCTGCGGCGCGGCCGGCGGCATCAACTGCTTTTTCCGGGCCGTCCTCACCCCGGGCGACGAGGTCATCTGCCCGAACCCGTACTTTGTGGAATACGGCTTCTACGCCGGCAACTCCGGCGGTGTCCTCAAACCCGTGCCCACCATGCCCGACTTCGATCTGGACATCGCGGCCATGGAAGCGGCCATCACCCCGCGCACCCGGGTCGTGCTCATCAATTCGCCCAACAACCCCACCGGCATGGTCTACAGCAAGGAGACGCTCACCGAGCTTGCCGCCATGCTGACCCGGGCCTCGGCCGGCCGCGAGCGGCCCATTTATTTGTTGGCCGACGAACCCTACCGGTTCTTGGCCTATGACGGCGCGGACGTGCCCTCGGTGCTGCCGCTGTATCCGTATTCGCTGGTCATCGGCTCATTTTCCAAGAATCTGTCCCTGCCTGGCGAGCGGGTGGGCTATGTCGTCGTGTCGCCGCTCATGGAAGGCCGGGCGCAGCTTGTGGCCGGGCTGGTTTTCGCCAACCGCATCCTGGGGTTCGTCAACGCGCCGGCCGTGGGCCAGGCCTTGCTCTTGCGGGCGCTGGGCCAGGAAGTGGACCGGGGCATCTACGAACGCCGCCGGGCGGCCATGGCCGGGGTGCTGACCCGGGCCGGCTACGACTTCGTCATGCCGCGCGGCGCGTTCTATTTCTTCCCCAAGTCGCCCGACGCCGACGAGCTGGTTTTTCTGGATCGTCTGGCCAAGGAGCGGGTGTTGGCCGTGCCGGGGCGCGGCTTTGGCATGCCGGGTTATTTCCGGCTGGCCTTTTGCGTGGACGAGGCGGTCATCAACCGTTCGGAAGCCGGGTTTGCCCGGGCCATCCGGGGTTGATTGGCCGGGACAGCGCGAGAAAAGGGGCGAAAGCCCCTTTTTTTTGGCCGTTGCTTTCGCTTGGCGCTCATCGCGTAATTTTCCCCCGTCGTTATGGGAGGGGAGGCACGGAAGACCGGGCACGATGTTTTGCCGATACGGCGCGTTGCCGCGTTGCCGACCGGGGCAGGTGGGGCGCGACGTCCTGGCCCATGACGCGGGGATGTCTTCGTAACGACTTGTTGCGCGAGCTTTTGTCGGGCCGGCATTGCTTTGGCGTTTTTCACGATTGCCAGGGATGGGCTGGACATGTCTCTTTGCGTTGAGGGCTTGTTTCTTGTTTTTAAGCTTTTGCGTGGAAAGCGATGGGTGCATTGCCTCTGGTGCAAGAGTTTAATGGAACTTGTCGTCGGGATTGACTTTGTCTTGTGGTGACGTAGGGTGGCGGCACTATGCCTGTGCTGTCCTTGCGGCGAGTGCGCGACGCCGCCCCGCGTCTGCCCTGGCTCACGGCGCTGATCGAAGCCGGTTCCATTATCGACCGGGGCGTGGACCGGGCGGTCGCGGCCTCGGGGCGGGTTCCGGCTTGCCGTTCGGGATGCCATGCCTGCTGCAGCCAGCCCATTCCTGTTTCCACCATCGAGGCCCAGGGGGTGCGATGGTTCGCCTTGAGCCACTTGGTCGGCGACTTGGCGAGAAGGGTGGGGGAGGCGCTGATGATGCAGCGCCAGGACCCCTGTCCGTTTCTCGCGGACGGGGTCTGCGCCGTCTATCCTTTGCGGCCTTTGGCCTGCCGCGAATATATTGTTTTCAACCAGCCTTGCCGGCTTGGAGAGCGTCCCGACCAGACGCGGCCCAACGATGTCCTGCCTCTGGCGCGCACGGCCCAATTGCAGGCTTTCACCGTGCTGCTGCCGTTTTACGGCGTCAGGGATGATACGACTCGTGACGCGGCGCTGCAAAACCGCGTGGTGCTGCGCGACACCCGGGTATTGCAACAGCTCGACTGGCAGGGGCTTGGCGCGGCGCTGTGCGGAAATAGCCATTGACAGCGGTGCGGCCCATGCGTAGGTATCGCCATCTAACATTGTTGGCTAAGTCTTTTTCCCAGTCTCCGAGGACCTGCGCGTTTGCAAGCTCCCGACGACCTTTGAAGAATTAGCCCGAAATCTGGAGCGCAACGCGATGTCCAAGAAACTCTATGTCGGCAATCTGCCCTTTTCCACCAACGAAGACGAAATCCGCGACCTGTTCGCCGCCTACGGCGACGTGACCTCGGTCAAGCTGATCGTGGACCGTGAAACCGGCCGCCTGCGCGGCTTCGGTTTTGTGGAAATGGGCGACGACGGCGCCGATGCCGCCATGCAGAGCCTCAACGGCAAGGCCTTCGGCGGCCGCGACCTGCGGGTCAACGAAGCCGAAGAGCGTCAGCCCCGCGCCGGCGGCTACAACGACCGTCCCCGTCGCAACAGCTGGTAGTCCTCGGACGCCCGGCATCGACTGAAAGACGCCATGGCCCCGTCCGCTCGCCGGACGGGGCTTTTTTTTCCAGCCGCCGGGCCGGTCCCGGCGGCCTCTTGACGTCTGGACCGCTTGCCGTTATCAAGTCAAACTTTGCCCTTTACCGAGGTGCGCCAGGACCATGTTCGACAGCCTTACAGACAGACTCGAAGACGTTTTCCGCAAGATCAGGGGCCAGGCCCGACTGACCGAGGAAAACGTTCAGACCGCGTTGCGCGAAGTGCGTTTGGCCCTGCTTGAGGCCGACGTCAATTTCAAGGTCGTCAAGGACTTCGTCGAACGCGTCCGGGAACGGGCCGTCGGCCAGGACGTGCTCAAAAGCCTCAATCCCGGCCAGCAGGTCGTGAAGATCGTCCACGAGGAACTCATCGAGATCCTCGGCGGACAGGCCACCGACCTCGACCTGTCCGGCTCGCCGGCCGTCATCATGGTCGTGGGCCTGCAGGGCTCGGGCAAGACCACCACCTGCGCCAAGCTGGCGCTCAAGCTGCGCCGCGAATTCAAACGCAAGCCCTATCTGGTCCCGGCCGACGTCTACCGTCCGGCGGCCATCGACCAGCTCCACAAGCTGGCCTCCCAGCTCGATATTCCGGCCTATCCGTCCACCCCGGACCAGAACCCGGTGGACATCTGCGCCGCCGCCCTGGCCGAGGCCAAGCGCGCCGGCCACGACGTCGTCCTGCTGGACACCGCCGGCCGCCTGCACATCGACGAAGCCCTCATGGACGAGTTGGCCGCCATCAAGGCCGGTTGCGCCCCCGGGGAAATTTTGTTCGTGGCCGACGCCATGACCGGCCAGGACGCCGTCACCGTGGCCGCCGCCTTCAATGAGCGCCTGGACATCACCGGCGTGGTGCTGACCAAGATGGACGGCGACGCCCGGGGCGGCGCGGCCCTGTCCGTGCGCCAGGTCACGGGCAAGCCCATCAAGCTCGTGGGCACGGGCGAAAAAGTCTCCGATCTGGAGCTTTTCTATCCCGACCGGGCCGCCTCGCGCATCCTGGGCATGGGCGACATCCTCACGCTCATTGAGAAAGCCCAGACCGACGTCGACGCCGAGGAAGCGGCCGAGATGGAGCGCAAGCTGCGCAAGGCCCAGTTCACCCTGGAAGACTTCCGCACCCAGATGCGTCGCATCAAGAAGCTGGGCTCCCTGGAAGGGCTTTTGAAGCTCATCCCCGGCATGTCCCAGGTGCGCAAGCAGCTTGGCGACGTGCAGATGCCGGAGAAGGAGATGGGCCGGGTCGAGGCCATCATCAACTCCATGACCAAGGCCGAGCGCGACAACCCCAAGCTGATCAACACCAGCCGCCGGGAACGCATCGCCAAGGGCTCGGGGACCACGGTCCTGGAAGTCAGCCAGTTGCTGAAAAATTTCACCCAGATGCAGAAGATGATGCAGCGGATGATGGGCGGCAAGGGGATGCCCTCCATGCCCAAGATGCCGCCTGGGATGAAGATGCCCGGAATGCCCCCGGGCGGGATGCCGGGAATGCCCGGCATGCCCGGCATGGGTGGCATGGGCGGAATGCCTGGCATGCCGCCGGGCATGGGCGGCATGGGCGGCGCGCCCGCGCCGAGCAAGGCCGCCATCGAAAGCGCCCGGGCCGCCGCCAAGAAGAAGAAAGAACAACGGAAAAAACGGAAAAAACGCTGACCGCAAGGTTCGCGGGCTTCCACAACAGCAAATCGTCCACCACATAAAGGGGAGACACGTTATGGCCATGAGACTGCGCCTGACCCGCATGGGTTCCAAGAAGCGCCCGTTCTACCGCATTGTCGCCATGAATTCCGAAACCCGCCGCGACGGCCGCGCCCTGGAATACCTGGGCTATTACAACCCCATGGTTGACCCGGCCGAAATAAAAGTGGATGGTGAAAAAGTACGGGCCTGGCTGGCGCGCGGCGCCGAGCCCACGGACACCGTGCGCGCCCTGCTCCAGAAGGCGGGCGTCTAGGCGCAAGCCGGCGGGTGACCGCCGGGCCGGTCCGGCCGGCAAGCCGCGACGCCGCCGCTGACCTCCCGACTGCCGGGAGACATGCGGACTCGGAAGCGGAAGTCCTTCGCTTGCTCTTACGGTTACCCTCAGGAGGTGCGTATGTTGAAGGACTTGATCGAATACGTGGCGAAATCGTTGGTGGATAATCCGGACCAGGTGCACGTGTCGGAGATTGAAGGCGAGCAAACCTCGGTCATCGAACTCAAGGTGGCCAAGGAAGACCTCGGCAAGGTCATCGGCAAGCAGGGCCGCACCGCCCGGGCCATGCGCACCATCCTCGGCGCGGCCTCCACCAAGGCCCGCAAGCGCTCCGTCCTGGAAATCCTCGAATAACCCGGCCGGCGCGCACGGCCCGCGCCGCAACCAAGGCAGACGGTCCATGGCCGCAAGCAAATACATCATCGTGGGGGAGGTCGCCCGCCCCCACGGCGTCCGGGGAGAACTCGTCGTGGACAGCCACGCCGATTCCCCCACCTACTTCGCCCGAGGTTCGACCCTGCGCCTGTCGCCGCCGTCGGACCCCGGGCGCGGCAGGGACTATGTGGTGCGCGCCGTCCGGCCCCACCAGGACCGCATCCTCGTCACCTTCGACAACGTCCCGGACCGCACCGCCGCCGAAGCCCTGCGCGGCTTGGCCATTTGCGTGACGGCCGACAGGCTCGTCGCGGCCGCCGAGGACGAGGTGTTCCTCCACGACCTGCCGGGCCTGCGGGTGCGACTGGCCGACGCCGCGCCAACCGATCCCGACCTCGGCGTCATCGAGGACGTCCGCGACCACGGCGGACCGGAAATCTGGGTCATCCGCGACGCCAAGGGCCGCGAGATCCTCTTTCCCGCCACCGACGACTTCGTGCCGGACGTCGATCTCGACGCCGGCGTCGTCACCATCGACCCGCCCCCGGGCCTTCGCGACATCTACCTCGTGGACGAATAAGGGGGGGGGGGGCGCCCCCCCCCCCGGGGGGGGGGGGGGGGGGGGGGGGGGCGGGGGGGGGGGGGGGGGGGGGGGGGGGGGGGGGGGGGGGGGGGGGGGGGGGGGGGGGGGGGGGGGGGGGGGGGGGGGGGGGGGGGGGGGGGGGGGGGGGGGGGGGGGGGGGGGGGGGGGGGGG
>JAEZMB010000008.1 GCA_023435825.1 Pseudomonadota bacterium | reverse complement strand
TCTGCTTCTCGCGCAGCTGCAGGCCGTACTCGGAGGCCTTGCGCCGGCGCTGCTGGTGCGGTCCAGGCGGGTAGGGTCGGCGATTCGGGTCCACCGCGCACTTCGGCGTGAAGCAGCGGTCGCCCTTCAGGAAGAGCTTGATGCCCTCGCGCCGGCAGAGCTTGCAGGACGGGCCAAGTGTGTCTGCCATGTTTCCTCCTGTCTCCTCCGCCTAGACCCTTCTGCGCTTCGGTGGCCGGCAGCCATTGTGCGGAATAGGCGTAACGTCGGTAATCGAGGTGATGAGCAGCCCCGCGGCCTGCAGTTGACGGATCGCCGCCTCGCGGCCGGAGCCCGGCCCCTTGACGAACACCTCGATCTGCCGCAGCCCCTGCTCCATCGCCTTCTTCGCAGCGGCCTCGGCGGCCATGCCGGCGGCGTACGGCGTGCTCTTGCGCGAGCCCTTGAAGCCGGAGGAACCAGAACTGCTCCAACTGAGCACCGCACCGGTCGGATCGGTGAGCGTCACCAGCGTGTTGTTGAATGTGGCCTGGACGTAGGCGCGCCCGCGCGGAATTTGCTTACGTTCTCGGCGCCGGACCTTCGTCGCCTTCTTCTTGATCGCCATTGCGACTCCTGTCTTAATCGGGCGTACCGCTGGAATCGCGTCGCTTCAGCCGCATGGCTGCGCAACGCGATCGCGATACGCTACTTCTTCGCGGCAGCCTTGCGACGTCCGGCAACCGTCTTGCGCGGGCCCTTGCGCGTTCGCGCGTTCGTTCGGGTCCGCTGCCCGTGAACCGGCAGACCTCGCCGGTGACGCAGCCCGCGGTAGCAGCCGATCTCGATCAATCGCTTGATGTTCATCTGCACCTCGCGGCGCAGATCGCCCTCGACCCGATACTCGCGCTCGATCAACTCGCGCAGCCGGTTCACTTCTTCTTCGGTCAGATCCCGCACCCGAGTACCCGGGTTCACGCGAGCCTGCGTGAGGACCTTCCGCGCCGTCGTCGGGCCGATGCCGTAGATGTAACGAAGCGAAATCTCGACCCGCTTATCCCGTGGGATGTCTACCCCAGCGATTCTTGCCACTCTTGCCTCCCGGCGGCCTCGCCTAGCCTTGCCGCTGCTTGTGCTTCGGGTTCGTGCAGATGACCGTCACGATGCCCTTGCGACGAATGATCTTGCAATTGTCGCAGCGGGCCTTCACCGATGCTCTAACCTTCACTGCTAAACGCCTTCCTGCCTGAATCTGTCAAGCCAACTGGACATACGGACGCCCTTCTGCGGGACAGTCCGACCACCAATTCTACCCGGTGGGCTGTCGAATGTCAACCGCTACTTCAGCCGGTGGGTGATCCGCCCTCGCGTCACGTCGTACGGCGAGAGACTTACCGTCACCCGGTCGCCCGGTAGTACCCTGATGAAGTTCAGTCGCAACCTCCCCGCTACGTGCGCGAGCACCTTCTGTCCCGTCACCAGCTCGACACGGTACATGTCGTGCGCAAGGGCTTCGACAACCCGTCCATCCAGATCGACCGCATCCCTCTCCGCCACCTGCCCTGCCCTCCACCAGCCCGCTGAACACTGCTTACGGCAGGGTCAGAATCTGCGGCTCACCGTCCGTTACCGCCACGGTGTGCTCGAAATGGGCCGAAAGGCTGCCGTCCGCCGTCACGACCGTCCAGCCATCCGGCCTCTCGATCGTCTCGTGCGTGCCGACGTTCACCATCGGCTCGATCGCCAGGACCAACCCCGGCCGCAGTCGAGGCCCCAGACCGGCCGGACCGAAGTTCGGCACCTCCGGGGCCTCGTGCATCTCCTGGCCAATCCCGTGACCGACGTATTTGCGCACCGCCGAGAATCCCGCCGCCGCGGCGTGCGCTTCCACAGCCGCGCCGATATCCGTCAGGTGGTTGCGAGCGTGGGCAGCCGCGATGCCGATCCGCAGGCATTCCTCGGTCACGCGCATCAGCCGCTCGGCCACCTCGCTCACCCGGCCGACGCCGACGGTTATCGCTGAGTCGCCGTGGAAACCCTTCCAGATCGCGCCGAAGTCCAGGCTGACGATGTCACCCTCGACCAGCACCCGGTCCTTGCGCGGGATGCCGTGAACAATCTCGCTGTTGATTGAGGCGCAGAGCGAGGCCGGAAAGCCGTGGTAGTTCAGGAACGAGGGGATAGCGCCGAACTCGCGAGCCGACGACTCGGCGATCCGATCGAGGTCGAGCGTGCTGACGCCTGGCTTTGCTGCTTCCCGCAGCCGACCGAGCGTGATCGCGACGATCCGACCGGCTTCGCGCATCAGCTCCAGCTCGCCCTTGCTCTTCAGATGGATCGTTCGCCGACCAGCCATTCCTCTCCTCTACCTTCTTCCGTACCCTCGCCCGCGCTGCCCGATGGCAGACTAGGCGAGAACCTTCAGGATGTCCTCCCGGACCTCGGCCGGTGTCTTGTCGCCGGCGACGCGCGAAACGAGGCCCTTCGCCTCGTAGTATTCGATCAATGGAGCGGTCTGCTTGTTGTACACGTCGAGGCGCTTCAGCACGACTTCGGCCGTATCGTCGGCTCGCTGGTAGAGCTCGCCGCCGCAGGCGTCGCAGACGCCAGCGACCTTCGTTGGGTTGAACACCTGGTGGTAGACCGCGCCGCACTTCTTGCAGGTCCAGCGGCCGGTCAGACGGGTCATCAGCGCGTCCTGCGGGACGTCGAGGTAGACGACGCGAGCGATGCTCGTGCCTTTATCGGCCAGAATCGCGTCGAGGCCTTTCGCCTGATCGATCGTGCGCGGGAAGCCATCGAGGATCGCGCCAACCGCCGCGTCGGACGCGGACAGCCGCTCGCTAACGAGCCCGAGCGTCACTTCGTCGGGGACGTACTGCCCGCTCTTCACGTACGACTCGGCAAGCTTACCGAGATCGGTCTGCTTCGCCATCGCCTCGCGGAACAAATCGCCCGTCGAGATGTGAGCAAGCCCGAGGGACTCGGCGACCTTCTGAGCCTGCGTGCCCTTGCCCGCTCCGGGAGGGCCCATGAAGATTACGAACTTCGCGCTCTTGTCCGCCAACTCAACGCTCCTTGATCGCCGAGACCACCCGGCTCCGGTTCGGTTTCGGCAGGTGGGCGACGAGAGTCACGCACCTGCCTGACGTCTACTTGATGAAGCCCTCGTAGTGTCGCATCATCAGCTGGGCCTCAAGCTGCTTCATCGTATCAAGCACGACGCCAACGACGATGAGCAGGCCCGTGCTTGAGAGAATCAGGCTGGGGCTGATCTGCTGAGTGAAGAACGGCAGGACCGCAACGATCCCCAGGAAGACAGCTCCAAGCCAGGTGATTCGCAGGATGACTTTGTTCAGATACTCAGCCGTTGGGCGGCCCGGACGAATGCCCGGGATAAAGCCGCCGTATTTCTGCAGGTTCTCGGGCAGGTTTTGCTGCTGGAACGTGACCATCGTGTAGAAGAACGTCATCCCGACGACCAGCAGGAAGAACAGCAACCAGTAGAACCAGCCGGTGCTGTTGAATGCACCCTGAATGAACCGGGCGACGTCCCCGCCAAAGCCGGGCGCGGTCACGAAATAGCTGGCCACCGTCCCCGGGAACAGCATCATGCTCATCGCGAAGATGAGCGGGATCATGCCGGCCGAGTTGACGCGCAGCGGGATGTGAGTGGACTGACCGCCGTACATCCGCGTGCCGCGCACGCGTTTCGCGTACTGCACGGGGATCCGGCGCTGCGCTTCCTGCATAACGACGATCGCCGCGACGGTTATCAGACCGACGACCGCGAACACGACAATCGCGAGGAAGCTCTGCGTGCCCGACAGAGTCTGCCCGATGAGCTGTGGCATACGGGCGACGATGCCGGCAAAGATGATGATCGAGACGCCGTTGCCGATGCCGTTCTCGGTGATCAGTTCGCCCATCCAGACCAGCAGCACCGTGCCAGCGGTCATCGCGATGATGATGGTTAGCGTCTGAAGCGCGTCGTGGCCCGGCCCGAAGCCAAAACCCCGCAGGATACCCTGACCCTGCGTCGCGAGGATTGTGCCCGTGCCGTACGCCTGCAGCGCCGCCAGCGGCACTGCCAGCCAGTGCGTTATCTGGTTGATCTTCGTCCGGCCGGCTTCACCTTCTTTCGATAGCTCTTCAAGCTTCGGGATGACCGGCGTCAGAAGCTGCATTATGATCGTCGAGGTGATGTACGGGTAGACGCCCATCGCGGCGATCGAAAACGTTGTCAGCGCGCCGCCGGAGAAGAGGTCCAGCATGCCGAGCAGCTGATTGCCGCGGAAGAACTCCGCGAGCGCAGCGGCGTTCACGCCCGGCACCGGGATGTGAGCGATGAATCGGAAGATCACGAGCACCCCAAGGGTGAACAAGAGCTTCCGTCGCACATCCGGTAGCTTGAACGCGTTGCTTACCGCCTCAAGCATCTGGGCACCTCCTCTCCTCGGCTTCGCTGGGACGCGAACTGCCTAATCGGCAGTCCGTTCGATGACAACGACCGTACCGCCCGCGCCCTCAAGCTTGGCCTTCGCCTGGCCCGAGAACGCGTGGGCGCTCACGGTGAGCGGCCGGTCGATCTGGCCATCGCCGAGAACTTTGATGCGCGTCGCGCCCGCCGGCACGAGCCGCGCCTCGATGAGCTCCGCCGGTCCAACCTGGCTGTTGGCTTCAAAGCCCGACAGTTGCCGAACGTTGATCGTCGCCGTCGCCACGGCGTTCGGGTTGAAGAAGCCGATACCGCGCTTGAACGGCATGCGCATGATCATCGGCAGCGAGCCGCCCTCAAACCCGGGTCGCGTCTTCCCGCCCGCGCGCGCCTGCTGGCCCTTCGTGCCCCGTCCAGCGGTCTTGCCCCGGCCGGACCCGTGGCCCCGGCCGAGTCGGCGCCGCTCCGTCCGGGCGCCTGGTGC
>JAEZMB010000004.1 GCA_023435825.1 Pseudomonadota bacterium | reverse complement strand
ACACGCGCCCCCGGGGGGCGGGGGCCCCCCCCCCCCCGCACCCCCGACAGGGGGGATGACGCGGCGGCGAGGCAGTGTCGCAGTTTGTGAGCGAAAAGGAGAAGACAATGGGCAGAACGCTGACTTTCAACATATTCCGGTACAACCCGTCCGATCCGGCTTCCTCGCCGCATATGGACAAATTCACCCTGGACGAGACCGAGCGCATGACCCTTTTCATCGCGCTCAACCGCATCCGGGAAGAAATCGACCCGACCCTGATGTTCGACTTCTGCTGCCGGGCCGGCATCTGCGGCGCTTGCGCCATGGTCATTAACGGCCGACCGGGTCTGGCCTGCCACACCAAGACCAAGGAAATGCCCGACGAGATCACGCTCATGCCCCTGCCGGTCTTCAAGCTGGTGGGCGACCTGTCCGTGGATACCGGCACCTGGTTTCGCGGCATGTACCAGAAGGTCGAATCCTGGGTGCACACCGACAAGACCTTCGACCCCAAGGCCCAGGAAGAGCGCATGGACAACGCCCTGGCCGAGCAGATCTACGAGCTTGACCGCTGCATCGAATGCGGCTGCTGCGTGGGCGCCTGCGGCACGGCGCTCATGCGCGAGGACTTCCTCGGCGCGGTGGCCCTGAACCGGCTGGCCCGCTTCATCCTCGACCCGCGCGACCTGCGCACCGAGAAAGAATACTTCGACATCGTCGGCACCGACGAGGGCATCTTCGGCTGCATGGGCCTGCTCGCCTGCGAAGACGTCTGCCCCAAGCAGATTCCGCTCCAGGAACAGCTTGGCAAGCTGCGCCGCAAGATGGCTTTGGCCGCCGTCAAGAACATCCTGCCCAGGTTCCTCAAAAAGGACTTCTAGCATGAAGACAGTGCAAGCCAAGGACATCCGCGAAGCCGTGGCCGCCATGTGCATCGCGGCCAACCGCGAGCTGCCCGCCGACGTGCGCGCCGCCTTCGAGGCCGCCCACGCCGCCGAGGAAGCGCCGGCCGCCAAGGAAATCTTCCGCCAGCTCCTGGAAAACGCCGATCTGGCCCGGGACACCGGGCTGCCCCTGTGCCAGGACTGCGGCCTGGCCGTGTTCTTCGTCGAGGTCGGCGAGGACGTGCGGGTGGAAGGCTCGACCCTGCGCGAGGCCATAAACGACGGCATGGTCGCCGGCTACAAGGACGGATTTTTGCGCAAATCCTCCTGCGACCCGTTCACCCGCAAGAATACCGGCGACAACTCGCCCTCCATCATCCACTTCGACATCGTGCCCGGCGACAAGTTGAAAATCACCATGATGGCCAAGGGCGGCGGTTCCGAGAACATGTCGCGCGTCACCATGCTCGCTCCGGCCCAGGGCTGGAAGGGCATCAAGGACTTTGTCGTGAACCGCGTGGCCGAGGCCGGACCCAACCCCTGCCCGCCCACCATCGTCGGCATCGGCATCGGCGGCAACTTCGAGCTGGCCGCCGTCAATTCCAAAAAGGCGCTCATGCGCGAACTGGACGACAAACATCCCGATCCCGAGATCGCCAAGCTCGAGGACGAACTGCTGGCCGCCATTAACGCCCTGGGCATCGGCCCCATGGGCCTTGGCGGCAAGACCACGAGCCTGGCCGTCAAGATCATCGTCGCGCCGTGCCACCTGGCCAGCCTGCCCCTGGCCGTCAACATCCAGTGCCACAGCGCCCGCCACAAGGAGGTCATCTTCTAATGGCCGAACATCATCTGACGACGCCGCTTTCCGACGCCGACGTCGAAAAGCTCAAGACCGGCGACGTGGTCTTCATCAGCGGCCACATCTACACCGCCCGCGACGCCGCCCACAAACGGCTTGTCGAGACCCTGGACGCCGGAAATCCCCTGCCCTTTGACCTGAAGGGCGCGCTCATCTACTATGTCGGGCCTTCTCCCGCGCCTCCGGGACGCCCCATCGGCTCGGCCGGTCCGACCACGAGCTACCGCATGGACACCTATGCTCCCCGCCTGCATTCGCTGGGGCTCAAGGGGTCCATCGGCAAGGGCAAGCGCAACGACGCGGTCAAGGCCGCCCTGGCCGAGTACAAGGCGGTCTACCTGGGCGCCACCGGCGGAGCCGGGGCGCTGTTGTCCCAGCGCATCACCGACGCCAAGGTCATCGCCTACGAAGACCTTGGCCCTGAGGCTATACGGGAGTTGACGGTGAAGGACTTCCCGCTGTTGGTCATAAACGATTGTCATGGCGGGGAGCTGTACGTGAAACCGAACCTCGGCTAGACGCGCCGCGCGGCGCGCATCGGAGCCCCAATGCCAAGCCGGATCCTGCGCAAGCGCAAACTGATTCCGGGCATGACCAGCGAGCTGGTCATCGAGGCCCCGCATATCGCGGCCAAGGCCTTGCCCGGCAACTTCGTGATCCTTCGGGTGTGGGAGGACGGGGAACGCATTCCCCTGACCATCGCCGACGCCGACAAAGAGGCAGGCACCATCACCCTGGTCTATCTCGTCATGGGCAAGACCACCGCCCATCTTGAGACCCTGGATGCCGGCGACGACATCCTGGACCTGTGCGGACCGCTGGGACGCGCGACCGAGATCCACAAAGTGGACGGACCGGTCATCTGCGTCGGCGGCGGCACCGGGATCGCGGCCATGCACCACATCGCCAAGGGCCACCACATGGCCGGCAACCGGGTGGTGACCATCATCGGCGCGCGCTGCGAGGATTTGCTGCTGTTTCGCGACGAGTTGTGCTCCTTTTGCCCCGAGGTGCTCATTGCCACCAACGACGGCAGCTGCGGCCGGCAAGGCCTGGTCACCGACCTGCTCGTCGAGATGCTCGAAAACGACAAGACCGTGGCCGAAGTGGTGGCCGTCGGCCCGGTGCCCATGATGCGCGCCGTGGCCGAGGCCACCCGGCCGTTTGGCGTCAAGACCACCGTCAGCCTCAACTCCATCATGGTTGACGGCATCGGCATGTGCGGCGCTTGCCGGGTGAGCGTTGGCGGCGAAACCCGTTTCGCCTGCGTGGACGGACCGGAATTCGACGGCCATGCCGTGGATTTCGGCGAGCTTGGAGCCCGGCTGACGGCTTTCAAGGACCAAGAACGTCTTTCCTACGAGGAGTTCAAGAGCCATGGCTGCAACTGCTCCAAGTAAAAAGACGAAGGCCCCCCGCACCGCCATGCCCGAGCAGGACCCCAAGGTCCGGGCCCGCAACTTCGAGGAAGTGGCCCTGGGCTACACCGCCGAGATGGCCCTGGCCGAGGCCGGGCGCTGCCTGCAGTGCAAAAAGCCCGCCTGCCGCAAGGGCTGCCCGGTGGAGATCGACATCCCCGGCTTCATCAAACAGATCGCGGACGGCGACCTCGACGAGGCCTACGCCGTGCTGCGCCAGACCAATTCCCTGCCGGCCGTGTGCGGCCGGGTCTGCCCCCAGGAGACCCAGTGCGAGGGATCGTGCATCGTGGGCAAGAAAGGCGAACCCGTGGCCATCGGCCGCCTGGAACGCTTTGTCGCCGACACGCACCTGGCCAAGACCGCCTGCGAGACCGTCACCGGCGGACCGGCTTGCGCCATGCCGCGCGACGACCTGAAAGTCGCCTGCATCGGCTCGGGTCCCTCCAGCCTCACCTGCGCCGGCTATCTGGCCGCCCGGGGCATCCCGGTCACGGTCTTCGAGGCCCTGCACGAGGTCGGCGGCGTGCTCGTCTACGGCATTCCGGAATTTCGCCTGCCCAAGGCCGTGGTGCGCCAGGAAGTCGAGGCCATGAAGGCCCTTGGCGTGGAATTTCGCACCAACTGGGTCGGCGGCAAGACCATCACCGTGCCCGAGCTGCTGGAGTCGGGCTACAGCGCCGTCTTCATCGGCGTCGGGGCCGGCCTGCCCCGCTTTCTGGGCGTGCCTGGCGAGAACCTCATCGGCGTGTTCTCGGCCAACGAGTACCTGACCCGGGTGAACCTGGGCCGGGCCTACAAGTTCCCGGCCACCGACACCCCGACCTTCCCGGCCAAGCATGTCGTCGTCTTCGGCGGCGGCAACGTGGCCATGGACGCCGCCCGCACGGCCATGCGCCTGGGCGCGGACAAGGTCTCCCTGGCCTACCGCCGCACCGAATACGAAATGCCCTGCCGCCGCGAGGAACTCCACCACGCCAAGGAGGAAGGGCTCGACATCCTGTGCCTCAATGCCCCGGTGGAATTCATCGGCGACGAAACCGGACGGCTCAAGGCCATCGTGCTCCAGCGCATGGAGCTTGGCGAACCCGACGCGTCGGGCCGCTGCTCGCCGGTGGCCTGCCAGGGCGACACCTGCACCCTGGAAGCCGACATGGCCATCGTGGCCGTGGGCACCGGAGCCAACCCGCTCATCAGCCAGACCACCCCGGGCCTGGACACCTACCGCCGGGGCTACATCGTGGCCGATCCGGCCACGGGCGAGACGTCCATTCCCAATGTCTTTGCCGGCGGCGACATCGTCACCGGCGCGGCCACCGTCATCTCGGCCATGGGCGCGGGACGCCGGGCGGCCAAGGCCATCGCCGACCGCCTGCTTGGCGGCGCGGCGGCCACGCAACCACCAGACAACGCGGCGGAAGAGTCCGCCGACGCGTAACAACGCGGGAAACCAACCAAGCGAGGTATCACAATGGCGCTTTTCACCAAGGAAGAAGCCCTGAACTACCATTCGGTCTGGCGCACGGGCAAACTGGAAGTCGTGCCCATCAAGCCCTGCCGGAACCAGAAAGACCTCTCCCTGGCCTATTCGCCGGGCGTGGCCCAGGCCTGCCTGGCCATCGCCGCCGATCCCGAGCTTGGCTGGAAGTACACCAACCGCGGCAACCTCGTGGCCGTGGTCTCCAACGGCACCGCCGTCCTGGGCCTGGGCAACATCGGCGCGCTGGCCGGCAAGCCGGTCATGGAAGGCAAAGGCGTGCTGTTTAAGACCTTCGCCGACATCGATGTCTACGACATCAACCTCAACACCAAGGACCCCGAGAAGATCATCGAGACGGTGAAACTCCTCGAACCGACCTTCGGGGCCATCAACCTTGAAGACATCCGGGCTCCGGAGTGCTTCGAGATCGAACAGCGCCTCATCGAGATCATGGACATTCCGGTGTTCCACGACGACCAGCACGGCACGGCCATCATCTCCGGCGCGGGCATCATCAACGCCCTGGAGATCGCCGGCAAAAAGATCGAGGACCTCAAGATCGTGGTCTCCGGCGCGGGCGCGGCGGCCATCGCCTGCTCCAAGTTCTACGTCGCCTTGGGCGTCGATCAGGCCAACATCGCCATGTTCGACTCCAAGGGCCACATCCACGCCGGCCGCACCGACCTGCACCCGACCAAGGCCCAGTTCGCCCAGAAAAAAGCCTTCGCCAACATGGCCGAAGCCTTCAAGGACGCCGACGTGTTCCTGGGCCTGTCCACCAAGGGCCTGGTCACCAAGGACATGGTCAAGAGCATGGCCAAAAACCCCATCATCTTCGCCATGGCCAACCCGGACCCGGAGATCCCCTACAACGACGCCAAGGAAGCCCGCCCCGACGCCATCATGGGCACCGGCCGCTCGGACTTCCCCAACCAGGTCAACAACGTCTCGGGTTTCCCGTTCATCTTCCGCGGCGCGCTGGACGCCGGCTCCAAGAAGATCAATGAAGCCATGAAGATGGCCGCCGCCAAGTCCCTGGCCGCCCTGGCCAAGGAGCCCGTGCCCGTCGAGGTCATGGACATGTACGGCGAAAAGGACGTGAAGTTCGGCATCGACTACGTCATCCCCAAGGCCCTGGACTTCCGTATGCTGGAATGGGAAGCCCCGGCCGTGGCCAAGGCGGCCATGGACACGGGCGTTGCCACTAAGACCCTGGACCTGGAGCAGTACAAAAAGGACCTGCGGACCCGCATTGATGCCGCCCACAAGCGCATCAAGGACTACGTGGCCTCCTACAACTACGACTTCTAGCCGACGCCCTCCCAGGCAGGCCGGAAACCACGCCCGCGACGGTTCGCCGTCGCGGGCTTTTTTGCGGCCAAAGGACTGGCGCAAGTCGGCCGTCCGCCCAGGCGAGACCACAAGTCCGGTTGCTGCCCCGGCCTGGCCGCCACGGTGCAACCTTCGACAGACATCCTGGCCGGTCCATGACGGCCGAACGGGGGCGACAACGCGAATGCGACGTCCTGACGGCTAATTACCGCAAATCCGACTATACAATAATCATATTCTATAAACCATTTTCCATTTCTACTATTTTCTTAATCACAATAGTACAAGAAAGAAACGACGCCATACATTACAATTTATCCTCCATAGACCAATAATCCAGCTTATCCTCTTGCCAAAATCCACGGGACACCCCATACGATACAAGAAGGCTCTCAACCTTCAACACAACGGAGGCTCACCATGAAGCTTCGTCACATCTTCTTCCTCGCCTTTGCCGCCCTGCTCCTTGCCGCTTCCCCGGCCCTGGCCAAGAAGCACGCCGCCGTGAATCCCATAAACGCCGATTACGCCAAGGGCGTTGCCGCCGTGAACGACCGCCATTGGAACGATGGCATCGCCCTTTTGACCAAGGTCATCGACAACCCGGCCACGCCCAAGGAACTCCTGCCCCTGGCCCTGACCAATCGGGGCACGGCCTACGCCAACAAGAAGATGACCGCCGAGGCCCTGGCCGATCTCGACAAGGCCATCAACCTCAACCCCGACTACACCGCCGCCTATTATGATCGGGCCCGCATCCTGGCCATGCAGAACAAGCACGCCGAAGCCGTGGCCGACCTGACCAAGGCCATCGAACACAGCAAGGCCGGCAAGCCCCAGGCCGTCTATTACAAGAACCGGGCCTTGAGCTACGGGGCCATGTCCAAGCTCGACGAAGCCAAGGCCGATTTCGCCAAGGCCAAGCAGCTCGATCCCTCGATCAAGGTCCCCATGCACTACAAGCCCATGATGGCCCAGTAAACGACAACGCCGGGGGGCCAGGCGGCCGCCCGGTTGCG